>JAJRSD010000022.1 GCA_024278975.1 Bacteroidota bacterium
GTTAGAAGTAATACCGCACCACAAAGTAAACAGGCTAGACGAGCTGCTTCCCCAAAACCTGAAGATATAATCCACCCAATTTAATGCAAAGAAAAACATTATACAACAACTTTCTATGACCTATTTGGTAGAGGGGATACTGATACAACGTGTAATGGACGATGCCAAAGAGGTAAAACGCACTCTAAAAAACGAAATAGGCTTTACCAAAGATTATCTCACTATTCAGCAACACCGGTTTAAAGAGAGGTTTAGTTCAGAATTTACCATCCACCCCGATGTTGATCTGAATTTTGAAATTCCTAAAATGTGCATACACACTTATGTTGAGAATGCTGTAAAACACGGTTTTAAAAACACAAAAACAGGTGGGTTGTTACAAGTGGATATTGCCCCCCTGATTAATGGCGTACATATTTCGGTTACCGATAATGGAATGGGGTTGAAAGCAGCTTCTGACCATAAAAGTTCATCGGGAAACGGGTTGAGCATAATGAATGAATTTTATCGGTTGTTTGAGAAATACAATGGCTATAAAATTGAAATTAAATTTATTGACTTAAACAAAAGGGATGGTGATCAAACCGGAACCAGAGTTGAACTAAAAATTCATAAAGATAAAAGGTGATATTGCATTAATTCGAAGTGCAACTTTATGTCGCGCTTTGAATACTACAAAACACTCACACAAATAACAGCCAAAAAAAAGCCGGACAGAACCCGGCTTTTTTAAATATCAATTGAATTTCGATTAACAACTTGTAGGCTTTTTGCCATCAGCTTTTTCGCGAAACCAGTCTAATGGATGCGACGTTGGTCTTTCTAATGGCATTCCGTAAATACGGTCGTTGGTTAACGATGCCAAAACACCCAATGCACGCGATACTCCAAACATAACGGTATAGAATGAATACTCTTTAATTCCGTAATGATAAAGTAGTGAACCACTGTACGCATCAACATTTGGCCATGGATTTTTAATCTTTCCAATACTGCCTAAAATCGGTGGAACAACCCTGTATAGTTGATTAGCAAGATTAATCATCTTGTCATCTTTAATATATTTATTTGCAAATTCTTCCTGAGCAGTAAATCTTGGATCGGTTTTACGTAAAACAGCATGACCGTAACCAGGAATAACACGTCCTTCTTCAAGTGTTTTCTTGCAATAAGCAGCAACTTGCTCATCGGTTGGAGTTTCTGTGTCAAGTTCTTCCATCATCTCAAACATCCAGTGAATTACATCCTGATTTGCAAAGCCGTGCAACGGACCTGCCAAACCTGTCATTGCTGCAGTGTATGCGTAGTATGGATTACTTAGTGCAGAACCTACCAAATGTGCTGCGTGTGCCGAAACATTTCCTCCTTCGTGGTCGGCATGAATTAACATGTACATACGGAACAGACGACGCATGTCTTCCGAGTCGTGCCCCATCATGTGAGCAAAGTTTCCTGCCCAGTCGAGGTGTGGATTGGGTTCAATATGATCGTCGTTATAAAAATTGCGACGATAAATATACGCTGCAATGCGTGGTAAACGAGCTATTAGATTCATTATATCTTCATAGGTTGAATCCCAGTAGAATTTTTTATTTACACCGGCACGGTATGCTTTCTGAAAAATAGATTCGGTTGCCATAGATACAATTGCTGCAATGAATTGTGTCATTGGTTTTGCATTTTTTGGTAATACATCAATTACATCAAAAACGTGCTGTGGTACGTGCGATCTTGTAGCAAGATCTCTTGAAAGATTTTGTACATCTTCAAGTGATGGAATTTCACCAATTAGCATCAAATATAAAAGTCCTTCCGGTAATGGCTCATCGCCGGGCGAAAGTTTAGGAAGTTTCTCCTGAAGTTCAGGAATAGAGTAGCCTTTAAAACGTATTCCCTCGGCCGGGTCTAATTTAGAGGTGTCGGTTACTAAAAGAGGAATACCTTTCATTCCGGTTAAAACTTGTCCTAGCGTTACTTCTGCAATTACTTTGTCGCCATGGTCTTTTTTAATGCGTTGAAATTCCTTAGAACACTTGTTGGCTTTCTGAAAAAATCTGTACTTTATATATTCCATTTTTAAAACTTTAAATTATTAAATAAATTTAGTTGGTGTTTTATCTTAATTGTATTTCAAATTCAGGTTTTCATCCAGAGCTTCCAAAAATCCCTGAGTTGTCAGATAGTGTTCCTCTTTCAAGTCTTTCCCATGAATGATTAATGCAAGATCTTTAGTCATTTTTCCACTTTCAACGGTTTCAATACAAACTTGTTCCAGTGTATCTGCAAAATCAATTAACTCCTGATTATCATCTAATTTGCCACGGAATGCTAATCCACGAGTCCATGCAAAAATAGATGCAATCGGATTTGTAGATGTTGGATTGCCTTTTTGGTGCTGACGGAAATGGCGTGTTACGGTTCCGTGAGCAGCTTCAGCTTCCATAATTTTTCCATCGGGAGTAACCAGAGTTGAAGTCATTAATCCAAGTGATCCAAAACCCTGAGCAACGGTGTCGCTTTGTACATCGCCATCGTAGTTTTTACAAGCCCAAACATAGCCGCCTTCCCATTTCATTGCGGCTGCAACCATATCGTCGATTAAGCGGTGCTCGTAAGTAATTCCCAGCTCTTCGAATTTTTCTTTATAGTCAGCATCAAAAATTTCCTGAAAAATATCTTTAAATCTACCATCGTATCTTTTTAAGATGGTATTTTTTGTTGACATGTACAGTGGCCATTTTTTATCGATGGCTTGTTGCATGCAAGAGTGTGCAAATCCTCGAATAGATTCGTCGGTGTTGTACATTGCCATTGCTAATCCGTCACCCTCGAAATCGTAAACGTTATGAGAAGTTGGCTCACTGCCATCTTCAGGAGTAAATGAAATTGTTAAAGTTCCTTTTCCTTTTGTTAAAAAGTCTGTTGCTCTGTATTGGTCTCCAAAAGCGTGACGACCGATGCAGATAGGTTTTGTCCAACCAGGAACCAATCGAGGTATGTTACTCATTAAAATAGGTTCGCGAAAAACTGTTCCTCCTAAAATATTACGGATAGTTCCGTTTGGCGATCTCCACATCTCTTTTAACCCAAACTCCTCAACACGGGCTTCGTCGGGAGTAATGGTTGCACATTTTACGCCAACTCCATATTTTAATATTGCATTTGCCGAATCGATTGTAATCTGATCGTTTGTAGCATCACGGCTTTCCATTCCTAAATCGTAATATTTCAGGTCGATATCAAGATATGGTAAGATTAGTTTTTGTTTAATGAAATCCCAGATTACTCTGGTCATTTCGTCTCCGTCGAGCTCTACGACGGGATTTTGAACTTTGATTTTTTGCATAATTTTTTTGAATTTCTGTTTATATATTTTCTATTTACTATTTTCTTTACGAATTAAATTTAGTGCAGAGCCAGCTTTAAACCAGTCGATTTGCTGTTCGTTGTATGTATGGTTTACAACAATATTATCTTTTGAACCATCTGCATGAACTATTTCGATGGTTAAAGATTTTCCGGGTGCAAATTCAACTAAATCTATAAAGTTAAAGGTATCATTTTCCTGAATTAAATCGTAGTCGTTTTCGTTTGCAAAAGTCAATCCGAGCATTCCCTGTTTTTTTAGGTTTGTCTCATGTATTCGTGCAAACGATTTTACAATTACGGCTTTAACACCTAAATGGCGTGGTTCCATTGCAGCATGTTCGCGCGACGAGCCTTCTCCATAATTTTGGTCGCCAACAACAACTGTTGCAATTCCTGCTGCTTTGTATTCTCTCTGAACTGCGGGGACTGTATCGTATTTCCCTGTTAATTGGTTTTTAACATTGTTGCTTTCGCTGTTAAATGCGTTAACTGCACCAATTAACATGTTGTTCGAAATATTATCTAAATGACCGCGGAAACGTAGCCACGGACCAGCCATCGAAATATGGTCGGTTGTACATTTCCCCAAAGCTTTAATCAGCAGTTTTGCTCCGGTAATATTTCTTCCGTCCCAGGGTGCAAATTCATATAATAATTGTAATCGTTTTGAGTCTGGAGAAACTGTAATTTCAACATTCGAACCATCTTCGGCAGGAGCTTGAAATCCCGGGTCTTCAACATCAAATCCTTTGATTGGTAATTCGTCTCCGGTAGGTAAATCGAGTTTTACCTGTTCGCCGTTATTATTTGTAAGAGTATCTGTAGCCGGATTAAAATCTAACCGTCCGGCTATTGCAAGTGCAGTTACCAATTCGGGCGAAGCAACAAATGCATGTGTATTTGGATTACCATCGGCACGTTTCGAAAAGTTACGGTTAAATGAATGTACTATGGTGTTTTTCTTTTGTTTGTCGGCACCTTCGCGCGCCCACTGTCCAATACACGGTCCGCAAGCATTAGCAAAAACTTTCCCGCCAATTTTTTCGAAAGTATCGATAAATCCATCGCGGTCAATTGTATATCTAACTTGTTCCGAACCGGGAGTTACCGAGTATTCGGCTTTTGCAGTCAGCCCTTTTTCTTCGGCTTGCTTTGCAATTGAAGCAGCTTTCGAAATATCTTCGTACGATGAGTTTGTACAACTTCCGATAAGTCCAACCGAAACTTCCAAAGGCCAGCCATTTTCAACTGCTGCCTCTTTCATTTTCGAAATTGGAGTTGCACGGTCGGGTGTAAATGGTCCGTTAATATGTGGCTCCAGTTCCGACAGATTAATTTCGATTACTTGGTCGTAATAAATATCAGGGTTTTCGTAAACTTCTGGGTCGGCTGTTAAATGTTGTTTTACATTGTTGGCAAGTTTGGCAACTTCTTCTCTTCCGGTTGCTTTTAAATATCGTTCAATACTTTCGTCGTAAGCAAATATACTTGTGGTTGCACCAACTTCGGCGCCCATATTGCAAATTGTGCCTTTTCCGGTTGCCGAAAGAGATTTTGCACCTTCTCCAAAATATTCAACTATTGCACCGGTTCCGCCTTTTACGGTTAAAATTCCGGCTACCTTTAAAATCACATCTTTTGGAGCTGCCCAGCCGGTTAATTTGCCGGTGAGTTTTATACCAATCAGTTTTGGCATTTTTAATTCCCATGCCATTCCTGCCATTACATCAACAGCATCGGCACCGCCAACACCAATTGCAACCATTCCCAAGCCACCTGCATTAACAGTATGCGAATCGGTTCCAATCATCATTCCGCCCGGGAAAGCATAGTTTTCAAGCACAACCTGATGGATAATTCCTGCGCCGGGTTTCCAAAAACCAATTCCATATTTATTCGATACAGACTCCAGAAAATCATAAACTTCTTTGTTTAAATCTTTAGCTAAAGTTAAATCGGCTTTTCCTTCAACTTGTGCCTGAATTAGATGATCGCAATGAACTGTTGAAGGAACTGCGGTAGATTTTTTACCTGAATTAATAAACTGTAACAAAGCCATTTGTGCTGTTGCATCCTGCATGGCCACACGGTCGGGAGCGAAATCAACATAAGCATTTCCTCTTTCAAAAGTTTCGAGTTCCTGAGTTTTGAACAGATGCGAATAGAGAATTTTCTCGGCATAAGTTAATGGACGGTTTAATTCTGCTTTGGCTTTTTTTACCTTTTCAGGCAATTCTGCATAAATCTTTTTAACTAAATCTAAATCGAACATATGTTTTTTATTTTTCTAAAATTAGTATTCGCTGAAATTTACGGTAATATAGTGAAATTTTCAGAATCACAAAGGTAATTTTTTTTATTAAATAAGGATAAATATATAGATATTTGAATATGATATTAAACTATATTTAGTTAATATAGAACCATTATAAAAAACACAGAATAATTTTAACTATTTTCGTTTATTATAATTTTGCATAAGTTTATAAAATCTACAAATTAATTCACATGAATAAATTATTAATAACTATCCTGATTCTTTTTTTAGCAATCTGTTTTTTAAGTGCAAATCCAAAGAAAAAGGATAGTCTTATTGCCAAAAATGCAACTGTTCAAAAGGTGGGAGATGGTTTTATTTTTACTGAAGGACCGGCAGTTGCTCCCGAAGGTCGTGTTTATTTCACAGACCAGCCAAATGATCGTATTCATATTTGGGATGAAAAAAACGGCATTTCACTTTATCTCGAAGGAACGGGACGCTCCAATGGAATGTATTTCGATGCTGAGGGGAAATTGGTTGTCTGCGCTGATGAAAAAAATCAACTGGCATATTTCGATGAGAATAAAAAACTGGTTGTTATTCATGAAGGTTTTGACGGTAAACATCTGAATGCTCCCAACGATTTGTGGATTGCCCCAGGCGGTGGTATCTATTTTTCCGATCCGTATTATCATAGAAAATGGTGGGGCGAAGGACACACCGAAATTCAGAATGTTCGGGGTGTTTATTATTTAACTCCTGATCGAGAAATTTCCCGAGTTATCGACGATTTTGAAACACCAAATGGTTTGATTGGAACACCCGATGGGAAAATATTGTATGTTGCCGATATTCAGGCTGACAAAACCTGGAAATACGATATTCAAAAAGATGGCACTCTTACAAACAAAACATTTTTTGCACCCAACGGGAGCGATGGAATGACGATTGATAATAGAGGAAATGTCTATCTTACTTCAGGTAAAGTTTGGGTTTATAATCCGAAAGGAGAATTGATTGAAGAGATTGAGTGCCCCGAAAAACCGGCAAATATTTGTTTTGGAGGAGAGAAAAGAGATGTGCTTTTTATCACTGCACGCAAAGGAGTTTATACTTTAAAGATGAATGTGAAGGGAGTGGATTGAAAGAACCGTTTATTTTGTTATGGAGTCGGAGTTTCTAACTCCGACAATTTTATCTGCTTCTCAGCATCCCTATCTCAAATAGCAGATTCCGAAATGAATTCGGAATGACGAATACGAAACATTACACTTTACATAACAACCTACTGATATATACGCCATTTCATTCAGGAAGTAAATGTTTGGGTAGGTTTGCAGATATTCAGATTATTTTATCTCCCAATCATCAGTTCTAAACGACGATGCCGGTAGTCCTGCATTATTAAAAAGCTCACCAACTACCCAGTCATCAAATGCGTAACGAACTGCAACCGGTTTTGTAACCATTGGCGACGAGAGTGTAATTCCTTCCCTGGTAATTATAGCCGTAGCTTTATAAAATCGTTTGTTTTCGCCAGCAACTTTAAAGTTTTCCAACTCTTTTCCAAAAGTAGTTAACCCATAATTTGCATTGTCGAAAGTAAGCTTTACCACACTGCCATCAACAATCATCTCATTTAAAACAGGTCCCGAAAACTCCAATTTGTCCATACCATAAGATTTTGCAAGAGCCAGATATGCAAGTCTGTCGCCGGCAGCTTTTTTGTCGGCAGGATGAATAACATATTCTTCGCCGGTGTCCATTAAACACGCCATCCCGGTATTCGATATTGCAGTTGAAGCATTAAATTGTGCCTCGCGTAGAAAAGCTGAATTTAAGCCACCTCCATAATTAAAAGGTGCGATTTGGCAGTAGTAAAACGGGAAATCTCCAATTCCCCACTCTGCTCTCCAGTTTTCAATAAGTCCGGGCATTAATTTTTCGTAATGCTGCGGTTCGGATCTGTTCGATTCTCCCTGATACCACAAAGCACCTTTTATAGCAAAGCCAACCATTGGCGCAATCATTGCATTAAAAAGTACAGTTGGAGTTTGTTGCGAGAAATCGCTTTTTGTGTTTTCGTCGGGTAGTTTTACCCAGTCGAAATTTTTAAATCCGGCATCACTCATCCATGGTTCAATTCGTGTACCTCCCCAACTCGACGAGATTAATCCAACCGGAACATCGAGAGCTTTCTGAATCATCTTGCCAAAAAAATATGCAGTTGCACTAAAATCGCCAACACTGCCGGGATTACATTCCAGCCACTCTCCCGAAAAATCATTTTGTTCTTCTAAACTTTTATCTCGTTTAATAGTAATTAACCTGATTGATCTGTTTGTTGATGTTGCAATTGCTTCGTTGGAACCAAGTACCGGTTGATTGCGATAACCGTTCATGGTCATTTGCATATTCGATTGCCCCGAGCAAACCCAGACTTCGCCAATTAACACATTATTCAGCGTCAAGGTTTTTCCGTCAGAAATAGTTATAGAAAATGGTCCGCCGGCTGCCGGAGTTTTTACTATTAATTTCCAGTTTCCATCAGAATCAGCTTTTGTTGAATAGCTTTTTTTGTTCCACGATGTAGTAATTTTTACTGTTTTATTTGCTTTTGCTGTGCCCCAAATTGCAGCATTGGTTTGTTGTTGTAAAACCATATTGTTGCCAAAAATGGCAGGTAGTTTTACTTCTGCTTTTAGCTGATAAGAGAGAATGAAAAGAATTAATACGGAAAAAATGGAAAGATTACGTTTCATAATTTTAGTTGTTAAGATTTTTAAATTTTAATTAAGACAAATGTATCAAAATATCATAGAATTATTTCGGTAGAAAAATTATTTGTGTATTTTGACGCACTCTTTTAAATAGAAGTTTTTATTGCCTGAAACAATTAAATAGCATTTATGAATTATATAAAATCAATATTAGTATTATTTATAATTCTGATAATTGGAAATGTAATCGCACAAAATAATCCTGAGTTTACTACTCCAAAAAACGATACTGTTATTGTTAACTCGGGTGTCGATTATTTATTAATCCCGAATATTTCGGATGGCGATATTATGAGTCAGCAACTTAATTTCGTTGTAGTTTCTTCCGACGAATCGATTTTGAAAGTTGATTCAGTTTCTTATTCAAACGAAAATAAACTGGCTTTTATCTGGGTAAAAGAACTGGGCATCTTGGGTGCAGTAGAACTCACAGTTTCAATATCTGACGACGATGGTACAACAACAAAAAGCTTTGAAGTTACCGTTGCAAAATATTCACACAATGGAATTAAGTTCCAAATTCACGATGCTATTTTTTGGCAGGAAGTTATACCGCTTAACGAGACCCCAATATTCGATTCGATAATTCAATCGACGAATATGAAAGTTGCGTATGATATTTTGGATTGGGACAATATTCCCATTACTGTAAGTGCTGGTTGTAATAATGCTGCGTTGTGCGATGGACATGATTTTGGTACAGGTTTCATAAAAGGATTTTTAGCACCGGAAGTTACCGGTAATTATACATTCTATATTAAAGGAGATTCTGATTTTGCACTATTTCTGAGTTCAGACGAAAACTTTGAAAATGCTACTGCAATAGCTGCAAGCAGCGATAAACACGGGAAAGTGGGATCGGTAACTGCAAATGGACGTAAATCGGATCCTGTTTATTTAGAAGAGGATAAAATTTATGCAATATACGCTGTACAGTGGAATGTGCATAACGAAAATGGTGGTGTTAAATGGGAGTTGCAAGGTGAGTTTGGTGTAAAATATATCGACGGTTCTTTTTTGTATCCGGAATACGATACTGAAAGACCTGAAGCGGTAACGAAGTTGAACGCCGCTTCTGTAGGAGATCGGTTTGTTCGAGTTTCGTGGAGTGGAAGTGTTGATAACCAAAAAGTAAGTGGATATAATATTTATTTGAATGGCCTTAAAATTAACAAAAAACTAATCTCTCGAACCGAATATTTAATTGAGAATCTCGCTCCGGAAACTGATTATTCGATTGCTGTTAGTGCGGTTGATTTGGTGAAAAACGAATCGTTTATAAACCAGATTGTTAATGCAACAACTTTAAGTTTAGATACAATTCCTCCAAATCCGCCAACCAGTTTAATGGTTGATGAGGCAACAGGTGTTGCGCTGCAAGTTTCGTGGAATGGTGCAACCGACGAGGCAAGCGGAATTTATGGTTATAATATTTATCTCGATGGAGAACTGGTTAATACTGACAGTGTGGTTTATGGCAATACAATAATACTGAAAGTTTTAGCACCACTCACTGACTATAATATTGAAATTGAGGCCATCGATATTGGAATGAATGTGTCGGGTAAAAGTGATGTTTTTAGTATTTCAACGGTTGAATTCGATCCGCTCGATGAAAATTTAGGTGTAAAAACGGGTAGTATCGAACTTTCTCTTAAAGCAATTTCGTTTAACGAAGGACTCGGAATTAATCCCAACTTTAAAAATGGCGAGGTATTTAATTCTGTACATACCAAATTACTTAAAGACCTGCAACCCGGAGCAATCAGATGGGGTGCGCTCACCGCAAATCCATTAAGTTTTTCCAGTTACGTGGGAGCGGGAAAGAGTGTAACAATTGGTAGGTTTTTTAAGCGTTGTAACGACTTGGATGCTTACACGGTTTTTTGCTGCGGCGTTGAAAATAGTACCGATTGGATAAAAAATGATGAAACATTTATTCGTTTTCTTGAATATATAAACGGTCCGGACGAAACGGAAGGCGGTCGGTTGAGGGTTGCCGAGGGATATACCGAACCGTTCCTGAAAAATAGTAAGGGTTTGATTTTTGAGTTTGGAAATGAAGTTTGGGGCGGAGATGCTCATCGTGCGCAAATAGGCGAAAACTATAATAATTATGCAAAGTGGTGTCGAAAAATTGCTACTAAAATGAGGGCATCGGAATATTACGACTCAACAAAAATTACACTCACATACAGTGCTCGTTATCCGAGCCGCGAATATAGCTACGGATTAAATGATAAGTTAATTATTGGCGATGCCGGCGAAGTTGACTGGACCGCTCCTTCGGGTTATTTGGGAGGTAATTTGAATTATGATCCCGCGTTGCCGGCAGCCGAATCTGAATTGGATTATTATAAGAATGTCAGGCAAAGAGCTGATAAATTTTTGAGCGGTATTATTTTGGCGCACAAATTTGAGGTGGAAAAAACCGGGCGCATTTTTAAACAATATATGTACGAATCGAATACAACAACTCCCACATATAACGGAAGACTCGGACAGGCATTGCTAAGTACCGATTATTATCTGACTGCAATGGAGTTGGGATCGGCAATTCCAACACTTTTTCATTTAACAGGCGGCGAGTGGAGAATTACCGAGTCAGAAAATAATTACCGGAGAATGCCCCTGTTTTTAACGGCAAAATATTTTAATAAATTCTGTAAAGGCGATGTATTGTACAACAAATATTATTCTAATCAAGTGGGTGTTTCTGAACCGGGAGCACCGTTTGGGAAAAGACCTGTTGGGGCGCATACTTACAGAAATAAAGATGGTTATACTGTAGTTTTAATAAGTCGCTATTATATTGACGACCACTTTGTTCAGATAGATTTGCCCGAGGATTTTAATGTGAATTCTGAAGGTAAAATGTATTCGATTACCGGCGAAGATTTTAATACAAAACTGGCTGTTATTGATTCTGTCGATATTATAATTAAAGATAAAATGTTGATTAAAGTGCCAAAATATGGTATGGTTTTTCTTCGATTCTTGTCAGATTCAATTGAGATTGAGAATCTTCCTTTGGCACATTATATTTATCCGCGAATGGAAGATGTCAGTATTTATGCCCCAAAAAACAGATTTACTAAACCCAACGAAAGATTATCGTTTAGAGTTACTTTTACACCTTCGAATAGTTGGGATAATATAGTTGAATGGAGCCTGCTGAATAACTCAGGGAATTATTCGTTTAATGTTGAGGGTACTTTTTGTTATGTCTATTCAGGTAATTTAGTTGGTAACGAAACCGACTCATTAATTTTAAGAGCATCGAACAGATATGGAGATATTTACGATGAAGTAGTTATATATCTTCCGGAAACACCTGTGAATTCAGATTTAATCGAAGATAATTCAGGCTTTAAAGTTTATCCAAACCCGGCAAACGATATAATTTATATTGAGATCGATTCTTCTGATTCAGTAAAAATATATTCTGTTAATGGTGCAACAGTTTTTGAAAAAGTATTGTATAAAGGCAAAAATGAAATAAAAATAGATAATTTACCCAAAGGTTTATATACTTTAAAAATTGGAAATAAATCGGAAAGATTAATAGTAACAAATTAATAATTCACTTTTTTAATATCGCCATAAACCCGTAATTTTGGGTGATCGACAAAAGTACGAAACTGATATGTTTTCCCCTCTTTTTTGATATTTGGCTGAATTTCAAAATCGCCATTTTCTTTTAATTCTATGGTTTTGGTTTCCTGCCACTCGTTAGAAAAAAGCTCTTCTGCAAATCCTGCATATTCACGAAACTGAAATCCTGCTTTTACCAATTCTGCATTTCCAGAAGAGATTAAATTACCATGTAAAATCAGCTTGTTTTGGATTTTTACAGCTTGATTAGTTTCAACAACCGGAGGAACGAGTGCCGGCTCCGCGCTTGTAATTTTAAGTACAAGTGGGTTGTGCCATTTATTGTTATTATAAATTCGCTGCGCGCGCATACACGAAATATGAATGCCATCCTCTTTTTGTTCAAAATACGTAGAAGCATCGACAGACGGTTGGTATTCAAGTAGTTCACCAGATTGCCCGAGTACGCTAACTTTTGAATTCCCGGTTATTTGAGCCGATTTAATGATGAACTCTTTTCGTGTACCTTTTTCCCAATTCGGAATATTTGTAAGAATAGCATACAATGTTTTTTTCTCGGGTTTCCAGGTAAACCAAATATCATTTTCGTTGGGTAAAATCCACGGCGAAACTTTTTCGATCGCTTCTCCATTAATAAAATTCCATGCCGCTATTTCTTGTAAATTAGCTTCCTGTTCAATTGGTAATTCACCGTTAGATTTTGGCCCCACATTTAAAAGCAGGTTTCCCCCTTTTGCCCGTGTTTCAATCAAAAGTTCAATTAATCGTGCGCCATTTTTATACTCTTCGTTGGTGGGTTTGTATGCCCACTGTGTTCCCATTGTAATACACGATTCCCATGGTTCTTTCGAAACAACTCCCGGCAGAGTTTGTTCCGGGGTTTTTATGGCTCCGCGTGTAACTACAATATTTGGCTGCAACTCCCAAACCACCTCTTTACATTTTTCCTGTAACGGACCTTCGCCTCCATCGAAAAAGACAATATCAATCTCTCCGTATTTTGCCATCAATTCCATACTTTGCATTTCAACTAATTCCAGGTATTTTTTCATAATCGATTCCGGAATTGGCTTGTTAAACTTACGCCGTACTTGCAATCCATTTTCGTATAAAAAATTAAAATCTTCAGGCGAATAATAAAAACCTACTGCCAATCCTGCCGCACGTGTTGCTTCAACATATTCAGCCAAAAGGTCTTTTTTGTATGGCGTGTTCATTATGTTGAAATCGGTGGTTTCGGTGTCCCACATACAAAAACCGGAGTGGTGTTTTGTTGTGAAAACAATATATTTCATACCGGCAAGTTTGGCCTGTGTTGCAATTTTTGTGGCATCAAAATCTTTTGGGTTGAATGTTTTTGGAAGCTCGTTAACAAAACGGTTTAAATAATCATCTGATGCACCTGCCATCGAGTGGCTGATTACAACTCCCAACTGGCTGTCGTAACTAAAATGGATAAACATACCAAAACCGAGGTCTCTGAACCACTCAAGTCGTTCTGGTTTATTTAGGTTGATAAAATTGGCTTCTGTACTTTTTTGTATTTGTGCGAAAATCAGGTTCGAAATAAACAGAAAAGTTAAAAGTGTTGTTACTTTTTTCATATGATTATAATTGTTTATTTTGTTAACGTATCATATGGAACTCGCTTATAATCATCCTCCTGTGTGCAAAAAGTTTTACATGCTCGTTTCATGGCTTCAATAGATTATAAATAATTTTTCTCAAAGATAATAATTGTGTTGTGCTAAACCAATTATAGTTTGGTTGGTTTTTTTACCAACTTCCCAATCCACCCACCACCAGATGCAAGGTTAATCTCAAAGGTGTCTGAATTAGTTACCGTTTCCGACTTTTTAAGATAATCAATTGCCCGTGTTTCTGCATTAATCCCATCTTCGATGTATTCCAATTCATACTCTCCGGCAGCTAAAAAATGGATAAAGTATTTGTAAGCAATTTTACATCGTTTTCTGTAATGGAAAAAAACCGTCACGGAAAACTGCGCGTACCTTTAAATTTTGTAATATAAGTTTAAACTTTTAATATTTGAACGGTATCTTCTGTTTCCGAAAAGTTATATCCAACGTAACGAAGTGGATATTCGGGGTAATTGGTTTTAAAAATTTTATATTTTGAACGTTTTATTTTGTCGGACGAATATTTCACTTCAAAATAATAAAAAAATAGATATTATAAGGGGTGCACGCCATGAAAAAACCGATAATATACGGTATGTGTACCATAAAATATCCGATAAAATATTGATGGCTACCATGAAAATACCCGAAAAATAATGTGTTATCATTAATTTTACAAGAAAAATATTAGTAATAAGTTGTAGTAATTCTGTCAGCACACAAATGCGATTTTAAGTCAAATCAGCCGATAATAATAATTGGATTGTTTTTTGACTATCTCGACTCGTTCAACTATTTTTGATAAATATTATGACCGAAATAGAACTCAAAATAAAATACAAAGAGATTTGCAAGAACTTGGCCGACCGCAAACTGAAACCTGCTTTCGATTTGCTGGAAAAGTTTATTACCGAAAATGGATTGGTTGTTCGTTTGGAAGAGTGGCGAACTCTGGAACAAACTTACCAATACATGTTAAAATATACAGTCGAGGGTATTCAGGACCCGGAGCGACAGAAAATTTATCGTAAACTAATTGTTTCGGTTTACGAGCTTGCCGACGATATTTACGAAGCAGTGCGTATTCAAAAATCTCCTTCGGTAGAATACGAGAAAAAGAGAACTTTTCAGTTAAAACCAAACACCGATTTTAATAAATTGTTAACCGGGTTAGAAGGGTTTTATTTGTACGATGAGCTGCAAAACGAAGATTCTTTTCACGAAGCGAATATAAATAATCATCAGCAAAATATAGTTGATTTGTTTTACCGAATTTGGTTTTTGGATAAGTTGAAGAGTGAGGAGATAGATTTTTTACATCGTTTTTTTACGAGCAATTTAATAAGTAAATCATATCAATCATTTATTGTTTCTGCCCTTGTTTTGAGTTTACAACGATTTTTTGATAAGGAGAAATTCTCGGTGCTTTTTGATGTTTACGACCTCGAAGAAACAGAGTTATCTCAGCGTGCAATGGTTGGTTTACTAATTAATTTTTACAAATACGATTTACGTATTCCGTTTTATCCGGCAATTACCGGAAGGTTGAAAATACTTAACGAAGACCCTAAATTCAAACAAAATCTGGAGCGGGTTATTATCCAGTTTATAAGTAGCAGGGAGACCGAGAAAATCCAGAAAAAAATTGTTGATGAGATTATTCCCGAGATGATTAAAATTAGTCCGAATTTGAAAGATAAAATGAATTTGGATAGTTTGATGGAAGATAGTTTCGATGATGATAAAAACCCTGAGTGGGAGAAGATTTTTGAAGATTCGCCCGGGTTGATGAATAAAATGGAGGAGTTTTCTGAGTTGCAAATGGAGGGAGCCGATGTTTTTATGGGCTCATTTTCGATGTTGAAAATGTTCCCGTTTTTTAATGAACTCTCGAATTGGTTTATGCCGTTTTTTGCGGAGAATCCTGAAATATTTGATTCAATAAATCAGACCGATAAAATAAACCGACGTTTTGTTGAAGTAATTAGCAGTGCCCCAATTTTGTGTAATTCCGATAAGTATTCATTCTGTTTTAGTATTCAGAAATTGCCGGCTGAGAATCGTGAATTTATGGCGGAAGGAATGAATGCCGAAATGAATCAGTTTAACGAGTTGCAGGCCGACGAAGAGTTGACAGATCCCGGTAAAAAATCCGGTTTCATTTCAAATCAAATTATTCAGGATTTATACAGGTTTTACAAAGTGCATCCCCGAAAAAGAGACTTCGAAGATATTTTTAGCTGGCGGTTCGATTTTCATAATACAATTGTATTGGGCGAAATTTTAAAAGAGGATGATAAAATACTCAGAAATATTGCTGAGTACTATTTCTCTAAAAACTATTTTGATGAGGCCGCCGAAATATTTAACTATTTTCTTGGTAACGAAAAAAATGGCGAGCTATATCAGAAATTAGGATACTGTTATCAGAAATCTGGCGATTACGAAAATGCACTAAAAGAGTACAAAAAAGCAGAGTTGTACGGGTTAAATAAATTGTGGAATTTCAAAAAAATGGCACTTTGTTACCGTAATTTAAGGAAGCCGAAAAAGGCATTGGAAAATTATATCGAAGCCGAGAAATTAGATGGCGACGACCTGAATGTTCAGCTAAATATTGGGCGTTGTTATTTGGAACTGGAGCAGTTCGAGGAGGCTTTAAAGTGTTATTTTAAAGTCGAATATCTTGCTCCCGGTAACAAGAAAGTTTGGCGTCCGATTGGCTGGTGCTCGTTTGTTACGGGCAAAAAAGAGCAGGCCGAAAAGTATTTTGGAAATCTGATTGACGACGCACCCAATAAACATGATTTGATGAATGCGGGACATGTGCAGTGGAGTTTGGGAAATCGGAAAGTTGCACTCGATTATTATAAAAAATCAATAGCTCAAAACGATTTTACTGACACTGAATTTTTCGAGGTTTTCGATGAAGATTTTCACTATCTTTTAAATCAGGGAATTGATAAAGAAGATGTGCCGATAATGCTCGACCAGTTGAGATATTTCATTCAAGAGTAAAGTGTTCAGCCTACTTGGGAACTTTATCAGATGATGTTTTAGCAAAAAGTACAGCAACGTAGTGTCTGATAGTAACCTGGCTGCGGGCTTGTTAGGTAGCTAAGTTTCTGTTTTTTTACTTTTTGGAGAGGACTCTACTTTTAAACCTCAAATTATTTCGATTTTAATAGTCGTTTTATTTTTTTCTTTCTTTATTTTTCTGTTATTTTTGAAGATGTGTTTTTAAGAAAACATCTTATAAAAAGAGTAACCAAATAATTATTATGAAAAAATTTCTGCGAATTCGATTTTTGCTAATATTATTTCTGTCCGGATTTTTATTTCAAAACTGTGCCACTATTTTGGGAGGTAAAAAAAATACTCTGGTATTTTCGGAAGAGAGTCTGCCGGCAGCACAAGTTTATATCGATGGAGAGTTGATTGGCGATGCTCCCGGTAAAATTAAATTGCCAAAAGGTAAAATTCAGCATGGAAGTATTTTAGAACTTAAAGCCGATGGTTACGAAGATAAGGAGTATTTGATTTTTAGAACACAGAATGCTACTTATACGGTGGTTGACTTACTTTTGGGAGGAATTCCATTACTTGTGGATTATTCAACAGGGAATGTTTACAGACCGAGTCCTCGGAAATTTGAGTATAAACTTGAAAAACAAAACTAACCCAAAAGTCGATTACTATGAAAAGAATAATTATCACATTCAGTATATTACTTCTGTTCGCTTCGACTTATGCACAGGAGTTTTCAAAGTTTACCACCGAAGATTTTGATAAAGATAAGAATTATGGTTTCTTAAACTATATTCAGATATCGGGTTATAAGGGGAGTCACCTTGGCCCGGAAGAGTCGATGGCAGATATGTTTAAAAATGGATTTTACGGTGCGGGATTTCGGATTGGTACTCAATCTACCGGACGAAAATACTGGCAAAGGCTGCACAATTATCCAAAATACGGACTTGGTGTTTCTTTCTTCGATTTGGGAGGAGCCGATGCCGATTCTTTAATTGGAATGCCAACAGCACTATATTTCTTTTACAGTGCTCCTTTGGCACGTTTTGGTAATTTTATTTTCAGCACCGATTTAGAAGCTGGTCTTTCGACTGATTTTAATCCTTACGACTCGGAGACTAATAACACGCAGACATATATTGGTGCTACAACTAATCTTCATTTTAATCTTAATTTTGCATTGAATTATGCATTAAACGATAGGTTTGATATTGGGGTAGGTATTGTGATGATGCATTTTAGTAACGGACGAACATTTACTCCGCAGCGTGGAATTAATTTGGGGGGATTAAGTTTTAATACTTCTTATTATTTCAATCCGGTAAAGAATTACACCAAATTTGTTGACCCGGATTATCAACCGCCACTCCGACCGGAATTTATTGTAGCCGATTTCCCCACATTTAAACCACATCACGAATTTCAGTTTTTTACATCGGTTGGAACTGTGCAGGCTGAGCCGGGTGAGTTTAAGGATGAGAATGGAGATGTGGACACAACCGGCATTGAAGGACCGAGGTATTTTGTAAGTACAACGTCAGTCGATTATGCATATCAATTTGCTCGCAGATTTAAAGCTCTTGTTGGTTTTGATGCATTTTATGACGGTTCTGTAGAATATTTGTATGATGATAAATTACCACAGGAGACTACTTTTGCCGATAAATCATTTTATGGGGCGCATATTGGTTTTCACTATTTAATCGAACGGTTTGCATTTATGTTTAATTATGGCAGGTACATTCATAAACCGTTCGAAAAGCGTGGGAAATGGTATATGCGGGTGGGTGCCAAAATTGGAATTACCGAAACTCTTGATGCTCATGTTGCACTAAAAACCCGCGATGGAGGAATTGCCGACTGGATAGAGTGGGGCGTTTCGTACAAACTGAAAGTGAAGTAGAAAATTAAATTCAATAGCCTACATAACCTTATTTCTACAACATGTTATTTTACGATAAGTTAGGAGTTCTGAAGTTGATTAGAATAGTTAGATCTAACTGAGCTGTAAATTATAATCAATTAACACCATTGTATTATTAAATAAATATTGTATTTTTACCTTGTGTTATTAAAATATAATTGATTAATGAAAAGAATAATCGACGAACAATTAGTAAACTGGAAAAATAGAAAGCGAAGAAAACCCTTAATTTTAAGAGGTGCCAGGCAGGTTGGTAAAACTTATTCGCTAAAATATTTTGGTAACAGCAATTTTGACGACACTATTTTTATTGATTTTGAGAAGATTCCTAAATATGTTTCAATTTTTGATACTGATTTTGATTCCCGAAGAATAATCCGTGAAATTGAAATATTAACACAAAAGAGATTGATTCCGGGAAAAACATTACTTATTTTTGATGAAATACAACTCGCTCCCCGCGCAATAACGAGTCTAAGATATTTTTATGAGGAAGCACCCGAAATTCATGTAATTGCTGCAGGTTCTCTTTTGGAATTTGCTTTTAGCCAAATATCTGTTCCGGTAGGAAGGGTGCAGTTTATGTTTATGTACCCAATGAATTTTTACGAATTTTTATTGGCGAATAATTTCAATGAATTGGCAAAAATATTAAAAGAGAAACCTCAAAAACTATCAACCGTAATTCATAATAAATTATTAACAGAACTTAAAAATTATTTCTTCACAGGCGGGATGCCAGAATGTGTTAAAACATTTGTAGAGTCGAATAATTTTATTGAAACAAACGAAGTACTTTCTGAAATTATAAACTCTTTTAAACTCGATTTTGCAAAATACACTCCCAGAATTGACATAAACTGCCTTACTGAAACATTTAATATGGTTAGTAAAAGCATTGGACAACAAATTAAATATAGCAGGCTATCATCATATTTCTCTGTTCCAACCATAAAAAAAGCACTGTTTTTACTCGAAAAGGCCAGATTGGTAAAAATTGCGTATTCGGTAAATCCTCCAAGTTTACCTCTGAATTTTTCGACAAAGAAAAATATATTTAAAGCCGTATTCCTCGATATTGGACTGATGCAACACATAAGTGGAATAGATTATGGAGAGGAATTTACGAAAGCAGAGTTACTTAATATCTACAATGGTGCACTTGCTGAACAGTTTGTTGGGCAAGAATTATTTATGGCTAAAAACGATGAGATATTTTATTGGTCGAGACAAGCAAAAAGCAGTAATGCCGAGGTTGATTTTATTACCCAATCAAATAATTACATTTATGGTGTTGAGGTAAAAAGCAGTGCTTCGGGTAGTTTAAAAAGTTTGCACTTGCTATTAAAAGAAAATCCTAAAATAAAAGAGGGAATTGTATTTTCTTCGAGAGAATATAGCGTAATACCTGAACAACGATTACGTTTTATTCCTATTTATTATGCCGGTTCTGAGATATAGTTGAAGTAAGGATTCCATATATCTCTACTGAAAACAGGAAAGATGGGTTTGGCTTAGAATTCAAAATGACGGCTCTTTGCGTTGGGACAGGGACGGGTAAGCAGTGCTGTTTGACAAGGAGTAACAGCCTGTCCCGATGTTTTGAAAATTTGTACGGAGTTGCTATTTTATTTAAATCAGCTTTGTTTAATTTTCCTGTTTGTGCAAGTTGCTGTCCAAAAGAGTTCATTTGTTTAAAGAGCTTTTTAGTCATTATTTCGGGCATCAACCTAATTCCTTCGGCACCGGGTTTTATAATAATTCCCAGATTCTCCATGTTCTATCTTTTTGTTGAAGTAAATAATTTAATGAAACTGTACCCTCGCCACTTGCTTTAAATCCAGAAATAAATTGGTCTAAAAGTACTTTTGTGTTTGAATTTTTTCCTCGTGGCGACCCATTAAAAATTGCTAATTGCATGGCATATCTCTTTAGTATTGGTTTGTTCGATAGTTTGAAATAATTTTATACCTGAATGATAATTTGAACTTACATGATTAAATATTTCTCTGATACATTCAAGTTCATCTTTTGTTGCATCTCCTTTTTCTAAAATAATAGCAGTTTCGGGATATTTTGGATTACAGCGAATCCGTCGTTGTTAAGTTTATTCGCAGTTTCGCTCAAAAACAGATTTAACTTATTCTCTCCCGTCTCTAGATTTCCATTTATAAAAACAATTTTCTTTGTCATATTAGAAAATATTAATATCAATATTAATACGATTAAAAGTAATTTAAGATACTCTATAACTACACATATTTCCGGCAAACAGCCATTTTAAAACAGTAACTAAAAGATTTTATGATTTTTTTGCACTATGGAATATTAGCGTTCAATGGTTATGAGACTTGAGTTATTATTAAACCACCGAGCCTTGTAAACATGCATGTCAGGAAAGCTTAAAACTCCTGATGGATTGTGAAATAGGACATGATATGTCCACCAGCTTTCTTCTGGTACTGTATATACAAATTGACCAGATTTATTTTGGTTTATGCTTTTTATGTTTTCTTCATCTTGAAATTTATTTATTTTACTGAATTGCAAATTTTCAAGATTAAAGACCCATGCGCCGGTATGTTCGGTAATAAAAAGTTTTTTTCTATCTGAGGCCATTTGCAAGTCGTGTCCGCCAATTCCAGGGATTTTCCATTCATCATGCAAAACAAGGCTTATTTCATTCTCTATTTTATATTCTCGTAAAACATCATATCCAAGTGCAAAAAGTGAATTTCTGTGTGCATCCCAAACAATTCCGTGAGCAGAGTATAAACTATCTGAGAATAATAATTTTTCGGGGTTACTTATGTCAAATATCATCAACCTGTTCCCTTTTCTAGCAGTTGATGCCGCAGCTACAATTTTATTATTAGGTAATATTTCTATCGAATGGGCATTTGGTACATCGGTATAAAAAATTACTTTTTTGTCTTTTATATTTATAATAGCCACTGCTCCTGATGAGGCTGAAACCATAATTTGATTGCCATTATTAACAGCCTTGCAGTCGTCGATAGAATTAAATTTTTTCGTTTTAAAAGGAGAAGGCAGGTCATTGGCAATATGAGCATCCCAACTCCAAATAATTTGAGGAATACTATCATTATAGTTTGTGTAATTAACCAGTAGTACTTTACTTCCACCACAAACCAAAATTAAATTCTCGCTCTTTATACTATTCGGGAAAATTGAATTTCTGCACGAGGAAAGACTAAATTGTAGGGTTAAAGTAATAATTGTTATCATAAACAACCTGATAACGAATAAACTAAATTGAGTGAATTTATCTTGTTTCCTTTTTGCAGAAATTGTTGAAATCATTTCATTAATATTTTAAAATAACAAATTTAGAATTTTTATCTAATCCTTAATGAGTTATTTTCTCTTCCCCGCAATCCAGTCTCGTGCATTTACAAAAGCCTGAATTCACGGCGCAATTTCGTTCATTTTTTTTTGTGTGTGATATTGGGCTCGCTGCCATTCATTATTTGTAGTGAATCATATCAACAAGTTGCATAAAATATTCAGTCGACCAAATTTCCATCTCTTCATGGTTTTTAATAAATGGAGCAATATCTGATTTTACCATTTTTATACTCGTTGTTAAAATTTTATTTTTGAGGAGTTCAACAAAATTCTCACGTGTAAACTCGTAGTCGATTGACTCAGATTGACTAATCCTTCTGTATAAATGATAAAAATTTAAGGGAATATTGTTTTTTACATACCACTCAAAATCGTACCAATCGCGACCTTTTACCCTGTTCTTCCAGTTTCGAAAAAGTAAAGCATGCATTTTCCCTGCATAAAGATCTGGCAAAGTATAGCAATGGCTCATAAATGAAAATGGCAATAACAATAACTTTTGTTCAGTCGTAAATCCTAAAGGAGGATTTGTATCAACTTCAATTTTAATTTTGATTCTGCGCTCAGTCCTAAAGTGAAGATTGTAAACGGCAGTGTCATCCTTTAAAAAGGCAGATTTAATATTTGTTTGCTTATTTTTAAGTTTTTTGCTTATTACCACATCTCTTCCAAGTGCCTTAAATTCATTAATAACAGGTTCGAAATAATTTTCAAGGTTAAAACTTTCGTCTTTCTTCAGAAGTGAAAAATCCATATCCTCAGAAAAACGTTTCAATCCATGAAAAATCCGAAGGCACGTACCTCCATAAAAAGCTGCTTTGTTAAAAAATCCACCTCGGTATAAACCTGCAAGAGTAATCTGCTGCATTACCTCATGCCGGGCATTAATATTGTCATCGTTGGTTTTTATTGTGTAACGAGACAGCATTTGTTCGAATACATTCATTGTCTCAATAATTTATACAATTGTGTTAATTCCGTTTTCTTTTTCCCGAATTCAATACATTGTTTAAAAATACCGATGTTGCACTTTTCCAAAGCGGAAAAATCAATTCTCAAATCCTCTTCAAGATATTCCTGCATTGCTTTCACCGATTGAATTCTCAAACGTGAAGTTGCAACAATTATATCGCACAAGGCTTTTTCGCGAGAGGCGATTAGGTAAGCATATTTATTATCAATAATTTTCTGGTGTATTCCAATGTTATAATACTTTATTTCAGAACTTGTATATTCAAAATTCCCAAGTGGCGTGGAAAACTTTCTGCCTCTTTTAAAAGTCATTGAACGCATTGTGTGTACTCGTTCAGGAATAATATTATATATAGAGAGTGCACTCTCGAACGAAATATAGGATGGACCGTAAAGATGATTTGAAATTAACTCTTTAGAAACGGGCTGATTATGTACTTTAGGTGAAACCACAAACATCCCTTTTTTGAGACGAATTAAGTCACCTGCCTTTTCCAAACTCGAAATCTTATCTTTAGGATACTTATAACCAGCAAGAGCCGAAACTAATGTAGCGTAATTTACAGGTATAATTCCAAATTGCTCAAGCATATTATTTTTTATGATTTTTAAATACTGCTAAAAGTAGTAATATTTACATAGATAATCGAATAATTATCGATTATCTATGTAAATATTACTATTCTGTTGGAATAAAATGTCTATTTATTTTCTCTTCCCCGCAATCCAGTCTCTTGCATTTACAAATGCCTGAATCCACGGAGCAATTTCATCCATTTTCTTTTCGGTGGGATATTGCGCCCACTGCCATGGTTTAAAGGCACGCTCTAAGTGAGGCATCATTGCAAGATGTCGTCCGTTAACAGAACATAGCGATGCTGCTGAATAGTGCGAACCATTCGGATTTGCAGGATATTCATCGTGACTATATTTTAACGGAATATTGTACTGCTCTTCGTTAAAAGGCAGGTAGAATTTACCCTCGCCGTGGGCAACCCAAATTCCCAATTTCATTCCTGCCATATTTCCCAACATCACCGAACTGTTTTCCTCGATATCAACATTTAAAAATGCTGACTCGAATTTACCCGATTCGTTATGTAGCATTTTTGGTTGAATACTGTGTTCAGGATAAACCAAATCCAGCTCAACCATTAACTGACAGCCGTTGCACACACCGAGACTCAAAGTGTCGTTGCGGGCATAAAACTTATCGAGAGCATTTTTTGCTTTTTCGTTGTATTTGAATGCACCCGCCCAGCCTTTTGCCGAGCCGAGAACATCGGAATTCGAAAATCCTCCAACAAAAACAATCATGTTGATATCTTCGAGTGTTTCGCGTCCGGCAATTAAATCGGTCATGTGAACATCTTTAACATCCATTCCGGCGAGGTACATTGCGTACGCCATTTCGCGGTCGCCGTTTACACCTTTCTCGCGGATAATTGCCGCTTTAACTCTGGTCGGTTTTCTGCGGTTTATATCAATTCCGTAATCAGCAGCTTTTCCTGTAAAATCTCTGAAATTGTATTGAAGTTCGTGTTTTTTATAGTTTTTAAAACGTTCGAGTGCAAGCTCTTTTTTCGTCTGCTTTCTATCTAACAAATACGAAGTTTTAAACCACAAATCGCGGAGTGTGTCGATATCAAAATCAACTTCAGTTTCAAAATTAGTAACCCTTAATTTTCTGTACGAAACCGGACTTCCGATTGAAATAAATTCAACTCCACTATTGTTTAACTGCTTTTTAACTTCATCTGCATTTGCCGGCTGGATTACTATTCCGGGATTTTCGCTAAATAGAACTTTTGCCAAATCTGCCTCGCCAATTCCCGAGAGGTCAACTTCCATTCCGCCTTTATTACTGCTGAAAGTCATTTCGAGTAGAGTTGTAATTAACCCACCCGACGAAATATCGTGCCCGGCCAAAATTAAATCCTGTTCAATTAATTTCTGAATAGTATTAAATGCAGTTTTAAATTTCCGACTGCTTGCAACGGTAGGAGTTGTTTTTCCCAGTTTATTAATCGATTGGGCAAATGCGCTGCCACCCAAAGCTCTTTTAACAAAAGAGAAATCGACAAATAGAATTTCGCTGTTTTCGTCGTTTACCAAAACCGGTTCAACAACTTTTCTGCAATCGGAAACTTCGCCCGATGCCGAAATTATAACCGTTCCCGGAGCATAAACCACATCGTCTTTATATTTCTGTGTCATCGACATGGAATCTTTTCCGGTGGGGATATTTATTCCAAGGTCGCAGGCAAAGTCGCTCGAAGCTTTTACAGCTTTGTAAATTCGTGCATTTTCTCCCGGGTTTTTTGCCGGCCACATCCAGTTTGCACTCAGCGAAATACTTTTCAGATGGTCGGTCAGCGGAGCCCAGATAATATTTGTCAGCGACTCGGCAATCGAGAGAATTGAACCTTTCGGTGCATCAACCAAACCTGCCACCGATGCGTGACCTATTGAGGTTGCAACTCCCGCTTTTCCGATATAATCGAGTGTAATTACCCCAACATTATTTAGTGGAAGATGCAGTTTGCCGGCTCCCTGTTGTTTGGCAATTCGGCCGGTTACCGAGCGGTCAACCTTATTGGTTAACCAATCTTTACATGCAACCGATTCAAGCTGAATTACATTTTCAACTAAACTATTTATCTCATCATTATTATATTCTAATTCAGCAAAATCGGGAATAATTGTAGTGTCTTCAAGAACAGTTTTTGGAGGATTCCCGAACATATAACCCAGTTGCCAGTCGATTGATTTTTCGCCTGTTTTTGAGTTCTCGAAGGTAAATTGCATGTCGCCGGTTGCTTCGCCAATGTTGTAAATTGGAGCTCGTTCGCGTTCAGCAATATTATTTAGCAGTTCTACATTTTCGGCTTTTATAACCAATCCCATTCGCTCTTGCGACTCGTTTCCGATAATCTCTTTTTGCGAAAGAGTAGGGTCGCCAACCGGAAGTTTGGAGGTATCTATTTTCCCGCCGGTAGTTTCTACCAACTCTGATAAACAATTCAGATGGCCGCCTGCACCATGGTCGTGAATAGAAATAACTGGATTTTCTCCCGCTTCGCTCAGCGCACGAATTGCGTTGTAAACACGCTTTTGCATTTCGGGGTTGGCACGCTGCACTGCATTTAGTTCAATATCGTTTTTAAATTCGCCCGTTGCAACCGACGATACTGCGCCACCGCCCATTCCAATTCGGTAATTGTCGCCGCCAAGCAAAATAACACGGTCGCCTTTTTCGGGGTCGTCTTTTAAACTGTCGCGTTTATTTGCAAAGCCAATTCCACCTGCAAGCATAATAACTTTGTCGTAGCCATATTTTTTAAAATTCTCGAAATGTTCGAAAGTTAAAACCGAACCGGTAATTATCGGTTGCCCGAATTTGTTTCCAAAGTCGCTGGCACCGTTGGATGCTTTTATAAGAATCTCTTCGGGAGTTTGGTACAGCCAGTCGCGCTCTTCGGTGGCTTGTTCCCACGGGCGCTGTGCTTCGGTTCGCGGATACGAAGTCATATAAACCGCAGTTCCTGCAATTGGCAAACTTCCTTTTCCGCCGGCAATTCTGTCACGAATTTCGCCGCCGGTTCCGGTTGCCGCACCGTTAAAAGGTTCAACCGTAGTTGGGAAATTATGTGTTTCGGCTTTCAATGAAAGAACTGTTTCGATATCTCGTATTTCAAAAAAATCGGGTTTGTCTTGAGTCTTTGGTGCGAACTGTTCAACCACCGGACCTTGTACAAACGAGCAATTATCTTTATAAGCCGAAATAATTTTATTGTGGTTCTCTTTCGATGTTCTTTTAATCATCTGAAAGAGTGACGATTCCATCTCTTTTCCATCAATAATAAAGTTTCCGTTAAATATTTTATGCCGACAGTGTTCAGAGTTAACTTGTGCAAAACCATACACCTCGCCATCAGTAAGCGGACGTTCCATCTCTTTCGAAACATTATTCAGGTAGTTAATCTCATCGTCGCTTAAAGCCAGTCCCTCCTGCTCGTTGTAGGCTGCAATATCTTCAATATTCAGAATTGGGTCGGGCTGTTTATCAATTGTAAAAATGTGTTGCGATAAGTTGTGGTACATCGACTGCAACATCGGGTCGAACCCTGCTTTTTCGTTTTCAACCTGAAAAAACTCTTCGATACGAATAATACCTTCGATACCCATATTTTGGGTAATTTCAACCGCATTTGTACTCCAGGGAGTAAGCATTTCTCTGCGTGGTCCCACGAACCAACCTTTTAACGAATCCTCCGAAATAAATTCCGATTCGGAGAATAACCAGTTTAACTTGTCGATATCGTTTTGAGCCAGCGATTTTGCAGAATTAACCGCAATAATATTTTTGTTTTGAGTTCTGAAAAATTGAATCATTTTGCAGCAAATTTTTTATTGTCAAACATGTATTTTTACGAGTTGCAAAGGTAGAAAATAATAATTTGTAGAAATTACAAGTTATTAGTAAAAGCGTTTTAGTTTTCAACAGTAACAAAAAAGTTAAATAGATTTAATTTAAATAGCATGTCATATTTTCTGCTTACTTTCGGCAAAATTTTTAGTGAGATGCAACGAGTATTATTAATATTGGTAATTTTTATTTTCTTTTCCTGCGGAACCCAAAAGAAACTTCAAAAGTCTTATGTAGGAAAATCTTCATCGGTTTTAACAGAAAGTTTTGGACACCCAAAAACTATTTTAGACAATGGCGATGAAAAAGTATATATTTTTGAAAAAGTAACACAACTGAAAAGTACAGAAATTGCTCAGGGGAAACTTACTTTAGATCCAATGGTTTCGCCAATGGTAGAAAAAACAGAGCTTTTCTATTTCACGGTAAAAGACGGTAAAATAATAGAGGCAAAAGTAGAGGAGGAGTACGAACGCTAAACTTTTTGCAGAAAGATATTTTCAGTGTAAAGAATTTTTATAGTTTTGCACTCACGTTTTTTTGAAATAAGAATATGCCCAGGTGGTGGAATTGGTAGACACGCAAGGTTGAGGGCCTTGTGGGGAATTATCCCCGTGCAAGTTCGAGTCTTGTTCTGGGCACACATATTAAATGCAATAAATTAATAATCAGTTTATTGCATTTTTATTTCGAATAAAATATAAATATTATTTCACAATCCTTTAATGGTGCGAGAGAATTAATGGATGTCCGGATTAATTATAAAGAATTGTAGAAAAGAGTTTCAAACAAAGATTTAATCTCATACATACTCGATCTACTCCCTACGTTGCAGAAAAAATAGCTGAAGTCCATATAAAGCAATATGTTGCTTACAGATTTTTTCCATTGGAATCACTTCGTGACAATTTGACTTTAAACAACTTCATTACTTTACTCTTTTGGATTTGCTTTTTATGTCCGACATCTTCACTTTTTTCTCCTCGTTGTGCGATTTTCCTCTGGGTAAAATTGAGTTTATTAATCCCGATTGCACCGTTAAAGTAAATTGCCAAATCCTTTGTACACAACCCAGCCATTCGAAACAATTGCCATTCTATGAGTTTTGCATTTATTTTAGTCTCATTGAGGGTTGAATTTGTTTTTCTGAAATTTATTTAGCATCTCTAAATTTCCAATTGCTGCATGTCCTAACTTATACTGGCTTTCTCATTTCTATTCTGTTTTTTTTGCAAACATAACATTTGAAGTAGTAATCAAAAAAAAGTAGATATTAGAATGTATTTTTCCATTTCTGTCTAATTATTTATTGAATAATAACAACCGTATCCGAAACAAAAGACCAAGCTACAAAATATCCCAAAACACCTTCTCCAAAATTTGAAGCCGGATTATATGGAGTAGAAGAACCACCAGGGCCCTTCCCGTCACTAACTGTCTCATTTAGTTGGTAATAATAATTATAAGCATCGTTATCTACCGTGTGTAACCTTACAATAACTTCATCATCTATAAAAAACTCTTTTCGCATTGCCGGATAAATAACCGTGTCTCCAAATAAAAATATTTTATCATCAACCAAAGCGTAACTGTCAAACCTGCCATTTACAAAAAACTTCATCATGTAATAATCGTCGGTTGCAGAAACATCTTTAAATTTGATTTCAAGCGAGTATGCTATCTCGTCGAGTTCTGGTCTTTGCAATTCTGATTCCGACACTACTATTTCATATATTTCGCTTGGTGGCATTAGTGTTGATTCGCCGTCATATTCCCATTCATCAGTGCTAATATTAATGGTGTAATTTTCATACACATCCCCAAGTAAAACATGCCCTTTATAAAACCCATCACCATTGTAAGTGAGTGTTTCCGAATTGTTATCACTATCTGTTAAAATAACCGATGCATTATCTTCAAATGTTACTTCCTCGTTGTTGAAATAGTCGCTGGTGTAGCTAATCTTTATCCAAACTGCAGAGTCTTTTACAATCTGCCCTTCGGCCACTAAAACAGGATTGGAACTATTTAAATCAACTTCAATAACTTCTTCGCAAGATGATAGAATAAGAGTACTTGTTATAAAAACTATAGCTAATATCAGATAAATATTTCCTTTTAAATTTTTCATTTCTTTTCCTTTTTTTAAAATTCAAAATTCCATGAGATTGAAGGTACAACACCAAAAAGGCTCAGTTTAACAGCTTCGGTAGCCCCTGGGTTGGTTTCGCTTTCCTGAAAAGTAATTGTGTATGCATTGTGCTTGTTGTATGCATTGTAAAGAGAGAAGTCCCAACTTGATTGGAATCTTTTTTTAGTTTTCCCCACGAGGTGAAGATTCAAATCTAACCTGTTGTAATTGGGCATTCTATATCCATTTCGTTCGGTATAGTATGGTATCTGAGAACCATCGTATTCATATTTTCCACTCGGAAAAGTTACCGCATTACCGGTGGAGTAAATCCACGATGCCGAAAGCGATAATCTTTTTTTCAATTTATATGTTCCTACGATTGAGAGGTCGTGGGTTTTATCATATTTTGCGAGATACCAATTATCGTGGTTTATTCCGTCAATCTTATTTTCAGTTTTTGCAAGTGTGTAACTAATCCATCCGGTAAATCTTCCATATTTCTTTTTCAGATAAAACTCTACTCCATAACTTCTGCCAATACCCGAAAGTATGCTTGCCTCAATGTTTTCGTTTAACATTATATCTGTTCCGTCTTCATAATCAACAACATTGTCCATTTGCTTGTAATAGCTTTCAACAGAAAATTCATATTTATTATCATCAAAATTCTTAAAAAAACCGATTGAATACTGGGTTACAGTTTGCGGTTCCAGATTGTTTGTACTGGGCATCCACGTATCGGTAGGTTGGCCAGATGTGCTGTTTGACAAAAGGTGTAAATATTGTGCCATACGATTGTACGAGGCTTTTACCGAGCTGCTTTTATTAAGAAGATAGCTGAAAGAAAGGCGGGGTTCAAACTCAAAATAGCTTTGCATTAATTCTCCTTTTTCGTAAAAAACAGAGTCTATTATTTCGTTATTATCATTATAAGTATTTGCCCAACCTTCTCCTATTTGATTAAACATTGAAAGCCGAAGACCGTATTCTGCCGAAAATTTGTTGCCTATTTTTTGGCTGTTCGATACATAAACGGCACTTTCAAATGCCTGTTTCTCATCAAGTACAACATCCTGACTATCTTCATTGTCGATAGTTAGAACTCCGGGGTTAAAGGAATGCCGGGTGATATTCAACCCATATTTAATGGTATTGTCAGGATTTAAATACCAGCTAAAATCTTGTTTAAAACCATAATCTACAATTCCTGAGCTCATATCAACATCATCACCAACTCTAAAAGCATAATCAAAATTGCTGTAAATAAGGCTTGTATTTGAAAAAAGCTTGTTGCTAAATAGATGATTCCACCTCATCGTTCCGGTTGTATTTCCCCAGTTCATTCCCATGCCACTACCAAATCCAAAAACATCTTCTCCAAAATATCCTGAAAGAAATATGCGGTTGTTTTCATTCAGCTTATAATTTAGTTTGGCATTTAAATCGTAAAAATATAGATTCATATCGTCATTTAAAACACTTGATTGTTTGGCAATTAAATCGGCATAACTCCTCCTGCCGGAAACAATAAACGACATTTTATCTTTAATAATTGGACCTTCAATTGTGAGTCGTGAAGAAATAAGTCCCAGTCCACCAGAGACTGCAAACTTCTTATTATTACCATCTTTCATTGTTATGTCTAAAGCCGATGATGCCCTTCCTCCATAATTTGCAGGTATGCCGCCTTTGTAAATAGTAACATCTTTTAGGGCATCAGAATTAAATACTGAGAAGAATCCCATAAGATGCGAGGCTCCGTAAACAGGTGCTTCATCGAGTAGAATAAGGTTTTGGTCAGACGAACCTCCTCTAACATTAAACCCACTGCTTCCTTCAGAACTTGCACTTATTCCGGGTAATAACTGTATGGTTTTTAAAATATCTTTTTCGCCAAAAAGTACCGGTATCATCTCAATCTGCTTCATATCCATTTTTTCAACTCCCATTTTGGCAGACCTGATATTCTTATCTTTCGTTTCCGATGAAACAACAACTTCGTCTAACATTGTTTCGTGTGGACTCAGTTGGATATTATAAGTCGTATCAGAATTTAATGACATATCGCGACTTATTGTTTTGTAGCCGATAAAGGAAAAACTTAGTTTATGATTTCCTTCCTGCAAGGTTATTGAATAGAAACCGTATGTATTTGTGGTTGTTCCTGTTGTTGTACCCGCAATAAAAACAGTTACACCTATCAAATCTTCCCCCGAGGTTGCATCGGTAATTTTACCGCTAATGGTGTGTTTCTGAGCCGACAGAAAAAATGTTTGTGAAAGAATAATAAAAATCAGGAGAATACGTCCCGTATATTTTCTTTTAAACTTTGCTCTCATATTTAAATCCGTATTTATTTAGGGGCGCAAAAATAAGGTGTGTTTCGTTACAGTTTGTTTTGATGCTTTGTTTTCAGTAAACAGAAGGATATTTTCAGCGAATGGAAAGATGTTAACCAAAAAGTGTTTCAATTTTAGTCTTATTCGACCTGCTAAAGGGAATTTCTTTTGAGTTTTTTAAAATTAAACTCCCTTTTTTGATTTGGTTGACATAGTTGTTCGATACAATAAACGACCGATGTGTCCGGGTAAAATTTGGGTTTGGCAACATTGTGTCAATTTCTTTTAAACGAATGTAAATCAGGTATTCTTTTTTCCGGTATGAATTCTCACATACTCGTCTTCGGCGGAAATATAGATAATATCTTTAAGCCATATTTTCAACTTGTCATATCCCGATTTTAATAGAATGTATTCGTTATCAAAACTTTGTGCTGTGTCGTATTTCTTTGCTTTTCGCTCAATTTCAATGGCACTGTAAATTTTATCGATGCACAATTTAAACCTTTCTTCGAAAATTGGTTTAAGCAAAAAATCGACAATATTTAGGTTGAACCCATCAATTGCATAATCTTTGTAAGCGGTTGTTAATACTGCTTTTATAGGGTTTTTAATCTCCTGCAAATATTCCAACCCTGTTTTCCCCGGCATTTCAACATCAATAAATAATAAATCGGCTTGCTCAATTATTTCAGATTGTTCTAATTCCGAAACTGTTGAAAATGTATTTATACATTTCAAACGACTATCATTACTTATGTATAAATTCAGCAAATCGCGAGCGTGTTGCTCGTCGTCAACAACAATACAATTAATAACCCTTTTAGTCATTTCTTAGTTTTAAAATTAGTTCTACTCTATATATTTTCTTTGTATTTGTAATGTTTAATTCGTGTCGTTCGGGATACAAATTATCGAGTAACTTTTTTACAGAATTAATACCCACGCCAAAATATCCATCTTCATTACTTCTTCGGCGATACGTAGAGATATCATTTATTACAGTAAAATGCAAAGTATCATTTTGGGTTTTTACGCTAATGTTTACGTCCATTTTTTTACTTGGCTGATAAGCAAATTTAAAAGCATTTTCAACAAAAGGAATAAATAACCGGGGTTCAATTAGTAAGTTTTGCCCGGCATCTTTAAAATCTGTTGTAACATTAAATAAATCATCGCCTTTTTCTTGCTGAAAATAGATGTAGTTTTTAATAAAATCAATCTCTTTTTCAAGCACAACTTTTTCGTTCATCTGCTCATAAGTTATGTACTGCATCAAAGATGTTAGTTTTTCAATATAAACACTTGTTTTATTAGGTTTTAGCTTTGAAATTGAATACAGGTTATTTAATGAATTCAGAAAGAAATGCGGGCTAAATTGAGTGCTAATCAATTTCAGTTCAGCGGTTTTATTTTCAATCTCAATCTCCGTTTTTTGTTTGTCCTGTAAATACATCTCTTTTATTAACGAAGTAATTGTGCTAACAAATAATACCGCAACAGATAAAATAATAGATATTAATTTTAATAATAACCAGGCATTGGTTACTTTATTTTTACCACTTCGAAGTTGTTCTATGGTAATTCGAACATTTGAGGAATTGGAGAAAATTATCTCTTTCGAAATAAAAACATATAAAACGATAAGCCCAATTACTGACAAAAAATAGAATAATATTCGTCTTGAAGTGAAAAGTTTAGGGACTAAAATTTTACTGTTAACATATGCCAAAAGTATTAACAAAAAAACATTTAAACTTGCTTTAATTAATGATGCAGGTAACGAATTAAATTCCAATCCCGTAAAAAACAGGAACAGTAATAGAGCGAACCAGATTACCGTTTGTATTAATATTGATGTAGTTTTATTTAGCATTTAATTTTTTAAAAATCAAACCCGATTTTTCGGGTTTCTATTTGTATTGAGTCATAACTGTCCGAAAGAATAAAATAGGAAAAAAGCCAAAAAATTCCAACTTTTGAAGTGCAAACTTTTAAATTAAAATTATGGGCTTTCTTCCACAGCATAAAAATACTAAAAAATCAGAAAAACCATTACTGGCACAGATATTAGAATTGATACCAAATCATA
>JAJRSD010000023.1 GCA_024278975.1 Bacteroidota bacterium
AATAATATCAATTTCGCCGAGCAGACCGTAATGTTCGGCAGTTCCTCTGCCGGTTGGTCCGATATAACCGGTTGCATGCGAATCGTCAACCATTACCATTGCATCGTATTTTTTTGCGAGTTCAACAATTCCCGGCAAGTTGGCAATGTCGCCATCCATAGAGAAAACTCCATCGGTAACAATAATTTTATATTTCGCATCGGCTGCACCTTTTAAACTCTGTTCCAACTCAGTCATGTTTGAGTGTTTATCGCGAAACCGTTGCGCCTTGCACAAACGAACTCCGTCGATAATTGAAGCGTGGTTTAACTCATCGGAAATAATTGCTGAATCGGGACCGAGCAGTGGCTCGAAAACTCCACCGTTTGCATCGAAGGCAGCAACATATAAAATAGTATCTTCGGTGCCAAGAAATTCCGACGTTTTTTGCTCGAGCTCTTTATGAATTTGTTGAGTGCCACAAATAAAACGCACCGATGAAAGTCCGAAACCCCAGTCGTTCATAATATCTTGTGCAGCTTTAATTACCTCCTTATTATTTGCCAGACCAAGATAATTGTTGGCGCAAAAATTTAAAACCGTCTCTCCGGTTGAAACAGAAATTTCGGAACTTTGTGACGATGTAATTATCCGCTCGCTTTTATATAAACCCTGTTCTTTTAGCTCTTGGAGAGTTTTCTGTAAATCGTTTTTTATTTGACCGTACATTTTATTTGATGTTTGTTTTTTTTGAATTCAGTACAAAATAATATAAAGTTATTGATTTAAAAAGTGATAAAAGGCAGAAATAAAATTGATTGAAGATGTTTCCTATCTTCTGTAAATCAAATTCATTTCGGATAATTCCTGTCCAATTTGATGAATTCCGTTCAATATTTTTTCTGTCTGATTTTCAGATGGTTTTTTATGCCCTTTCACATATTGAGATAATAGAGTTGGGTTCATTCCTATTTTTTCAGCAAGAAATTTCGAATTCAGAACTTTATAGTACTGAAAGAATTGTGCAAAATCTATTTCAAATTTTAAATTATCATGAGTGATTTCGTAATTTTCCTCAAAATTTAATTGAACTGCTTCAAGAGCATTATTTAACAATTCGGGAATGGTTCTTCCAGTTGTAAATATTGGATATTCTTCGGAGTATGCTGAAAATCCTGTTCCTGTTTTTTCGACAATTATTTTAATTTTTTTCTTATATATCTTCATTGTATCAGTTTTTTAAAGGTTCATCCCTGCATCTTTCATAATTTTTTTCTCAAGTCCTTTTCCAACTTCCTGACTTCCATGATTAGGAAAAATTATTATTCCGTTTTTTTTGTCATGTTTCATTTTTACATGCGACCCTTTTTGTGAAATTGGATACCAACCATCTTTTTTTAAGAGACGAAATAATTCTGAACATTTCATGGATTAACTATTTATCGAAATACCTTGCAAAGGTAAATAATAATTTACTTTTTGGCAAGTTTTATTTTTTGAATTAGCTTTTTTAGACTGCGTTTTTATGTCCGTTTATTAAATCATTTAATGAATAATTTGAATATCTATTTTGCTCAGTATTAATTAGTTTGTGAAGTTCGTTTTTTGCCTGAATATCAATCCATAACATTGGATTATGATTAAATATACGACCAAATATCAATGCCATATCATAATTTATATTACGCTCTCCATTCATTAATTTACTCAAATTAGATGGCTTTAGCCCAATATATTCGGCAAACTTATTCTGTTGAATATGTAGTGATTTCAGGATAGTTCTTAGAAATTCTCCTGCCAGTTTTATATCTCTTTTATCTGATGCAATATAATCTTCCATCTGATATTTAATAGCCAGCAAATCAATTTTTCTTTTCTGATTATCTGTGCGCTGCCGTGACTTTTTTAATAAAATAGTCTGAAAATCATCAAATCCTTGTGTCCCGAAATCCATCCGATTTGTTAACATCCCTTTTTCTAATTCTTGTTTTTGCCTTTCCATGACTAATCTTTTTTTGTTCTTTGTAAATATTTTTCAATCAATTTTTCTCCATTCTCCCAATCGATAAACATCCGTTGTCCAAGTGCTAATTCTGCTCCATATTTCTTCGTGTACCACTCAATCAAATTAGTTTTAGATACAAATGTTAGAAATCCTTTATAACTACCTTCAATATTAAAACTCTCTTTGCAGGCAAAAGCTATCAAACATCCTGCTACATAATCATACCGTTTATTTTTCTGTCCAATATTATGAGGTGCTAATTCCAGAGCATCCATTATTAGCATTCCATATTCAAAACGAAGATGTAAAGCACCTTCTATTTTACCAAGAGAATTTAGTGTTCGAAGAATATATACTTGTCCTTTTTTTGAATTTGATATTTGTCGCCAATTAAAATTCCAACCATCTTTTTTAAGAGGAATTGTTTTTTTATCGATTGGCACAATTTCGCATTTTACTAATTCTCCATTTATTTTATCGAGTATATAAATCACATTTACAAAGATATGAAATATTGTCGTATTTGTATAATAATATATATTCATTTTATCCTAAAAAGATAATTCATCAAACTTGATATATAGATTAATTCTCATATAAAAGTCTGTATTAAAATTTACAGATTTTATATTACGGGGCTGAAACTTTTGTTGATAAGGCAGAAATATCCGGTGAGGCCGACTGGCAGGGGGTGAAGTGGCAGCTGGACGAAGACGCACCCGAGTGTTTGTTGGCAAACGGCTGCGACCGGAGGAAGCACACGGATTGCCTATAAACACCGGAGTGTGGCGAGTACAATATGAGATTATGAAGAAATAACCTAACCGTTTTGACTTGTTCTTTTGCACGCTAACTTCGTTAAAAAGCCTCACCGTATCTATGCTATGCCTGCGTTTTTTGCCTTGTTATCGCACAAAATAACTTCGTCAATTCCAGTCATATTA
>JAJRSD010000024.1 GCA_024278975.1 Bacteroidota bacterium
AATCTGGCTTAACCCACTTTCCTGCCACTGCTCAATGGCAAGGTACATCTCTTCTTTGCTGTATTTTTGATTTTTTCGCATGGGGGCAAAGTTACGCCCAAGTCAATCAATCAGCAAGACGGGGTTGGTAGTGGGGATACGAATACACCGAGGGAAATACGGTAAAAATAGGGAAGTACAAATTACCCGTTAGTTTAAGTTATAAAGATGAGTTTGTAAAAAAACTGAAGTTATAGTATACCTTAAAATCAAATTGCTTTTCAATTTTTACTTTTCAGTAATTTTAATGGTAGTTCTCCTGTTAAGCCGTCGTCCCTCTTCGGTTTCGTTACTTGCAATTGGCATTGTATCGCCATAACCGATATATTTTAACACCGAACTATTTATTCCCTTTTCAACTAAATAATCGACAACCGATTTTGCCCTCAACTTCGAAAGTTGCATGTTGTTCTCAGGATTACCCGAACTATCAGTGTGTCCCTGAATTTCGAGTTTCACACCTTTATTGTTATTCAAAAACAGAATCAATCTATTCAATTCAGATTTCGACCCGGGTAAAATTGCATAAGAATTTGTTTCGTAAAAGATATTGTACAGATTAACTTCAGTACCTATTTCTATCGGTTCAAGTTCTATATTAAACTCTAAAGGAATAGATATTGAGTTTGATTTGCCGAGTGCAACTGTTTGCGAGTAAAACATAAAACCCTGCTCCGAGATATTAAACGTGTAGTTACGGTTTGCTTTTAAACAAAGCAACAATTCTCCGTTTTCATTTACACTTTCCAACTCTTTTGCAGCGGTAGTATTATTTAGCTCAACAATTTCGATATTTGTTTGAACAGGTAATTTTGAGTTTCGGTTAATCGCTTTAAAATGAACATAAAAATTAGGCTGTGTATGTAAACCTCTTGTTAAGTTAAACGCAAAAATTTCGAGCCCCTCCCCTTTTGTACGTGCCGAAGTAAAAAAAGCGGTGTCGCTTATAATATTAACTACCAGTCCCAGCTCATCGGTTTTTGTATTTATTGGATATCCAAGATTAATAAATTCTCCAACAGAACCCGATTCAGCTACAGTGGCTTCGTACAAATCGTAACCGCCCATTCCTAAATACGAGTCGGAAGCAAAATATAACTGGCGGGTTTTAGAATAGTAAAATGGAGATATTTCGTTTCCCAAACCATTAATAGATGATATATTTTCTGGAGACTTCCATTTGGGAGAACCATCATCGGCGAACCCAATTAATTTAGCTCGCCATATATCGCGTTCGCCTTCTCCCCCACTGCGATTACTTGAAAAATAGAGATATTTTTCATCATCACTAAAAAATGGCTGAGAATCTGATTTCTCAGAATTTAAACTACTTCCTGCATTGACTGGTGTTGTCCACTTTCCATCAACAAAACGAGAAAAATAGATATCATCGTCGCCAAATCCATCTTCCCGGTTATGTCCTGTAAAAAAAACTATTTCCTTATTGACCGGAACTTTAATATTTCCATCTTCACTAAAATCAGGTTTATTTAATTGATTATAAATTTCAGCATCTAAAGAGTCGGTATTCGAAACAAAACTATCCTGATTCTCATCGTCATTTCCATTTTGCTGAATAAAAACCAATCTCTTTCCATCGGTTGACGGTTTTGGCCAGTAAACGTCTTTCGTGTTAGTTACATCTTTGTCAGCAGAATAATCTTTTAACGATTGAATATTAAAAATACAGCTTGCCCTTTTGCATGCAAGTGTCAATCTTTTCTTTTCCGATATATATTTATAATTGCTGTAATTATCGTAAAAAATAAGTGCTTCCGAATAGTTTCCCAACTTATAATAGAGTTCTCCCAGCCGCCACTTTATATACGGATGACTATTTAATTTTACGGCTTTATTCAGGTGATAAAGTTCGAGCTCCGGCTTTTTTAAATCATCATAAACATAAGAGAGTAACATTTCTACTCCCACCAAACTATCGTTAATTTCCAAAATCTGATTACAAAGTTCAATGGTTTTAACGTAATTAGAATCGGAATACTGTTGCTGTGCCTCAGTAAACAATTGCTTCACATCACTATCAGTATCCGTTTGGGCTGCAACATTTACACAAATAAAAAGCATTGTAAACAAAACAACGGATAATTTGACAATACTATTTTTCATACCAGTTATATTTTATCAGTCGAAATATTAAAATAAACCCGAAGTAAATAACATTCTAAAAAAAATGCAAGTTCTGTACTTTATATAAAGCAAAAATTATCAACATATCGGTTGTTGATTTATTATTCTTCATAAAATGCTTCAACTCCTGGGTAGTGATATCTATTTCGTGCAACATTCTCGGGGAAATGGAAATAACTTAATTTACCTTTTGCATACTCTACTCCATCTTTATCGTACAACGAGCACTCTATTTTTGCTAATCTTTTTTCAACTGAAATTAGTCTGCCTTTAATCGTTATTTCACCTTTCGAAAGAGTTAGCGGTTTTAAATATTCCACATTCATTTCGGCTGTAACTCCTGCTGTTTTCATTTTAATCATAATGATCCATCCTCCCAGCTCGTCGAGTAAAGTGGCTTGAATTCCTCCATGTAGGATACCATTCCAACCTTCCAATGATTTTCGTGGCTGCCACTTTGCAATCAGATAATCGCCATCTTCCCAGAAATCGAGTTGCAATCCAATCTCATTAAAAGGTGAGCAGCCAAAACAGTTGTAATTATGTTTCGTTCCTATTTTGATAAAAGGATTTATTATTTTTTTCATCTGTTTACTTTAACCAAAACAGGCCGGTATAAAACCAGCCTGTTTAAATATTTTATTCGAAATACTAATTATTTCCCAATATCAGTGGTAAGCCATCTTTACCACTACCAATTACAATTACTTTTGTATTTGGCGATTCAGCAAGTTTTATGGTAGCTTCAATTCCACGTTGCTGAAGTATTGCCTTTGTTAAACTGGCATTAATAATACGGTTGTAAGCAGCAATTCCGTCTGCTTCAATTCTACGACGCTCGGCCTCAGACTTTTCTCTGTCGAGTCTGTATTCGTACGCCAGTGCTTCCTGTTCTGTCTTTAATTTACTTTCGATAGCATTTTTAATCTGCTCGGGTAAATTAATAGAACGAATAAGCAAAGCTTTCATTTGAATATAATTTTTGCTTAAAACCAGTTTGGTCTCATCAATAATTGCCATTTCAACTTCTGCCCTTTTGGTTGAATAAATCTCTTCGGCAGTGTAACGCCCTGCAACCTGACGAACTGTTGAGCGCACTTCGGGAATAACCAAAACATTTATATAATTTACCCCAAACTGCTCGTACAAAAATCCTATCTCTTTAAAAATCGGATTAAAACGAACCGTAATATCCATGCTTATGGATAAACCACTTTTATCTAAAACATCCATTGGCTCGTCGCGTTGTTGTTCGCGTACACCAAAAATGTACATATTATTCCAGGGTGCAATTATATGGAAACCTTCACCATAAATATTCTCTTTATCTAAACCACTTGAATAAGGTTTGAATATCACTCCGCGCTCACCGGCATCGAGAATTAAAAACATGCGACCACCAAACAGTAACAAAACAATCAGTATTACTACTGCTACAATAATGTAAGTTGACTTAAAATTGAATTTCATTTCTATTAATTTTGAATTTTCACAAATGTACGAAGATTAATGAGATGATCAGGATAAACGTATACTTTTTAATACCCCCTGCTTCCACTTACAAACGCAAGCATTTGCAAGTTCCAACTATCCCCCTGATTCAGGGGGATGGTCGCAGTCAATTAACCGTTTAGGTAATTGACGAAGACAGGGGGTATCTAATTATCAATCCTCACTAAATATAAAATCATACTTAACATTTAATATCTTCAAATTTTATTTTTGGTAATAACACAGATATTCATATAAAACTTAAAGTGTGAGTTTGCTCTGATGGGATGATAACCAATATTTCGTTTTTGTTACAAAAGGTTATATTTGAATTTTAAAAATTACAGATAATGAAACGTACATTAATTTTACTGGTTACCCTCATTTTTGTTTACAGCAGTTTTTCGCAAGATTTTTTTAATACTGATTTTGACAAACGTAAAGAGTATATCATTCTAACCAATCCAACAGTTCGGAATATTAAAACAATTCAATACCTGAACGAAGTACATTTGCTTGATGTGAACAGAAGAAAGATGAAATTTGTGGGTGTCTATTATGCTGAGCAGAAATACGATTTCGACCAAACCAAAACTTACATTGAAGAGAATAATCTGAAAAATTTCTTTTTACAGGAAATTAAAGGAGAATTAAATGAAGATAATCTTTTCAGAAATAACGATGTTTCTGTTCAGCTAAAACAGGTTTTCGATAATTCAATAGGTGTTTTCTTTTTTGGCGGCCCCGATATTCCTCCGGGAGTTTACAACGAAGAGAATACTCTTTCGATTGTAACCGACCCTGAACGACACTATTTCGAAACCACTTTTTTATTTCATCTTCTGGGTAGTTCGCGTAACGAAAATTTTCTTGCATTTTTAAACGACAAACCTTGTTACATGGTTACAGGTTTTTGTCTCGGTATGCAAACCATGAATGTTGCTACCGGCGGAACGCTGATACAAGATATTCCATCAGAAATTTATGATGCTGAAACTCCTGAAGAAACAGTTAAGCTTGGTAGAAAAAATCTGCATCGAAATTACTGGCAAAAAATTGTAACTGATTCATTATTGATGGGAGCGAATTTACACACGATTCAATTTACCGACCACCCGTTTTTTAAAAAAGCAGTGGGTATCTCTAAAAATCGGGAACCCCGCGTTTACAGTAGCCATCATCAGGCGGTTGAAGAACTTGGAAAAGGGATGAAAGTAACTGCTTTGTCGCCTGATGGGAAGATCGTTGAAGGGTTGGCTCATAATAAATATCCTCATGTTTTTGCGGTGCAATTTCACCCCGAAGTTGCTGCGCTTTACGAAAATATGTATTTACAGAAATTCACCCCCGAAGATACACCAATGAGTTACCACTATATTATTGGGAAACAAAGTGTAAAATTTCACGAAAAATATTGGAGGTTTATTTCTAATATTTTAGGTAATTTGAAGAATTGAATTTATCTCTACAATTTTTTCCACTCAAGTGTTTTCCGAAAAATGTATTTCGAACCAACGACAACTATATCCTTTTCCCGCATTTCGGTTATTTTCAAATTAAGAACAAGTCCTTTTTCCGGACCGTACATTTCTCCGTTTATCCACTGTTTCTCATCTTTATCGAACTCCAGATTTTCAATAATTTCCATGCCCAACAAGAGGTTATCCCGTTTCTCTTTATCGGGATTTTTTATGTCTTTTGTCTGCCCGTTTTCATAGTTATTCAAGGCAATTATCTTTCCTGAATATTTATTTCCGGTCTTATAAATTTCCACATCAAGTTGATTTGGCAGACGGTATTTGCCAATTAAATCATCGGGTTGCTGAGCAAAAATCAGCGATGTTGTGAATATGAGAATTGCTATTAATATAAACTTTTTCATTAAAAATTGTATTTAATTTTTGTGTAAACCATAGAATTGTCCTGATACTGACCAAACTGTCCGGCTCTGTCGCCAACAAAAATATTGCTTCCCAAAAGAATAGAAAAACTATCTTCGAAATCGTAAGTTATTTTCGGACGAATAAGTGCATCTCCTTTTGTTAATCCAATGTACGAAAACAGTTCTAAATGCAGAGTTTCGCGTAACGCGTCGTAACGTGCCAGCACTGTTGCCGTATTATTAATTTTGTCTTCTACCATTTTATCGTGGTGGTCGAGTATATATTTCTGGATGAATTGTCCACTCATTTTTACTCCGCCAATACTAAAATCCAGCCCAAAAACATAGTTCAAATAATCTTTTTGAATGAGTGCATCAACCGCCATCGGATCTTCGGTCTGAAAATATTTACCATTATAATATGCTCCTTCTCCCCGAAAAATAACTCCCTTTATTTCGGTACTAAACGAACCACCGCAACATAAAGTCTGTGATGCTGCGGCGTAATTGTCAGCCCGGTTAAAACAGGTGTAGGTGGTGTGGTTGTGGTGTCTTTTCCGAAATGTTTTTGCACGTGCATTGCAGGATTATCGTCCCATGTATAACCGCCCATTAAATCGAAATCGATTTTCGATGTCATTGCCGAATACTTTAAAAACAGTTCGCTGTTTTCGAGCGAAGGATGAATAGTACTTTTACTCCAGTCGAAAGTTGGTGGTGCCGGAAAATCGGGTTCGATATACCAAATTGAGCTTGACGGAGGACGAACAGTTGGAGTAAACTGAGGAATAAAAATTACCTCAAATGTTCCGTTGCCGATGTAATAATCGAATTTAGCAGCAATTATTCCGGTTCTTATTTCATCGAAATCGGGCAGTAAAAATTCAGTTAAATTAAGGGGCGAAACAATGTCGGTAATAAATACGCCATCGGCTTTTCCCCAAACAATTTGCTGTTTTCCAAGTCGCAAATCGAAGTTTGCAAAATACATATCCATATAAATTTCGCGCATGATAAAACTCAAACTGTCCGCATTATACATATACATCATTGGGTTGGCTTTAAACGCAACCTTTTCGCCCCGTTTTTCAAAATTCAGATTTAATGTTTGCTGAACAATTGAAAAATCTCCGCTCTCTACATTCACTCCTTCGTAGGTTCGCACAAACCCCGAAACATCAACTTCTTGCGCAATTGAAATCCGGCTTGTAAAACCCACCAGTATCATTAATATTATTACTCTTGTTTTCATCTTTTTTAATCTGTTAAATTTTAAAATCTTAATTTTTCTGTCATTATTCCAAACCGAATAACATCTATTTTGTGGTCAAAATAAATGTTGTAATAATCAGAGCCATGATATATTTGTGCAAACAATCCAATATCTTCTAAAAACTTTGGATGATAGTAAAATGTAAGGCTCAGGTTTAATCTGTCTAACGAAAAATTATCCCAATTATTTATATCTCCAAACATCCAGGTTGATTGCCCTTTTAATGAAATACTTGCATTTCTCTTTTTATTCTGATTACTATTTGGTGGCATTTTAAAAATTGAAAATATTGTATTCCATCTGTAAAAACTGTAAATACCATTTAGTTCATCCACCGATAAACCTGGAGGATGAATTTCGAGCGATGTACCAAAAAACTGAACAGCATTAAATCTTGAATTGTAAATCGTTTTAATTAATCCCAACTCATAATAATTTGTTGAAAAATTTCCTGTCAATAAATTAATCTCTCCGTTTTCCAGAAAAAAATCACCGTCTTGACCGTTGGAATGATGCGCAAATTTCCCAAACAAACTTAAACTGTTAACGTTTGTTTTTGAGCTCAATAAATAATATGCCGTAATTTGTGGAATATAACTTGGCGTTCTCACCGGGTATGATTCTTCCTGATACATTCTAATAATAATCTGCGGTGTTATTACCCCCATTAACCGCGAATTTTTACTTTGCCTGATGTAAAAATTAGGTTTCAGATTCCCTTCAAACCAAAGAGGCTCAATGGTTCCAATATCAGTAGGAAAAGTAATGTAACTATTACCCTGATTAACCTGAGCAATTGTTGACAGATTAATTTTCGGAATACTATCGAAACTATCTTGAGAAGAGCATGTTCCCCATAGCATAACCAATAATATAGATATGTTACTCTTTTTTAGCATTATCTTAAACAATGTATTGTTCTATTAAATCAGGCAGTTATTATACTTTCAATTTCAATCTTTTTGTCTTGCGTTTTTTATAACTACGTAGTACAAAATAGGCTACAATTAATATTGTTAATACAACAATGAAATAGGTTGAACCTTCAATCGATATTTCCGAGAATCTATTCCAATAATAGTTATACGCAAAAAGCAATATGCTCCCAAACATCCATAGAAAGGCTGTGTTATATTCATTCATTAAAACTTTTTGTACATCAAAGCCGTTGTCTTTAAATGTTTTTACAATGCCTTGTAAATTAGGCAACCACCTGTTTACCTTTTTGCAGTACTCGTCGTAACTGTGACCAAATTTAGTACGCAGGTAATTCTCTTCTGCAATTATTATTGTCTGGTAAATGAACACAAAAAGGGGGACCATAATTACGAGTGCAAAAATGGAATTTGATAAAATGCTCATTCCCGCAATCATCAAAACATTTCCAACATACATTGGGTTTCTGCTATGCGAAAAAATTCCGTCTGTTACCAATCCATCGGCATAAATACGCCTGTTTTTACCTCCCCTTACAATATACACCAACCCAATTGTTACCATTCTTACTAATTGTCCAAAGGTAGTAATTGCAAGCCCTATGATAAACGTTGCAATGTAGTTTTCTGATATTCTCGGAAATGGTAAAAATAAAATGGCATAAAAAACAGGGAACAAAAAGTTTCGTGTTTTAAAAAATAAGTTACCAATGCGTTCCATTTGTATCTATTTTATTGCAATAAATCCGCTAAAATTATACCACCTAAAAAATGTCTCAACAAGCTTAAACCCTGATGAGAGAAAAAGCTCGTTGTTCTCTGAAAGTTTATACGGAACAAGTACATTCTCTAAGGCTTCCCTTTTTTTCGATATTTCAGTACTGCTGTACCCGTTTGTTTGTTTAAATTTATAATAATGCTCAATAAAAAGCCTGTTTAACATCGAGTTCTCCGTCAGTATCTTTTCAACCACGATAACAGCACCATTTTCGGGAAGTTGATTGTAAATTGCTCGTATTATTTTTCCTCTGTTTAGGGGTCGTAAAAATTGCAATGTGAGAGAAAAAATAACTACCGATGCATTTTCAAGCTCAATTCCGGAATTGAGATCCTGGTTTTCTAAGGTAATTTTTCTCTTTATTCCAGCTTCTTCCAGATTTGCTTTGCACTGTTTTAGCATCTCGTCAGAGTTGTCAACCCCAACAAAACTAATATCCTCTGCAAGCTCTTTGTCGATGTTTATCATAGTAGTACCTATGGAGCAACCAAGGTCGTACACATTCGTATTATTTACAGCAAAATCGTTTGTTAAATCAACAATCATTTGCTGTATCTCGTTATAACAAGGAACGGAGCGTTCTAACATATCCTCGAAAACTGTTGCTACCGATTTGTCAAACTCAAAATCAGCCACAGCCTTGTCCGCATCACTAAAAACTTTATCTTTATTCATGATTTTTCTCTTAATAGTCAAACAGGTTATTGAATATTTATTCTTAAACTATCACTGTAATTGAATCGGGAGAAGATTTAAGTAAATAAGTTACGGTAATATCTTCCCCTGATATAATTTTAGTTACTTTTTTATATGCCTCTTGTCATCATTCTTTCCGAAAATTTTGAAGCCGGGACACCTGTGTTTATTTTAATGTCGTTCAATTCCATGATGGTTTTATGGTTTTTCTGAACATTTTCCATTTCGGAGTGGGTAATCACCCAAATACCGTCAATCTCTTCCAGTTTTTTGATTGATAAGGTTTTCAATAACTCTTCATCTTCGTCGTAAAACTCTTTTTTCAATCCGATAAAATTCTCTTTTCTTATCCAGGTAACTGTTTTCGAGTACATATAATCTTCGTCTTTCGAAACGCTTTCAACCACATAGCACTCAACTCCATCAACTGTTTCTTCTCTTAGAAGTTTATGGTCATCGGCATCGAGTTTACGGTCTCCCAAATCGTCGTATGTAAAATCGGAGCCCATAAAATAGTCGCTTTTACTGTCGCTCGAAATACGTTTTACTTTTTTTAAAGCCGGCAGATAAATCCACTGGTCGTCGGCTTTATCGCTGTCGTAACTCCAGTTCATAAACGAAGTATTTTTCACATCGGCGGGTGTCATAAAAAACATGATACTTTTTTCGGTATCACCCAAGTCTTTTGTGAATTGCTGAATTTTGCGTACACGAGTCTGTCCGCTTTTGTTTGTCAGAGTCATTGTTAAAACTGATGTTTGATCGTCGCCGGTTGGAATATTGTAGGCTTTGTCAACAATTTCGCGCCCGGTCAGTTGTGCTTGCGCACCTAAACTTGCAACTATTAAAAGTGCTGCTGTAACTAATTTTAATGTTTTCATTTTTCTGTTTTTTTTATGAATTATTTTTTAAGAAGTTATTTGTTGTGATTCATAGTGACTCATTGTGATTTGTTGTTATTCATTGCTATTTGTTGTTATTTGTTGGAAATCACTATCAATCTCCACCAATCACCATAAATCACCATTCAATCTCCATCAATCTCTTTCCACCTTCAATCCTCTTTTTTCTTTTTAAAATATACATTGCTTACGTAAAGTAGTACCAGCATTATTGTAAGTGTACCCACAAAACTGGTAAACATATTTAGCGAAACCAAAGCCCCGAGTTCGCGGTTTGGCGGGAACACAGAGAAAAGCAACACCAAAAATCCGGCAATTACCACAATGGCATTAAAAATAATTGCTTTGCCCGAATGTGCCATTGTTTTTTGTGCGGTAGCCATTTTATCGTCGGTATTGGCGGCATTGGTTCGATACTGCTCGAGAAAATGGACGGCATAATCTATCCCGATTCCAATGGCAATGCTCGACAACAGTGCAGTTGTTGTACTGAGCGGAATTCCGAGAAATCCCATAATCCCGAAACTGATGACTGCAGTAATAATAATTGGCACCGAACTAATCAACCCAATTTTGAAATTTTTAAACATTAACGAAATCAGAACAATAATAAGAAGTAGCGAAAGCACCATGCTTTTTATCTGCCCTTCAAGAATTAAATCAGTAAATACAAGACCTTTGTAGCCACTGCCTGCATAATTCATTGTAATTCCCATTTTGTTGAAATCGTCTTCGTAGGTGTGGATAATGTCAAGTGCCGAGTTAATGGCTTTTGAGTCGTCTTTTTTCAACTGAAAAGTAATGTTGAGCTTTTCGTAATCGTAATCAACCACTTTGTTCAGGTTCTCCGGGTCGCCCGACATTTCGTATAGCAACAGGTATTGTGCAACCATATTTTTACTGTCGGGAATAGTATTGAACTCCTCTTTGTCGGCATTCATCACCTTGTTCATGCGGTTAATATAGTCGGTCAGCGAAAAAGTATTTCCAACAACTGCAAGTTTGTTGTCCACATCTTTCTGCATCTTGTCAACCAGTTTCAAAACTTCGGGTTCTTTAAACTTATCCTTTTTCCCCTCTGAATCGAGAATTAAATTCAGTGAGCTTGTTCCTCCAAAGTTTTCGTTTATGAATTTGTCGGTAAGAACAATGTCGCTGTCTTTTTCAAACTTATCGAGGAAACTGGAGTTAATCCACATTTTCTGCATCCCGATAATCGACAATACAACAATTACCGCCGCACCAATTATTGAAACATATTTGTGTTTGATAACTCCGGCGGCAAAATTGTTTGCAAGTTTCGAATGCGAGTGCCCCTCTTTATCTTCGCTGACATCTATTTTTTTTGCTTTGGGAAGTCCGAAAATCATAATTCCTGCCGGAAGAAAAACAAGTGAAAAAACCATTGCCATCATCACACCGAAAGCAGTAAAAAGTCCGAAATATTTCACCGGATAAACCTCTGAAGTGAGTAGCGAAATAAAACCTACCGCCGTAGTTACCGATGTCATTACAACCGGTTTCCAAAGATGCTTTATCATATCTTTTGTAGCTTCGAGTTTACTTGCCTGCGGGTTGTGGTCGACAAAAGTATGCAGGTGGCTGTAGAGATGTATCCCGTCGGCAACCCCAATCGCAATCAGCATTACCGGAATCATTGTCGATACGGCGTAAATTGGAATACCCACGGTTGCCATTAATCCGAATGCCCAAATAGTTGATAGGAAAACTACCCCGAGAGTAATTAAAGTTCCTTTAAAACTACGAAGGGTAATTAACAGAACCACAAATATGACGAGTATAACAATCGGCACCATTTTTTTCATATCGGCTGGGCCAAGCAGTGCCATTTCACCTTCAACAATCGGGCGGCCTGCAACATGTATTTTTATGTCGTCGGTTTCCGACATTTTTGCTACTTCAAGAATTTCATCGTAAAACTCAGGAGTAAATACATCGTCGCCAATTTCGGCAATTATTACCGTTACCTGTTCGTTCTCGGAAACCAAACGCCCAAAAATCATCTCATTTATACGAACACTCTCCTGCAATTTTTTCAACTTTTCCTCTGTCTTCGGAACGCGGGTAAAAAAACGTTTTACGTCCATTCCATCTTCAGTGCCAACAATGTTATCGGCAGTGTAAAGCGATGTAACATCGTCTTTATTAATCTCGTCGAATTTTTGAAACCGTTTTGTAAGCTGTTTTAAAGTGTCGAGTGTTTCGGTATTAAAAATTCCATTTTTATTTTCGATGGCTACAATTATCCCATCCTGAATGTTAAACCAACTTTCGGCTTTGTCGCTGTATATAAATGCCGGGTGATCTTGTGGCATGTATTTATCTAAATTGGTTTCCATGGCAGTATTCTCTTTCATTTCGAAAATAAAGAATGCTGATGCTGCAATTATTACCAACATCGACAACCATTTGAATTTCAACAATTTGTTTAATATTTTTTCCATTGTTTTTATTATTTTGTTAATTAATACTCACTAACTTTATTGTTCCATAAAAACCCGTATAAAAATTACGGGTTTATTAGCATCTAAAAAAATGCTAAAGTATCTTTCCTGCTTTTGTTGGTCGTGGTGTTTTACAAACCAGTAACCGAACATTTTTTCCGATTTATTTGATATAAAATGCACAATATCTTTTGGACTTTCAACAACTGCATTTTCAGAAACCACTACTGTTTCGTCGCCAATTGTTACGCTCGCATCTCCCTCTAAAACATAAATAAATACGTCAACCGGAGTAATGTGTGGTTTTAAACCTTCGCCGGGTTTTAGTAACATGTGGGCTAACTGAGCTTCTTCGTGGTCGTAAATAAAACGTACATCAATTTTATGAGCCGTATCTTTAATTGGAGTGTTTTCTACTTTTGTAATCTTCATATTTAATTTGATATTATTATTTTTAAACTATTGATTAAATCATTTCCATCTTTTATCAAGTCTCCCTGATAATCTTTTAAATCCCATCGTTTTACTCTAAACCGCAGAGTTCCCATCACAATTAATGCAAGGTTTTTATAATTGATATCAGTTCGTACATCGCCACTCTCCTGCCCTTTTCGAATTATTTGCTCGATTATTTGCTCGTTAATATCCATAATTTCAACAATCTTTTTCTTCAGAATGTCTTCATTTTTAAATATCTCTTCCGAGAATATTACTGAAATAAGTGAAGGCGTTTCAGAAAAAAAAGCTATAATTTTCGAAAACATAAATTCAATTTTATCGGCAGCACTTCCACTATTTTCCTTCATCAGTCCGCCAAGAAATGTCGCCATCTCCTTAAAATTATTCAAAATTGTTAAGAGTATTTCAGTTTTACTATCGAAATGGCGATAAATTGCAGGCTCTGAAATCCCAATTTTTTTCGATAAATTCTTTATCGTTAATCCCTGAATCCCTTTCTTAGATATAATCTCGATTGATGCTTCTATTATTTGAGTTTGTCTTTCTGTTTGCATAATTATTTTATTACGGGGACAAAGATAGTTAATGTTCACTAACATGCAAATAATTTTATATTTTTATTTGGTATTGGTTATTCTGAAATCCGTATTATTACTCAAATAAAATTTCGATAGAATTAAATGTTACTGATGATCTCATATTTTATGAGTTTCAAAATTGAAATTCAAAAGTTGACGAATAACTAACAGCTAAAAATAGTTTAGAAGCGTATTAAATTCTTCGGGTAATTCGGCCTCAAAACTTAACTGTTCCTTTGTTTCGGGATGAGAGAATTGCAGTTTGGCAGCGTGCAGAAACAACCTTTTAACACCTGTCATTTCGGTTAAAATTTTGTTCAATGTAAAATCGCCATGGTGTGTATCGCCAACAATATCGAACCGGTTTTTTGCAAAATGTTGTCGTAGTTGGTGCCACCGTCCCGTTTCGGGATGAATTTCTACAAGACTTAAATTCACATTCTCTTTCTCTTTGTACGATATTTTTGTTTGAACAGTTTTTAAAGTTATATAATTTGTAACAGCAGGTTTTTTAAACTTGGTTTTCTTTTTCACCAAAACCTTTTCGTTAAAAGTTCCCTCGCCCGGATCTCCCTGCACCACTGCAAAATATGTTTTCTGCACCTCTTTTCGTTCAAATTGAAGTGTGAGTTCTTTTGCCATTTCGCTGGAAAATACCAAAACAATCACTCCCGAAGTTTTAGAATCTAACCGATGAACATTATAAATCCATTTGCCGGTGATGTCGCCAATAAGTTTAGTTAAATACGGAGCATCGTGCGGCATAAAATCGTTTTTATGAACAGGTAAATCAACAGGTTTATTTACAACAATTATATGTTCATCCTGAAAAAGAATCGGTATTTCAAAAGTTTTCTCCATGCTAAATTTTGAGCGAAAGTAGTACATTCTTTTTATTTCTCTAATTCAAAAAGTTATATGTTGCAGGTTGCGGTTGCAGGTTTTGTTTAATAAACCTAATCTTATTTTAGTTGTTCAAGTAATATGAATAAAACAATGATTACACTTCTTCTTATTGCAATTACATTTACAATAAGTGCTCAGGAAATTATAAAAAAAGATAAAAATACTATGGATAATAAAAAAACAGAATACAACAAATTAACGGAGTTCGAAGAGTATGTAATTATTAATAAAGGAACAGAACGCCCGTCAACCGGCAAATTCAATGTTCATAAAAAGGCGGGAACTTATATTTGCAAACGGTGTAATGCGCCGTTATACAAATCGTCGGATAAATTTGAATCGAACTGTGGATGGCCAAGTTTTGATGATGAAATAGAAGGGGCTGTTAAACAAACTCCGGATGCTGATGGCAGGCGAACCGAAATTACCTGCAATAATTGCGGGGCACATTTAGGACATGTTTTTTTGGGAGAAAACTACACTTCAAAAAATACGAGACACTGTGTAAATTCCGTTTCGCTGGATTTTATACCGGCAGAAAAGAAAACTAAAAAATAGACGAAAGAAAATGCAATGGATACAGAACAGAACCTGCAACCTGCAACCTGTAACCTGCAACCTGTAACCTGCAACCTGTAACCTGCAACCTGTAACCTGTAACCTGTAACCCGAAACAACCTCAACTACAACTGAGTTCTGGCAAACGGAACAACATTCTGACCAACAAACTCGTCATTCAAATATTTGTAATACCCTGTAATTGCAATCATTGCGGCATTGTCCATTGTATATTCAAATTTTGGGATTACCAGATTCCAACGATATTTCGCAGCATTCTGTTTTAAAGCATTTCGCAAACCCGAATTTGCAGAAACACCTCCCGCAATAGTTATCTCTTTTATACCGGTTTCCTTTGCGGCACGTTTTAATTTACTCAAAAGAATCTCGACAATAGTATATTGAATTGAAGCGCACAAATCATTTAAATTCTCTTCAATAAAGTTTTTATTCTCTTTTAAACTATCACGGAGAAAATATAGAAAATTGGTTTTCAATCCACTAAAACTGTAATCCAGTCCCTGAATTCGTGGTCGCGAAAATTCAAATTTAAGCGGGTCGCCGGTTTTTGCCAACCTGTCAACATGCGGCCCCCCCGGATAAGGCAGACCCATAACTTTTGCACATTTATCGAATGCTTCGCCGGCAGCATCGTCAATAGTTTGCCCTATAACTTCCATGTTTAAATGATTGCGAACCAAAATAATCTGCGAATTTCCACCGGAAACCAACAGGCATAAAAATGGAAATTTGGGTGGATTAAAATCAATACCTTTTTCATTGATAAAAAGAGCTAAAACATGACCTTGCAGATGATTAACATCTATTAATGGAATATTTGTTGCCAGAGAAAAGCCTTTGGCAAACGATGTTCCAACCAACAACGACCCCAACAAACCCGGGCCGCGTGTAAAAGCAACAGCACTGATTTCTGTTTTGGCAATCCCCGCATTATTAATTGCCGCATCAACCACCGGAATAATATTTTGCTGATGCGCCCGCGACGCCAACTCGGGAACAACGCCACCATATTGTTCGTGTACTTTTTGGCTGGCAACTACATTCGAAAGTATTACTCCATCGCGAATAATTGCAGCCGAAGTATCGTCGCAAGACGACTCAATTCCTAAAATTGTTATTTTTTTACTGTTCATAAAACTCAAAGCAAATTTATTACGTTATTACTCAAATATCAATTCAATTGTTAAATTTCCGGTACGTCATTCCGAATTCATTTCAGAATCTATAAAAAAAGATACTGAAACAAGTTCAGCAAGACGTTACAGCAGCGGCATTATTGACTTGACACTAGTTACTTTATTAATAATAGTTGGTTAACAAATAAGTGTTAACCAGTTGTATTAATTAAACGAAAAAGTATAAGTTCGTTTTTTAGAAAAGACAAAATTATCAAAAAAGGTTGGAAAATAACGATAATCGTAATTGTGTTGCTGCTCGCGATATTTGTGGGGAGCATTTTTGCTATTCAAAATAGCGGAGTGCAAACATTTATTACACGCAAAATTACCGAGCAGCTCTCGGATCAATTAAATACCAATATTTTTATTGGAAAGGTTGATATTAATTTCTTTGATAAAATAATTTTAAACGATGTTCTTATTGAAGGGCAAAACAGGGACACAATTTTTTACTCAGAATCGATTACTGCAAATATCGACAGTTTAAAAATAAAAAAACGTAGAGTTATACTTAGCGAACTGACTTTCGATTACAACAAAATTTTTGTTATTCAGGATTCGTTAAATCATTTCAATTTTAGTTTTATTTTCGATTCGTTACAAACAAAAAACGAAAGTTCGGCTCTGTGGAAAGTAAATTGCAACCAATTTGGATTTACTAATTCAATAGTTTCTTACAACGATTTATTCACAGAAAATAATGACGACATTCTTGTTTACGACCTCAATTTAAACATTTCCGATTTTGAAAATTACAAAGATTCTGTTCACTTTAAAATAAATAGTTTAGATTTTAACGATGGAAAGAGACTGTTTCTCAACGAGTTCTCGGCAAATATTATTGCAACAAACAATTTGGTTGAAGTTGATAAATTAAATTTAAAAAGTAAATATTCTGTTATTAATAATTCGAATGCCTTAATTACGCTAAATAATAACAGTGCGAATAAAAATCCGGAGATTGATTTTCATTTAAACAATTCGAAAATAAGTTTTTTAGAGTTGGCAGAAATTTTTCCCGATTTAAAAGGAATGAATGCGGTAGTAAAATTATCGGGGCGGATTTATGGCGATTTAAACGATTTAAAGGGGAAAAACATTACACTTAAAACCGGAAAAAACACAAAAGCTGTTCTCGATTTCTACATAAACGATATTACAAACCCCGAATCTATGTATCTGTTTTTCGACCTGAAACAGTCGCAAACAACATTCTACGATATCTCGAAATTGAAGCTTCCGAAAAAATTTGCTGGCAAAAATTTTGAATTTCCTGATTATTTCTACGATGCGGGAATACTCAGATACAATGGAAATTTCAGTGGCTTTTTAACAGACTTTGTAACATTTGGTACGCTTGAGAGCGAAATGGGAATAATTACAACCGATGTTTCGGTAATACCCAACGAAGATGGAATAATGAGATACCGGGGTAATATTTCGACTACAGATTTCGATATCGGAAAACTCATAAACGACTCAATTTTGGGAAACGTTACTTTTAAAGGAAAGGTTGACGGGGATTACAACAAAAAAACACAGGCTATTTCGGGCTATTTTAAAGGTGATATTTCGGAAATTAAGATAAAAAAATACCGATATAAAAATATAAAACTGGAGGGACTTCTGTCTGACAAAATGTTTGATGGCTTAATAAGAATAAACGACCCAAACTTGAAATTTGCATTTTTAGGGCAGTTCGATCTAAATCATGAATTACCAGTTTTCGATTTTGATCTGGAACTAAACAGAGCACTGCCGGGTAACCTGAATTTAAGCAGTAGTTTTCCTGATGCCGAAATGTCGTTTAATATGAAAGCTAAATTTATTGGCGACAAATTGGATGACTTAAAAGGCTCGATTGTTTTTAACGACGGAATATACAAAAACCGAAACGGACAAATAGAATTTAAAGGTATCGAACTAAAATCAGTTCCCGACGATTCGGTAAAAACCTTAACTCTTACTTCCGATTTTTTCGATATTGAAATTGATGGAAAATACCATTTCCAAAGTCTTGTAAATGCTCTTAAAAAAGATATCAGAAAGTTTATACCAGCCATTAAATACGAGGTACAGGAAAATGAGAAACCGAATATTTTTGATTATCGGTTGTCTGCAAAAAACCTCGATGAACTCACTAAAATTTTTGCTCCAAAAATAAGGTTTGAGACACCCTTTTTGCTTTACGGGAAAATTGACTCGGAAAACTTAGAATTTCAGCTCGCAGGAAGTATTCCCGGCCTTATATACAAAAATGTTTTTTTCCATAACATTTTTATCAATAATAAAACCATCGAAAATATATATTCATCGAAAGTAAGATTCGACGAAATTGAGCATAAAAACGGATATAAACTTTACGGTTTCACAATTGAATCGCTTGTTGCAAACGACTCGTTAAACAATAGAATTTATTGGAATAATAATCCTGATTCCACTTCGAGTAGCCTAATAAAAACACAATCCGTTTTTTCTGTTTCCGACACATTGGAACAACTTACAATTAATACCGAAGGATTTCCTACGGAGATTTATGTTGCAGATACCGTTTGGCATCTCGAACCGTTTACTTCTGTTTTCACCCCCTCATCAGTTGAAGTTAACAACTTCAGATTATCTAATAATAAACAGAGTTTATCGGTTAATGGAAACATTAACAAACATAAGCCTGACTTAATCTCAATGAATTTTAATAAAATTGATTTAAGTTATTTAGACAGATATTTAGACAAGGAAGTGTTTATAGCCGGTACTTTAAATGGGTCGATTGGAGTTTCGGGTTTTTATGATAAACCTGCCGTTTTATCCGATATAACAATTGATAGTTTGAGATACAGAAAACATCTGTTTGGCGATATTTTGCTTTCGAGTACCTGGGATCGTAGAAATGCGGTAATAAATTCGGTGTTAACAATTACCAATGGTAGCAAGCAAAACTTAATTGCCAAGGGATTTTATAGCCCAGAAACAGATAAATTAGATTATTTGGTAAATGCTGATAGTTTATCTGTGGGATTTCTGGGAGCTGTAATTCGCGATAACCTTTCAGACTTTCATGGAAATCTTTCGGGAAGTATAAAATTAGGCGGTACTCTCGAAAAAATTTCATTAGATGGCGCAGTTATGGCAGCCAATGCCGGATTAACAGTCGATTATCTGCAAGTACACTATAACTTTAGCGATTTGGTTTATTTTAAATCTGACACAATTGAGTTTCAGAATATCACAATTTCAGATAAATATAACAACAAGGGAGAATTGGGGGGAACTTTAGTTCATAAAAATTTTAGTGAAATGATTTACGATATTACAGTTAAATCACACAAAATATTAGCACTAAATACGACTTCGGTTGACAATGAACAGATATACGGACAAGTTTTTTGCGATGGTAAATTTACAATCAACGGGAAAGCACGAACCGTTCATTTGAATGGAACTGCAACAACTTTAGAGGGCACCGACCTGAAAATTTCTATGGAGTATGAAACGGACGCGAAACAATACGATTTTATAAAATTTGTTACAGCCGAAAAAAGTAAAATCGAAAAGTTCTTTTTTGAAAAAGAAGAAAAAGGAGAATTCACTTTAAAACTCACTGTTGAAGCTACTCCCGAAGCAAAAGTTCAGCTTGTTTACAACTCACAAATTGGTGATATTATAAAGGCAAATGGCGAAGGAATACTATTATTCGAGATTGACAAATATGGAGAAATTTCACTTTCGGGCGATTACTCTGTTGTTGAAGGAGACTACCTGTTTACACTGAAAAATGTATTAAATAAACGATTTATTATTGAGCAAGGTGGCTCAATTGTTTGGTCGGGCGACCCATACAATGCAATAATAGATTTAACTGCCGTGTACAAATTAAAGGCTGCACTGTACGATTTAATGATGGAAAGTTACCTGATTCAGGGCGAAGATATTTACCAACGTATTCCGGTTGAATGTAAAATTTTACTGTCGGAACAACTTACAGATCCTATAATTAATTTCGAAATAGATTTTCCGGAGGAAGATGAATCATTAGTTGGAATACTTCAGCAATTTATTAATACCGAGGAGGAGCTGAATAAACAGATTCTGTCGTTAATTGTGTTAGGTAAGTTTTACACACCCGAGTATCTTCGTGGTCAATACGAATCGCAAAATCCAAACACGATTGGAAACACTGCCAGCGAGCTGTTTTCGAACCAATTAAGCAACTGGCTTTCGCAAATAAACAGCAACGTTGATGTGGGATTTAACTACCGTCCCGGAAACGATATCACAAACGATGAAATTGAATTGGCACTTAGTACACAAATTTTTAACGACCGCGTAATTTTAAACGGAAACATCGGGAACAATGTAAATCCCGAGTCGAGCAACAGTAGCCAAATAGTTGGAGATTTCGACATAAAAGTGAAATTAGTACCAAGCGGAAAAATAATGTTTAAAGCGTTTAACCGCTCAAACAACGATTTAATTTACGACACAGCTCCTTATACTCAGGGAATTGGATTTTCTTTTAAAGAGGAGTACAATTCATTTAATGAACTATTGAAAAAAATTGGGGCTATTTTTAAAAAGAAAGAGTAGAAAAAAAATCATTCAGTATAAATTGCATTTATAACCTCAATATTTATATTCCGTTAATGCTTCCCACATTGCCATTATATTTTCGGGCGGTACTTCAGCCTGAATATTGTGAACAGTATTAAACACAAAACCACCACCCGGTGCCAGTGCGTCAATATTTCTTTTTACGTCATCTTTTATTTGCTGAATAGTTCCAGTTGGCAAAACATGCTGCGTGTCGATACCACCACCCCAAAAAGTAATAGAATCGCCAAAATCTTTTTTTAGCTGAACAGGTTCCATTCCGGTTGCAGTAATATGTACCGGATTCAAAATATCAACCCCCATTTCTATTAAATCGGGAATTATGGGTCGTACATTTCCACACGAATGAAATATCAGTTTAGAATTCGGTGCTTTTTCTTTTATAAAATTTAGTATCCTTACAAAATGCGGTTTGTAATATTCGCGAAATTGTTCGGGGCTGATTAGTTGAGATTGTTGAGTTCCATAGTCGTCGCCTTCGCCAACAATATCAACAACATCACCTATTTCGTCGAGTAGAGCATCCCAAAACTCAATCTTTAAATCGGCTAGTTTACCAACCAATTTATCAGAATTTACAGGAATCATAAATGGGTCGAGCATGGCATTTTCCATTCCTCTAACACGTTGATGCATTTCAAACAACCCGGCACAAAAACCTTTTGTCATCACAATTTTATCCTGATTTCGGTATTGAATGGCTTTTTCGCGAAGTCCGGCAAACCGCATTTTATTTCGGGCATCGGGCCAGTTATAATCTTCAACAATACTGTTTTTTTCAAAATCAATATTTTCCATGGGACTTTTTACCAGCGAAAACCAATATCCGTTTTTCGGAAAATGGTGCGTAAATCCCCACTCGTCGAAATATTCAAAATAATTGCCGCAATCTTTTAATTTTGAATAAACATCCCAATTATGGCTTGTAAGCGGAAAAATACCTCGTGTATCAACATTTAGTTTATTTAAAATATCGTCTGCCGGAGTAACAATTTGTTGAATTACATCGGACCAAACCGGTACGTCATTTCTAAAACCTAAATATTTTCGCAAATTCTGGTAGGCAGTATTTGTAATTCCTGTCCAGGTAATTCCTGCCAAATCATACGGAATTCTGTCGGGCTCTTCGTGGTTTAAAGTTTTTAAAATACGTTCTCTTGAGTTCATATTATAGTTTTATAGGTTTCATTTTTGGAACTAACAAATGAATAACTCCGATACCGATTAAGTAACCAAACGAAGCAACGGCAAATGCAATATTATAACCTTCGGAACCTGACTCGTTTAAAAGATATCCAACAAATAATGCCATTATCATACCGCCAATTGTGCTAACTGTTGTAGCAAAACCGGTTACAGTTGCCACTACCTGTTTTGGGAAAAGATCGGAAACTACTGTAAATATATTTGCCGACCACGAACAATGAGCAGCCGCAGCAAGGGCGATAAATGCTACACTTAAAAAAATTGATGAGTAGTAGGGAACCGTCATAACCGGCAAAACCAACAATGCAGAACCAAGCATCGTAATTTTTCTGGAAAAATTAACCGTTTTACCTTTTTTAATTAATCGCGAAGAGATTGCACCTCCAATTATTCCACCAAAATCGGCAACTACATAAATTGTTACCAGTGGCAAAGCCAACTCTTTTAAATCTATTCCAAATTTCGAATTCAGGAATTTTGCTCCCCAGTACAGATAAAACCACCACACCGGATCGGCAAAAAGTTTACCGAGAGCCACCGCCCAGGTTTGCCTGTATTTTAATAGTTTAATCCAGCTAATATTTATATTTTCAATTTCAGGTTCGCCATCTTCAATAAAATCAATTTCGGCTTGATTAACAAATTTGCTTTGCCTTGGTTTATTGTAAAAAATCAACCAAAAAATCAACCAAAAAAAACCGAGCAACCCGGATAAAACAAAAACCCATCGCCACGAACCAAACTGAGCAATTATTAACGGTATAAGCAGCGGAGCCATAATTGCTCCAACATTAGACCCACCGTTAAACAAACCCGTTGCAAATGCCCGCTCTTTTTTCGGAAACCACTCGGCAATAGTTTTTACAGCAGCCGGAAAATTACCTGCCTCGCTCAAACCCAAACCAACCCGTGCCAGCGCAAAACCAACCCAGTTGCGGGCAGCAGCGTGTAACATGCTGGCAATACTCCACAAAGTTACCGAGAGTGCAAAACCCCAGCGTGTTCCCAAACGATCGATTACATATCCTATTAACAGTGTTCCAATTGCGTAGGCAAACTGAAAAGATGCAACTATATAACCGTACTGAATTTCTGTCCAGCCAATTTCGGTTTCTAACAGAGGGGCTAAAATTCCCATTAAAAACCTGTCGAAATAATTTACTGTTGTTGCAAAAAACAGAAGACCGACAATTGCCCAGCGAAAATTAGTTTTTTTATTCTGAATTGTTTTTCCTGTCATTTTTGAGTTTATAATGAGTTACGTTTTATAAATTCTATGGGAATTACTTTTTGAACAGATCTACTATTTTTAATAAAGTCTGCCATTTCGTTTGCAATCTCTAAAAAGTTGCACGAGATAACAGATATTCCATCGCGAATGACTTGTTTGAGAGGAGTTTCGTTATATGAAATAACCCCAACATCTTTACCTAAAATCCAATTTTGTGATTTACACACATTTAAAAGTCGAATCAAATCATTGTCATCGATAATCAGATAGGCTTCGTCTTTTTCTATTTCTACATCTTTTAATGAATTATAAATGCTATACGGAACACTAAACTCTTTACAGTATTTTATAAACCCCATTTTTAATGTCGGAGAATGGCCGCTTTTTTCAGGAAAGCTCAAATTAATTTTTTTATATTTCGAGATATTGCTGTTTGCCGAACAAAGTGCATTGTATGTTCCAGCAAAAAAATCCTGAATAACAGCATTGTAAATACTGTTTAAATAATCGTTTCGCGAAATAATTAATACTTTATGTGCCGGAATACGACCAATAATATTTTTTATACGCGAGTTGTTAAACGATGATATTATAAAAAGGTCGTAATCGTTAACATTGCGATTAATAATAAGCTCAAGAACTTTAATATTGTAGTGATGAAAATATATTTCAACTTCACAAAAACTATTAACTTTTTCTCGAAATTCATTGTAAAGAGTCTCCCAATATCCATCGAAACTATGTACAATTATAACTACCCTCAATTTAATATTTGGTCTTTTACTAATAACCAAATATCCTATTTTGGGTCGAGATTCAATTACACCTTGCTTTTTAAGTTTATCGTAAGCTCTTACAACCGTTTTTCGGGCAACGCCAAATTTCAAGGCTGTTGCGTTAATGCTGGGAATTATATTTCCAATTTTAATATTTCCATCACGTACCGATTCTGTTATAAATGCGACAATACGTTCTGATTTAGATATCGATTCCAGCTCCTGATTCATATTTATAATTGGTTTATAATGAAATAAGGCTATGCTACAAAAATAAATCTGTGATACCTTATATTACTTTATAAAGTAATGTAATAATGGACATTAAAGCAAGTGTAACAATCAATTTATATCTAATCCAAACAACAATTATCTTATGAATAAAAGAAATCTCCTAAAAAAGTTACATTTGTCAGCACAAATTTATATTTCTAAATAAATAGAAATATTTTTTTATAATTTATAAGATAGTACAATGAGTTCACAGGAAAAATTAAATACTAATTGGCGAAAAGTTGCATCTGCAATGTACCGTAAACCCACCGACAGTAAAATATATGGAACCGTGGAGTTAGATGTAACAGAAATAGAAAAATATATTTCGAAGAAGCGTAAAGAAGGTGTAAAAACTACAATTACGTATTTGATGACATTAATTTTAGGACGTGCCATACGACAAGATGTTATGGAGTTAAACTCATTTGTAAGACGTGGAAAAATCAGGCAGCGCGACCAGGTTGATGCAACTGTGAGTGTTTTACTAAAAGGCGGACAGATGGGTTCTGTTAAAGTTGAAAATGCTGACAAACTAACAACTGAAGAGATATCAAGTAAAATTGGAAAGGAAATTGCCGAATCGAGAAAAGGCAATGAGAATGAAGATATGCAATCAAAAAACATGCTCTCTTCTTTGCCCTGGCCAATTAGAAACTGGGTATTCCATCTTTACCGAACACTAACTATTAAATGGGGTGTTTCGATGCCGGGTATAGGTTTAGATCCCAATAGTTTTGGCTCGTTTATGGTTTCTAATATTGGTAGTGTTGGGTTAGATACTGGTTACGGCTCTTTACTTCCCTCTTCAAACATTTCGTTCGTAATGGTTTTGGGAACAATAAATAAAAAGCCTGTTGTTATAAACGATGAAGTAGTTATCCGCAAAATTATGGCAATATCTGCAACACTCGATCACCGTGTTGTTGATGGTTCGCACGGGGGAAGAATGTTCCGATTAATTAAACATTTTATGAAAAACCCTGAATTATTAGATCTGCCACCAAAATAATTTCCACACATTATCATTGAACTTTAAAATCACTTTTTGCCCTCATTAACATTATATACGTTCTATAAATTTATTTCCGTGTACGAACACGGAAAATGAAATTTTTCTATATATTTGCATCTCATATTTTTCAACTAATTGCTTATATACTTATAATCAGAATATTATCGAATTGAACAAACAAATAACGATAAAAGATATTGCCGAGAAAGCCAAAGTTTCTATTGGAACAGTAGATCGTGTTCTTAACAACCGAAGCGAAGTAGCAGAATCTACCCGAAAAAAATTCTTAGTATTATTGCAGAGTTCAATTTTAAACCAAATCTTTTTGCGAGCACACTTGCCTCTAAAAAAGCTGTAATGTTCGCAACTCTTATGCCCAAACCACCATCGACAGAGGGTTATTGGAATAAACCATTTATTGGTGTCGAACGCCGTATTTCCGAACTTAATCAATATGGAGTTCAAATCCAACCCTTTACTTTTAATCAATTCAGCTCACAAAGTTTTGTAACCGAGTCGAAGAAGATAGTGGAACTCAGACCCGACGGAGTTGTTTTAACACCGTTTTTTAAAAAAGAGTCGCGAACTTTTATCGACCAATTAAACGAGCTTAAAATACCATTTGTATTTATTGATTCTGAAATTAAAGATGCCGGACAACTGAGTTATATAGGGCAAAACTCATATCAAAGTGGGTTGGTTTCAGGTAAATTACTCAATTTATTGCTGACAGAAGGGAATATTCTTGTAATTCATTTTGCCAAAGAGATGGACAATCAAAACCATTTAGTTCAGCGCGAAAAAGGCTTTTACAATTGGTATAAAAATAACACAGATGAAAAACATCAAATTTATACTACTGAAGTTACTAACACCGACAACGATAACTGGATGAAATCGGTTTTAGAAAAAATTAATAGGAAGAGTATTAAGGGAATTTTTGTTACCAACTCAAAGGTTTTTAATGTTGCACGATTAATTGAAAAATATAAAATACAAGGAATTAGTGTTATCGGGCACGACCTTTTAAAAGAAAATATTGAATTCCTCAAAAAAGATATTGTGCAATTTTTAATTTGTCAACGCCCTGAAGAACAAGGATACAACGCAATAAATAAGTTATTTAGGTTTATTGTTCAAAAAAGAATAATTGCAACCGAAAATTATACATCGATAGATATTGTAACAAAAGAAAATGTAGATTATTACAAAGAATTTAAATAAAAAATTATTATGAAACCAACATCATTTGACGATTTAAAAGGAAAAGTTTGCGTAATTACCGGAGGAGCCGGAGTACTTGGAAGTGCAATGGTAAAAGCCATTGCATCGGTGGGCACTAAAATTGCAATTGCCGATATTAACAAAGAAGTAGCAGATAAAGTTGCTGCTGAAATTGCTGCCGAATCGGGTGCAGAAGTTATTGGTGTAAAAGCCAATGTTTTAGACAAAGCCTCGCTGGAAACTGCAAAAGCAGAGATTAACGAGAAACTGGGCGAAATCGACATTCTAATTAACGGTGCAGGTGGAAACAGTCCGAAAGCTACTACCAGCGTAGAGCAAATGACAGAAGAAAACATTGACAAACTGGAAGACACTTTCTACGGATTAGAGATGGAGGGATTCGACATGGTTTTCGCTCTGAATTTTAAGGGAACTTTACTGCCTACAATGGTATTTACAAAAGATATGCTTAAAAACCGTAAAGGTGTGGTTATGAATATTTCTTCAATGAATTCGTACAAACCTCTAACAAAAATCCCGGCATATTCGGCAGCAAAAGCTTCTGTAAATAACTTCACCGAGTGGCTTGCCGTTCACCTTGCAAAAGTTGGAATTCGTGTTAATGCAATTGCTCCAGGTTTTTTTATTACCAATCAGAATCGCTTTTTAGTGATGGATGAAAAAACAGGCAAATTCTCTCCACGTGGTCAGAAAATTGTAGACAACACACCAATGGGGAAATTTGGTGAACCCGAAGATTTACAAGGAACAACACTCTTCTTAATATCCGATATTTCCAGTTTTGTTACCGGAATTGTTGTTCCGGTTGACGGAGGATATAGTGCATTTGGAGGAGTATAGAAATTGAGAATTGAGAAATCAAACCTCACTAAACCAGAAGGGGTTAGTATATTTTTCTAAAATATTACAAAATTATAGAATATATTAAAATGAGTATCGAGTTAAAAAAAGATTGTAAATATTCGATGCTGGTAGCAACCAGTATGGGAATTAGAATAACACCCGATAACGGGCAGCCGGTTCATGCCAGCGATAAATTTACAATGTATGCAACCAGTGCCGAAACAAACGTGGCAAGCATTCCATCGTTTCTTGGATTACCAACAAAAGTACTTACAACTTTTGTAAAAGGCAGTCCGATTGCACAATTCATAAAAAGTAATTTGAAGAGCCGCCACATGAATTACGAAGGTCCCGAACTGGAGCAGGAAAATCCTTGGGGATTTCGTCATCAGATAAATATTGCTGATAGCGGTTACGGTTCGCGCGGACCTCGTGTTTTTAACGACCGTGCCGGAGAAGTCGGGCGAACTTTAAATGCAAAAGATTTCGATTTAGAACGGATTTTTGGAGATGAAGGCGTTCAGATTGTTCACCTTTCGGGGTTAATTGCAGCACTTTCTCCTGAAACAACTCAGTTTTGTCTTGCCGTGGCAAGAGCAGCAAAAAAATATGGCACACGAATTTCATTCGATTTAAATCACCGTGCATCGTTTTGGAAAGGACGCGAAGAACAACTTCGTAAAGATTTTACTGAAATCGCTTCGGTTTCAGATATATTGATCGGAAACGAGGAGGACTTTCAACTCTGTTTTGGAATTGAAGGACCGGAAGCCGGAGGTTCGGGACTGAACGCTAAAATAGAAGGATTTAAAGGATTGATAAATCGTGTAAAAGATGCCTTCCCAAATGCATCGGTTTTTGCAACCACACTTCGCGAAGTGGTAAATGTAAACGAACATTTATGGGGAGCAATTATGCTGGAAGGCGAAAACTGGCACGTTGTAGAACCTCGTTCAATAAGAGTACTCGACCGCATTGGCGGTGGCGACGGTTTTGTGGGCGGAATGTTATACGGAATCCTAAAAAACTGGGATGCCGAAAAATGGCCGCAATTTGGCTGGGCAACCGGTGCAATGGCAACAACATTTTTAACAGACTACGCACAACCGGCAGACGAAGAACAAGTTTGGAGTATTTGGGGTGGAAACGCAAGAGTAAAGAGATAGCTCAATAAATAATCTTTCGCATAGACTTTTATCTGAGCAACTGACCCCCGGCCGTGTGTCGGGGATCTTTATAAAACATCACTCAAATTAAAATATCAACAATGATTTACTACGAAAACGGTTCAACTAAAACCAGCCTTTCTGCAGATGACTTAAAACGAGGTATGTTTAAAGCATTAAAAAATATTGGCACAAAGAAAAAAGTTCTCGCAATCCCACCAGACTACACACGACTTCCATCACGTGCCGGTGTATTAACGGAGTACTGCTGGCAATATTTTGGCGATAAACTCACCGATATTTTGCCTGCATTGGGGACGCACACTCCAATGACTGACGAACAAATTAGTCACATGTTTGGAAAAACTCCTCGCAGTCTGTTTCGCGACCACGATTGGCGCAACGATGTAATTACACTTGGAACTGTTCCTTCGGAATTTGTAAAAGAGGTTTCCGATGGAGCCGTGGACTACACGTGGCCGGCACAGGTAAACAAGCTTTTAGTTGAAGGAAACTTTGACCTTATTCTTTCCATTGGGCAAGTTGTACCGCACGAAGTTGTGGGAATGGCAAACTACAATAAAAATGTTTTTGTGGGAACAGGTGGTGCCGAAGGAATTAACAAAAGTCATTTTATTGGTGCTGCCTACGGAATGGAAAAAATGATGGGACATGCAGATACACCGGTTCGTAAAATATTTAATTACGCTTCCGAAAATTTCTCAAATCATCTGCCAATTGTTTATGTACAAACCGTTGTTGGACTAAATAAAAAAGGAGAATTACAAACCTACGGATTGTTTATTGGCGACGACTATTCTGTTTTCGATAAAGCAGCAAAACTTTCGCTTCAGGTAAATTTCGAGATGGTGGATGAGCCCATAAAAAAAGCAGTTGTCTGGCTCGACCCAACCGAATTTAAAAGTACGTGGCTGGGTAATAAAAGTGTTTATCGTACACGAATGGCTCTTGCCGATGGCGGTGAGTTGATTGTTCTGGCTCCGGCTCTAAAAGAGTTTGGCGAAGATAAAGAGATTGATAAACTCATTAGAAAATACGGCTATTTCGGCACACCACACACTCTAAAACTTGTTGAAGAGAATGAAGATTTAAGAAATAATTTGAGTGCAGCCGCCCACCTTATTCACGGCTCTTCCGAAGGACGTTTCAGTATAACTTATTGTCCGGGAAAAGAACCTGAAAATCTCACAAAAGAGGAGATTGAAAGCGTTGGGTTTAAATATGCCGATTACGATGAGGTAACTGCAAAATACAATCCCCAAAAATTAAAAGAGGGTAAAAATATTATGCCCGATGGAGAAGAAGTATTTTATATTTCAAATCCTGCACTGGGGTTGTGGGCTTTTAAAGAAAGATTTAAATTTTAGTTTACAGTTGCAGTTTGCAGTTTGCAGAAAAGAAAGTAGCAATGAAAAAAAACAACACAATAAATTGGGGAATAATAGGAGTTGGCGATGTTACCGAAGTAAAAAGCGGACCGGCATTTTATAAAATTAAAGGTTCGCAATTAGTTGCAGTAATGCGTCGTAATGCTGAAAAAGCAGCAGATTATGCAAAGCGGCACAATGTAAAAAAATGGTATTCAGATGGTACTGAGTTGATAAATAACCCGGAAGTAGATGCCGTTTATATTGCTACCCCACCCGACTCGCACGCCCGTTATGCAATTGAAGTGATGCGGGCAGGAAAACCGGTTTATGTTGAAAAACCAATGGCACGAAATTATGCCGAATGTCAGGAGATGCTTCAAGTTTCGGAGGAGACCGGAATGCCGATTTGGGTTGCCTACTACCGACGCACGCTACCTGCTTTTTTAAAAGCGAAAGAGTTAATTGAATCCGGTGCAATTGGAAAACCGCTGATGGTAAACATCAAACTTTACCAACTAGCCACCGAAAAAAATCAGACAAAAGAGGAGATGCACTGGCACGTTTTTCCGGAAATTAGCGGAGCAGGTCATTTTTACGATTTGGCTTCTCATCAATTCGATTATTTGGATTTTATTTTCGGTGAAGTTATTGAAGTGAAAGGGAACGCTAAAAATTTAGCCGGTTTATATCCTGCCGAAGACACCGTTTCGGGAACATGGATTCATAAATCGGGAGTAGTTGGTACAGGAAGCTGGTGTTTTGTAGTTGATAAAAACTCGGAAGAAGACGAAATAGAAATTATTGGCGATAGCGGTAAAATTACACTCCCCTGTTTCTCCCCCGCCGGAGTTTTAACTTTGAAAACTGCCCGCGGAACCGAAGAGATGAATTTTGCTAATCCTGAGCATATTTCACAAAATCTCGTTCAACAGATTGTAACTGAATTAAGAGGAACAGGAAAATGTGTAAGCACTGGTATTTCGGCCGCGCGTACGAGTTGGGTTTTGGATGAAATGGTTAAAGGGTTTTATTGATGGTGATTGATGGTGATTTAATAGTGATTCGTAGAAAAACAATAAATCTCAACAAATCTCGATGAATAATAATAAATAATGGAAATATAATTGACGGTAATTAGTGGTGATTTAATAGTGATTGATGGTGATTTTCAAAAAATAACAACGAATAACAATGAATCACAATGAGTCACTATGAATCACAACAAATCACTATGAATAACAATAAGTCACAATGAATAACAATAAGTCACAATCTTTTTCAAAGAACAACATTCTAAAAATGAAGATAATAACAGACAATAAAATACCATACATAAAAGGAGCTTTGGAATCTTTTGCCGAAGTTGTTTACCTACCCGGAAATCAGACAACTGCCGAGGTTGTAAAAGATGCTGATGCTTTAATAACGCGTACACGTACAAAATGTACACGGGAAATTCTGGAAGGTTCATCGGTTAAGTTTATAGCCACGGCAACAATCGGCTTCGATCACATTGACACTGAATATTGCAAGCAAGCTGGTATTAAATGGACAAATGCACCAGGTTGTAATGCCGAAAGTGTAAATCAATATATTACTTCTGCACTATTTTCATGGTCGATGAAAAACAGAACCGACCTGAAAGATAAAACCATCGGGATAGTGGGCGTTGGCAACGTAGGTTCACGTGTTGCAAAAACCTGTAAAATACTCGGAATGAATGTTCTTTTAAACGACCCACCACGAGAAAGAACAGAGGGCAACGATAAATTTGTATCGTTAAAAGCCATTCAGGAAAAAGCCGATATTATTACGTTCCATGTTCCGTTAAATCGTGGTGGCAAAGACTCAACTTATCATTTGGTTGATAAAGAATTTCTTCTCAACCTGAATAAAAAACCACTGGTAATTAATTCGTGCCGGGGCGAAGTTTTCGATACAAAAGCGGTAATCAGTGCAGTTGATAATTACCTGATTTCAGGGTTAATAATCGACTGTTGGGAAAACGAACCGAATATAGATTTGAATCTTTTAAATAAAGTTGATTTCGGAACACCGCACATTGCGGGCTATTCGAAAGACGGAAAAGCAAATGGTACAAAAATGAGTGTGCGGGCAGTTAGTCGGTTTTTTAATCTCGGAATCGACAACTGGAAACCGGAACATATTGAAATGCCTGAGAATACAACAATTGAAATTGATGGCAACCAACGGCGTGAATATTCAATTCTGGCCGAGGCAGTTTTATCAACTTATAATATTGAAAACGATTTTGATGCACTAAAAGATTCGCCTGAATTATTTGAAAAACTAAGGGGAGATTATCCGGTGAGACGAGAATTTGACACTTTTACTATTCATGCGAAAAATATTGAAGAGAAAACTTTGGATAAATTGAAAGCATTGGAATTTAGTATTTCAAAGTAATTGTCATTCCTGCGAAAGCGGGAAACTTACAAATAAAGCATTATGCGCAATTTTGACTTTTACATTTACATACTTACAAACAAATGGAATAAAGTTCTTTACATTGGCGTGACAAACAATTTAAAAAGAAGAATAGAAGAACATAAGAACAAATTAAATAAGGGTTTTGCATCGAAATATAATATCGACAAATTGGTTTATTTTGAACATTTCAAATATATAAACGATGCAATTAAAAGAGAGAAAAGATTAAAAAAGTGGAAAAGAGATTGGAAAGATGTATTAATAAACAAAGTAAATCCTAAATGGAGGAATTTATCAGAAGATTTGAGTGAGATTCCCACTTTCGCGGGAATGACAATTCTTGATTCTAAAATCATAATAAAAAATAGAATGAAAAAATTAGCAGACATTGGATTGATTGGGTTGGCCGTAATGGGCGAAAACCTGGTATTAAACATGGAAAGTAAAGGGTTTACAGTTGGTGTTTTTAACCGTACTGTTGCCAAAGTTGACAATTTTATTGCAGGTCGCGGAGCAGGTAAAAACTTCATTGGAGCACACTCTATCGAAGAACTTTGTGCATCGTTGGAGCGCCCGCGAAAAGTGATGATGTTGGTAAAAGCCGGACAACCGGTCGACGATTTTATCGAGTTGATAATGCCTCACCTGGAACCGGGAGATATTATTATCGATGGTGGAAACTCGCATTTCCCCGATACTATCCGCAGAACAAAATATGTTGAAAGCAAAGGCTTTTTGTACATCGGAACAGGTGTTTCGGGTGGCGAAGAAGGTGCTTTATTAGGGCCTTCAATTATGCCCGGTGGTTCTCCTGAAGCGTGGCCTGCCGTAAAAGACATTTTTCAGGCAATTTCAGCAAAAGTTGAAAACGGAGTTTCTTGTTGCGATTGGGTTGGCGAAGGCGGTGCCGGACATTTTGTAAAAATGGTACACAACGGAATTGAGTATGGCGACATGCAAATTATTACCGAAGCATACCAGATTATGAAAGAGTTACTGGGAATGAGCAACGACGAAATGCACAAAGTATTTGCCGAATGGAATAATGGAATTTTAGATAGTTATCTTATTGAAATTACCCGCGATATTTTAGGTTATAAAGACGAAAACGGAGAGGAGACTGTTGAAATGATTCTCGATACTGCCGGTCAAAAAGGAACCGGTAAATGGACAGGCATTTCGGCACTCGACCTTGGAATTCCGCTGACTTTAATTGGCGAGTCGGTTTTTGCCCGTTGTTTATCAGCACAAAAAGATTTGCGTGTTAAAGCATCGAAAGTAATTAACGGACCAAAACCGGAATTTAAAGGCGACAAAAAAGCCTTTATAAATGATATTATGAATGCGCTTCTCGGAGCTAAAATAATTTCGTATGCACAAGGTTATAATCTGATGATGGAAGCTGCAAATGAGTACGGCTGGAATCTTAATTACGGCGGCATAGCTTTAATGTGGCGCGGTGGTTGTATTATCCGCTCGGTATTTCTGGGCGATATTAAAAGGCATTCGATAATAATCCTGAGTTACCTAACTTGCTACTCGACCCATTCTTTAAACAAAAAGTTGAAGAGGCGCAGGCAGGCTGGAGAAATGTTTGTGCAACTGCACTCACAAACGGAGTTCCTGTTCCGGCTTTAACATCGGCACTTTGTTATTTCGATGGTTTCCGCAGCGAGCGTTTACCTGCCAACTTGTTGCAAGCACAGCGCGACTATTTTGGCGCACACACTTACGAAAGAGTTGACAAACCACGTGGGGAGTTTTTCCATACAAACTGGACTGGTCGTGGCGGAGATACTGCGTCTTCTACTTATGTAGTGTAAATTTTTCGTCATTCCGAACTTGTTTCGGAATCTGCATCATTAAAAAGATGCTGAAATAAATTCAGCATGACGGTAAAATCATTCATATACAAAAGTTAAATTATTAAAGAACCGTTCTCTCTATAATAGAGAGAACGGTTCTCTTTTTTATGGAAATATAGCCGCCTATACGCGAACAAAAAGGCTGAAAACTTATTCGTGCATTCGTGGCTATCTTGTTACAAATTTATCATCGCCTTAATTGCACCATCTTTATAACCTTCAACAATATCAAAAGCATCGGCTGTTTCTTCCAAAGTGAAATTATGGGTTACCATTTTTTCAACATCTATTTTACCCGAAACTACCAAGTCAATTGCTTCCTGAACGCAATGATTTTGCCTGCGTATATTAACTACCGAAAGCTCTTTTCGGCGCATTAAATCCATATTGAATGTATATTGAGCCGATGGTGGAATTCCGATTAAAACCAACTTCCCACCGGGTTTTAAAATTTTAAGAGCATTTGTAACAGCATCCTGCTCGCCACTGGCTTCGAAAACCACATCAAGCAAATTCTCCTCGTTCTGTTTTACAACCTCCTCAACGTCTTCCTTATCAGAATTTATGGAATATGCAGCACCAATTTCTTTTGCTTTCTCCAAACGATAATCAAGAGGTTCTATCATTCCAATATTTTCAATCCCTTCGGCCAATAGTTTCATTAAAACACTTAGCCCGATTGGCCCGGCACCAAAAATCCCAACCGATGCAGATTTGTTTTCAATATGAGCCATATTAACTGTATAAACTCCAATAGACAGTGGTTCTATTAATGCTGCTTGTGCCGGGTTTAGCTTTCCGGTTACCGGGAAACAGGTAAAATCGGGCATCACAATATATTCCGATAAGCAACCATCTAATTGTCCCGGACAACCCAAAAATTTACCATTGCGGCAAGTGTGTGGTCGTCCGGCAAGACACTGGTCGCAAACTCCACAATGCACAGCGGGATCGACAACAACCAGATCGCCAACTTTTATATTTGTTACTTTCTCCCCTATTTCTTCAATTATCCCTGAACATTCGTGCCCAACCGGAAACGGATATTCAACAACTTGTGTCCCGATTTTGCCCACAGAATAATAGTGAATATCGGAGCCACAAACTCCAATGGTAGCAAGTTTAATTTTAACATCACTTGCATTTATTAATAACGGAACTGTAACTTTTGTCATTTCCATTTCCCTTATTCCCGAGAGTACAACCTGTTTCATTATATTATTTTTTTAATTCACTCTAAAATTAAAATAATCTTTAATGAAATCAATCCTGTACAATCTGTTATTTCAAAATAGTAACAAAAGAGTATTCTATGCCAATAATTTACAATCTGCTTGTTTTGACTATTTGAATCATAAATTCGAATAAATTATAAACATTTTACACAACATATTTATGTTTATTAAAAACTATCTATCAAACACTTATAAGTATTCGACTTTAGGCATTTAACAAAAATTAATATTTTTTTAAAAATCTTTAACCATTAGTAACATTTTGTAGTATATTAGCAACCCGAAAGTGAAGAGCATTTAGAAACACTTATTTACCTTTTCTCTATTAGACAAATAAGATTTCTGTTCTAACTAAACTAAACTATGAATAATCGGGTTATTGTTAAAAGATAACCCGTTTTTTCATGCTATTTTACGGAATATATATTTAAACCGAAAATAGAACAAAATGCCAGCGGTTCCAAGTCCAACAAGGTATCCGTACCAAATTCCCTGCGGACCCATATTAAACACAAAAGTTAAAATATAACTTGTTGGAATACCTACTAAAAGATATGCAAAGAATGCAATAAACATAGGGAACTTTACATCGGCTATTCCACGCAGCGTACTTAGCATAACAACCTGTAATCCATCGAAAACCTGAAAAATTGCTGCAATAATCAGCAGTCCGGCTGCGATATCGATAACGGCACGATCTAGTGTAAACATTAGCGGTAAATAGTTTCGGGCGACAACAAAAACACCTCCCATAATAAGCATAAAAGCAAGAACCAATTGTGTTGATGCCAATGCCGCCATTCGCAAAGACTTATAATCTTTTACTCCCATCTGATGGCTCACCCTGATTGTATTTGCCTGCGAAACTCCCAACGAAATCATATAAGTAAACGATGCAAGTCCGATTGCAACCTGATGTGCTGCCAATGGAATTTCGCCCAACCAGCCCATCATTATTGCACCAATTCCAAATGCGAGAAGCTCCACAATTATCTGAAACCCAATGGGAATTCCAATTTTAAGTATCGATGTAATTTTCTCGACACTAAAAACTTGCTTACGAGCTTCAATAAAATATTTTTTAAATTTTTGTAACTTATAAATGTATATTATAAATAGAAGTGCCATAAACAGACGCGAAACCATTGTTCCTATTCCTGCACCAACCAATCCCATTTCGGGAAATCCAAATTTCCCGAAAATAAAAAGGTAGTTTATAATAATATTTACAACATTAGCCGATAAAGTTATTTGCATTGCAATTTTGGTATTTCCAATTCCCTCGAAAAATTGTTTTAACGAGAAAAACAACATAAACGGTAAGTACGACAAACAGAGCAGCAAAAAATATGGTTTGGCAAGATTTAAAACTTCCACAGGCTGACCAAGTAGCGGAAGAGTAAAATAAATTCCGAACATTACGACGGTTAAAACAATAGCAGCAGCAAAATGCGTAAACATTCCGTTTTTTAACAATGCTGCAACTTCATGTAATTTTCCGTTGCTATATGCTTTCCCGATTAAAGGAGTTAATCCGTAGGTAATTCCCATGCCAAAATACATTCCAATCATAAACACATTATTGGCAAACGAAGCGGCTGCAAGTTCGGTCGTTCCAACATGACCAACCATCATATTATCGACCAAATGAACAGTAATCTGCCCCACTTGAGACAAAACAATGGGAAAAGCCAAAAGTAAATTTCGCTTATAAAAAGGTATGTAATCAGACAATTTCACAATGCTGCAAAATTATCATTATTACTTATAATTTGATATTCTATTGAATTTAATGAGATTATATTTGATTTACAAAAACATTAATAGTCTATTACTACTTAAATTTACATTTATTAACATATTTTGATTTGCATATTGTTTCACATAAAGTAATTTCGGCGCACCTCTCAAATAAATAAATAAATAGCTAGATGTTTAGATGTAAATTTAAACATTAAGCATTTTGTATTGTTATTGAAAAGAGTATTTTACGAAGTGTAAATTTTTGATTTTTAATAGTATATATGAGTCAAATTAAAAAAATATTAGTTGCCAACCGGGGCGAGATTGCAATTCGTGTAATGCGAACCTGCAGAGAGCTCGACATTGAAACGGTTGCAGTTTATTCGGAAGCAGACAGAACGTCGCTCCACGTCAGGTACGCGCACGAGGCATTTTACATTGGGGAATCGCCATCAAACGAAAGCTATCTAAACATCGATAAAATTATTGATGTGGCTAAAAGTTGCGGTGCCGATGCAATTCACCCGGGGTATGGTTTTCTGTCAGAGAATGCAGAGTTCGCAAAAAGGTGTACAAAAGAGGGGATTATATTTATTGGTCCCACACCCGATGTTATCGTTACAATGGGCGATAAAATTCAGGCACGGGAAGCGATGACAAATGCCGGCATTCCGGTTGTCCCCGGTACAAAGGATAAAATAACATCAGAAAAAGAGGTTCATGATGTTATTAAAGAGATTGGATTGCCAATAATGATAAAAGCTTCAGCAGGTGGTGGTGGTAAAGGAATGCGATTAATCCAGGAAGAGTCAGAAGTTATTTCGGCAGTTCGTGCAGCCCGCTCAGAAGCACTGTCGTCGTTTGGCGACGATTCGGTTTACATAGAGAAATATATTACATCGCCTCATCACATCGAGTTTCAGATTCTTGCCGACCAACATGGAAATGTGGTTCATCTTTTTGAAAGAGAGTGTTCGGTTCAGCGCAGGCATCAGAAAATGATTGAAGAGACACCCTCGCCATTAATGACTCCCGAATTGCGAGACGAAATGGGAAAATGTGCAGTAGATTCGGCAAAAGCAGTTAATTATGTTGGTGCCGGAACAATAGAGTTTTTAGTTGACAACAACCTGAATTACTATTTTCTTGAAATGAATACCAGGTTGCAGGTTGAGCACCCAATTACAGAAAGAGTTACCGGAATAGATTTGGTAAAACAGCAAATCAGAGTTGCAGAAGGAGATAAACTCGAATTCAAACAAGAAGACCTAATTCAAAAAGGGCATGCAATTGAGTGCCGGATTTATGCCGAAGACCCCGATAATAATTTTATGCCAAGCGCAGGAAAAATATATAAAATATCGGAGCCACTGGGGCTTGGAGTGAGAACCGACGGATATGTTTACGAAGGTTACGAAATTCCAATATACTACGATTCGATGATCTCGAAACTAATAGTATGGGGAAAAACAAGAGACGAAGCTATTCGTAGAATGCGCCGAGCACTTTACGAATACAAAATTACGGGCGTTAAAACTTCAATAAAAATACTGGAACGGGTAATGAATAACGAGAATTTTATTGAAGGAAATTACGACACCCATTTTATTGAAAAAAACAGAGAACAATTAATGTCGAGCAAAATAAAAGACGATATAAGTGACATGGTAATTATTGCTACTTTCATTGACTATCTCGATAAAATAGGACAGAAAGAAGACAATACAAAAGAGTTTGCAGCGGCACAAAGTTGCTGGAATAAAACATCATTTAGAAACCATTTTTAAATATATATTATGGCAGTAGAAATAAAAGTGGGAGAACGTGTTGCATGGGTAAATCTTCTAAGTCAGGAAAAAAATATTCTGGAAATTGACGTTGACGGAAAAGTTTACAAAGTAGATTTAATGCACACCGCCGACGGTACTTTCTCCATTCTTGAAAATGGTCATTCTCACAACATCGAACTTGTTCCACACGACGAACCGAAAAAATATACGGCTTACACTTTATATCAATCTTACGATTTAGAAGTTATTGATGCCGAAGCACGTTATCTTATGAACCGCGGCGGAAATGGATTCGACTCAAACGAAAATACAATTTCGTCGCCAATGCCGGGCAAAGTGGTTAATGTGATGGTAAAAGAAGGAGACAATGTAAAAGAGGGAGAAACGGTAATAATTATTGCAGCCATGAAAATGGAGAGCGAATATAAAGCACCAAAAGATGGCATTGTAAAAAAGATAAATGTTAAAAATGATGATACCATTGAAGGAAATCAAGTTTTAATTGAATTGGAATTAATTGAAAAATAGTATGAATTTAGAAGATAAATATAATAAGCTGGAAGAGCTTAATAAACTTGCAGAATTAAGTGGAGGCGAAACGCGAAAAGAGAAACAACACGCAGCCGGTAAAAAAACTGCAAGAGAGAGAGTTCTCCTACTGCTCGACCCGGGTACTTTTACCGAAATTGACAAATTGATGTTGCATCGGAATTATGATTTCGGTATGGAAGCCCACAAAATTTATGGCGATGGGCTAATTTCGGGATATGGAAAAGTTAACGGAAGGTTGGTTTATGTTTTTGCTCAGGATTTCACTGTTTTTGGAGGTTCGTTAAGCAGAGCAAATGCCGATAAAATTGTAAAGATACAGGAACTTGCCTTAAAAATGGGAGCTCCGCTTGTTGGGTTAAACGACTCGGGAGGTGCTCGTATTCAGGAAGGTGTTGAGAGTTTGGCAGGTTATGCCGATATTTTTTATAACAATGTAATTTCGTCGGGAGTAATTCCGCAAATTTCTGCAATACTTGGTCCGTGTGCCGGTGGTGCAGTTTATTCCCCTGCCCTCACCGATTTCATTTTTATGGTGAATGAAAAAAGTCACATGTTTGTTACCGGTCCTGAAGTAATTAAAACCGTTACCCACGAAGATGTTACTAAAGAAGATTTGGGCGGAGCAAACACTCACAACTCTAAAAGTGGTGTTGCACATTTTAATGGCAGCGACGAAGAGCAAACGATAATGATGATTCGTGAATTGCTGAGTTTTATCCCATCAAATAATCTGGAAGACCCACCGGTAAAACCAACAATTGATTCGGCAAACAGAGCAGACGAGGTTTTGCAGGATATTGTTCCGGCTGACCCGAATAAGCCTTATGATATGCACAATATTATACAGAGAGTTATAGATAATAAACATTTTCTGGAAGTTCAGGCGCAATATGCGCAGAATATTATTGTCGGGTTTGCGCGTTTTGGTGGGAAACCCGTTGGAATTGTTGCTAACCAACCGCAGAATCTTGCGGGAGTACTCGATATAAATTCATCGACAAAAGCTGCACGGTTTGTACGTTTTTGTGATGCGTTTAATTTGCCACTTGTAACTTTTGTTGATGTACCGGGATTTTTACCGGGAACAAGTCAGGAGTTTGGAGGAATTATTAAACACGGAGCAAAATTACTTTACGCTTTTGCCGAAGCAACCGTTCCGAAAATCACCCTGATTACGCGAAAAGCTTATGGTGGTGCATACGATGTTATGTCGAGCAAGCATATTGGTGCCGATGTAAATTTTGCTTACCCAACTGCAGAAATTGCTGTTATGGGACCTGAAGGAGCAATTAATATTATCCATCATAATAAATTGGATGAAGAGGAAAAAATAAAGGCTGTTGACGAATATCGCGAAAAATTTGCAAATCCGTATAAAGCTGCCTCTCTGGGTTATATCGATGAAATAATAAATCCGCGCGATACACGTAAAAAAATTATTGACGCGCTTGATATGACAAAAAATAAACGAAAATCGAACCCGCCTAAAAAGCACGGAAATATTCCGCTTTAGGAGAGTTTAATTTTGGAAGTTTATTAAAGGATGATATCTTAATGAAAAAGATGTCATCCTTTTTTTTGTAAAAAAAGTGTGATTTGCAACTTTTAGAAAAAATTGAATTCTGATTGATAAATTTCGATTTCTGATTTTGGTAGAAGGTAGAAGAAAGTCACAGTCGCAGTCGCAGTTTACAGAGAAGAAAGTCACAGTTGCAGTTGCAGTTTACAGAGAAGAAAGTCGCAGTTGCAGTTGCAGTTTACAGAGAAGAAAGTCACAGTACGCCTCTGCCTTCGGCATCTCCCCAAAGGGGAGAATTGAAGAAAAGAGGAAGGTTGCAGTTTCGCAACTATCTTTTGCCGTCAGATAAATCTGACGGATCAAATGGGCAATTTTGCCCAAAGGGTTTTAACCCAAAAGAATCTTTAACGGGTTAAAACCCGGAATGTATTTCTTATCTCCTTACCCGTCCGATGAATTGGACGGCAAAAGATAATTTCTGCTATTGGCGTGAGATTCCGAATCAAGTTCGGAATGACGGCTTGTGGCTAACAGTTTACAGCTAAAAGCCATAGATTAACGGCGTGAATTTGGCAAATGGAAAATGCGGATGCAGGGTGCTGATTCTGGCAGGGATTGCAGTGGTAGCTTGTAACTGCAACCGACTATGTTTTGCTAAGCGGTGGAGGCTGACGCAGGAAGACCCCGCACGCTTATGCAAAACAAGGAGTTTGGAGTTGCAACTAAAACGGAAAGCCCGGCTGCCAGCCTGATTACTTCGCTTTGCTCGTAAAACCGAACCCAATTATTTTAAACCCAAATATTATTTAATTAACACACAAAAATGTAATTGGCATAATAGTTTGAGAAATAAGTAATTATTTATATTTTTGCGCCTCGAAAAACAAAATTGTTTAATTAAAAATTGATATTTATGTTGAACCAGTATGAAACCGTTTTCATTTGTACTCCCGTTTTATCTGAGCCACAGGTAAAGGAAGCGGTAAAAAAATTCAGGACTATCATTACCGAGCTTGGTGGCGATATGATTCATGAAGAGAATTGGGGAATGAAAAAATTGGCTTACCCGATTCAGAAGAAATCTACAGGCTTTTACCATTTATTTGAGTTTATTGCCGACCCGTCAGTAATTGCGAAAGTTGAAACTGAGTTTCGTCGCGACGAAAAAATTATCAGGTTTATGACAGTTAAACTCGATAAATACGCGATTGTGTACAGTACTAAGAGAAAGAGATTACAGAAAGAAAAACTAAAGTAAAGGAGGCGTAAGAAATGGCACAAGCAAGTGAAATCAGATACCTGACTCCACCGTCAGTAGAACTTAAGAAGAAAAAGTATTGCCGTTTTAAGAAAAGCGGAATTAAGTATGTGGATTACAAAGACCCTGAGTTTTTGAAAAAATTCCTTAACGAGCAAGGTAAAATTTTACCTCGCCGCCTTACAGGAACTTCTCTAAAATATCAGCGTAAAGTTGGACAGGCAATTAAACGTGCCCGCCAGATTGCTTTATTACCGTTTGTAACCGATTTGATGAAATAAGGAGGAATTAAAATGGAAATTATATTAATACAAGACATTGAACGTTTAGGTAGCAAAGACGATATTATAAACGTTAAGGATGGTTACGCTCGTAACTTTTTGATTCCTACTAAAAAAGCAATTAACGCAACTGCTTCGGCAAAGAAAGTTTTAGCTGAGAACATTAAACAACGTGCACACAAAGAGGCCAAACTTATTGAAGAGGCTAACAAAATTGCTGAGCAAATTGTAAACAAGAAAGTTAAAATTGGTGCTAAAACAAGTACTTCGGGAAAAATATTTGGTTCGGTAAATACCATTCAGTTGGCTGAAGCCATTAACAAGAAAGGTTTTAATATTGACCGTAAACAGATTAAATTACCTGAAGACAGTATTAAGGAAGTTGGTAAATACACTGTAAAAATTAAACTTCATAAAAAAGTTGTTGTTGACTTTGAATTTGAAGTTGTTGCTGAATAAGTAAATTAGTTTACTACTATATAAAAAAGGGTTTCCGGTTTTTTCGGAGATCCTTTTTATTTTAGATGAAGTTTGATTGCTTATTCTTCTTTGAACAGGTAGCTTTTCAGGAATTAGATAAAGCAAAACTCCAAATACCAATTCCAAAATTTTAATTACTTTTGAGACCTTTAAAATATTAATAATGGCAACAAAAGATTTATCTCAATATGATATAAACTCGGTTCCTACAGCAGAAAACATGCACTTTGGAATTGTTGTGGCAGAGTGGAATTTCGAAATTACTTCGGCTTTGGCAAACGGAGCTGTTGCGACTTTGAAAAAACACGGAGCAGCGGATAATAACATCTCTTTAAAATATGTACCCGGAACTTTTGAACTTCCACTTGGGGGACAATTTTTTGCAGAGCTTGAGAATGTAGATGCTATTATTTTACTTGGTTGTGTAATTCAGGGTGAAACGCGGCACTTCGATTATATTTGCGAAGCAGTATCACAGGGGACAAAAGATTTAAACCTAAAATATAACAAGCCGTTTATTTTTGGTGTACTTACTACCGACAATCAACAGCAGGCTATTGACCGAGCCGGTGGCAAACATGGAAACAAGGGCGACGAAGCTGCGGTTACTGCAATTAAAATGATCGAGTTAAAAAAGTCGTTTCAATAAAATTATTACCTGACTTATTTCTCCCAGTGAGAATTAATATAATTATATGCTTCTTGCATAGCAAGCGGTTGCGATGATGCTGACGCTCTGATATAGAACTTCTCATTTTCACTTTTTCCAATAAATATTGGTCTGTCGCTTTTCTCAACATTTACAATACAAACATCTTTTTCGTTTAGCGATATAATACTAATGGTGATAAATTTATGAATGTCTTTACCAAGTTTCTGATTAACTAAATTTGTAAGAGTTAATAAAAAACCATCGCTATTTTTTTTGCTTAAACAACTGTAATCATAGTCTAAACCAAGTGCATTTCCATCATCATCAACACCAATAAATAGCATTCCTCCTTCGGTATTCAGAAAAGCAGATATTGTTTTTACAATCACACTCTCCAATATCTTATTCATTTTAGAGAGTTTGTAATCCCATCGTAATGATGATTTGAATTCAATTAAATCATTTTCGCCTTTGCTTATTATCACCTGCCAATCGGTTTTCGATTCAATATCTGCCATTAACTTTCTTTTTCGTTTATAACGAGTTAGCCTAAAAAATAAAAAAGCAATAATTAATAGAAGTATTCCACCAATTCCTAACCCCCACCACAAAGCAGTTCTGTCTTTTTTTAACAACTTCCATTTATCGGCAATTTCGAAAAGTTCTTCATCAGTAATTTTTGCTGTACCGGCAGTTATCAAATTTAACAATTCGTTATTCCCTTTTTTTACTGCTGACCTAAGTCTTTCGGTAAATAACAATTCAAATTGATAATAACCCGACGGTGGTGTCAATGGTTTATAATTTCCTAAAGGCTTTGGAATATCATAAATAAACCCATCAACATTATTCAAATAAATTGCATTAAATAATAATGCATAAGATTTAAAAGTATTTAGTTCGATATGTGGATAGTTCTCGACCAAGTATAAGTATGACGAGCTGTTTTCTACAATAGCAATTTTATTTTCAATATTTGGTATAGAATCTGCTTTAATCGTATTTTTTAGGAATAACACTGCTTGCATACGTATTAAAGGCTCCGAGAAACTTAGGTATTCAGCCCAATCGTCGCTATAAAAAACACCAGCAATAATATCAATCTTTCCATTTTTTGCCTGTTCAAGGCAACCTTGAATATCCAGCGGCACAAATTCAATATCAACCCCTGTTTTCAGACTCCACAAATTCCACCAGTCTATAATTATTCCTTGCAACTGCCCGTTATTATCTATATTAGAATATGGATAATAATCCTCAACACAACCAATTTTATAGGTTTTAGAATATGCATTTGAAGCGGTCAGAATTATGTAGAAGATTAGAATTGATGTATGTATAATCTTTTTTGTCATTGTTTTTTTAGTTATTTTGAATGGGTGCAATATAAAGAATTCTTAAACTGTGTACAACAGATTAAATTTCTATTATATCGTTTTAAAAGGCAAAAAAAAGCCCGTCAAAATTTGACAGGCTTATACGTTTCTTGAGAGTAAAAGAGTAATACTATATTACTTTAACATTTACTGCATTCAATCCTTTTTGTCCTTCTTCTACATCGTAGCTTACTTTGTCGCCTTCTCTAATTTCAGTTGTTAAACCATTTTGGTGTACAAATACGTCTTTACCACCTTCGTCAGGTACTATAAATCCGAAGCCTTTAGAATTGTTGAAGAATTTTACTGTTCCGTTACTCATAATTAATAATATTTATTGCTGCAAAATTAGTATTTAATTTTTTAAAACGTGCAAGGAAACCAATAAAACAATGCTTTTATTGGTTTTTTTTGTACTGTTTTATGATTTTGATGAGATTTTGATGAGATTTTTGGTTGTTATTTACGAATATTGGGTTCATTTTAAAAATTAAAGGTCTATTTAATTTTTCATAATTTATTTTAATTTTCATAAAATCAATCAATACACTCCTTACAATTTTGTAAATTTGGGGAAGTTCAGAAGTCAAAAAAAACAGATGTTTAAAAAATCTCTAATATTCACTTCAATAATAGTTTTTGCTATTACACAAATCAATGCACAATCGGTAGGATTGGTTTTGAGCGGTGGCGGAGCAAAAGGACTTGCGCATATTGGTGTAATCAGGGTATTGGAAGAGAACAACATTCCGATAGATTATATTGCAGGAACTTCTATTGGTGCAATTATAGGAGGGTTGTATGCAGCCGGTTACACTACCGACGAAATGGAGGAACTTTTTAAGTCGGATGAATTCTATTTTTGGTCAACCGGAAAAATACAGAAAGAGTACCGTTACTACTTTAAACAACCCGAAGCGGAACCGTCGTGGATTAACTTACGAGTTACCAGAAAAGACGACAAAGTTAAGTTGCTACCTCCTACCAATTTCATTCCTGAAGAACAAATGGATTTTGCTTTTATGGAACTTGTTGCAGCTACCAGCGCAGCCTGTAACAACAATTTCGACAGTTTAATGATTCCGTTTTTTTGCGTTGCAGCCGACATTAACAGTGATAATCCGGTAATACTTCGAAAGGGAGATTTGGGTGAAGCTATTCGTGCGTCGATGACAGTTCCACTCTATTTTAAACCCATAGAAATTGATGGTAAATTGCTTTTTGATGGTGGATTAATAAATAACTTCCCGCTTGACCTGATGAAAGAAATATACAAACCAGACATAATTATTGGACATAAAGTTGCCAATGATTTAAAGGAGGCAGAGTCGGATGATTTAAGACAGCAAGTTTCTAATTTAGTTATGCGACCAACCAATTTTGAAATAAAAGCAGAAGATGGTATTCTTTTGGAAACGAAATTAGAGAATGTGAGTCTGCTCGATTTCAATAAAATTGATTTTGCTTTAGAGGCGGGAATAGAAACGGCAAACGAGATGATTGACAGTATAAAAAGCAGAATTACAAGAAATCAACAGCAAGAAATTATTATTCAAAAAAGAGAAACATTTAACTCAAAAAAGCCTAAACTATTTTTCCAGAATATTCAGGTTGAAGGAGTAAAAGATCCAATGCAGCGAAAATTTATTATTCAATCTATAAAACATAAATACAATGTTGTAACTCTTTCGTCGTTAAAAAAGGAGTATTTTAAATTAATTGCCGATGAGCATATAAAATCCATCCGCCCCATTTCGCACTTTAACAAAGAAACGGGGTATTTCGATTTACATTTAAAAGTTGAACCCGAGAAAAAAATAGAAGTTAAAATAGGTGGAAATATATCTACTAAACCAATAAACCAGGGTTTTTTTAGCTTTAATTACAGAACTTATAAAAGTCGTGCATACACTTTAATGTCGAACATATATTTTGGCAGGTTTTACAGTTCTTATAAAATTGGAGGACGCATTGATTATCCCACAAAACTTCCTTTTTATTTTTCAGGATATTCCACTTTTAACAGGTGGGATTTTTTCTCGTCCAGCTCCGAGCTTTTTTTTGAAGATGTTCGTCCGCCATACATAATTCAGAATGAAAATAACCATCGCCTTGAAATAGGATTTCCGCTGGGATTGCATGGGAAACTGTTTTTGAATACCAATTATTCCAGCTCCTCCGACAAATATTATCAAACCGACATTGTGAATAAAGGCGATGTAGCTGATAAGACAATTTTTAATGCTTTTGCATCAAATATAGGTGTCGAAAGTAATTCTCTCAATTACAGGCAGTTTGCCACCGAAGGTTCAAATCGTTTTATTTCAGCTAAATACATAGTTGGCGAAGAATCCTTTTTCCCCGGAACAACAATAAATAGCAAAAAAAGCACCGACATAAAACACAACTATATCTTACTGAAAGCTTATGCTAACAAATATTTTAAGATTAGCAAGAAATTCACTCTCGGAACAACTTTAGAAGCAGTTTATAGTAATAAAGAACTTTTTCAAAATTATAAATCCACACTGTTATCGGCACCCGGGTTTTACCCATCTCCACATAGTAAATCGTTATTTCTCGAAAATTTTCATTCGAATAATTATTTGGCTGGCGGTTTAAAAGCATTAATACATTTTAACCAGGCGTTACATTTACGTGTAGAAGGATATGGGTTTATACCAATAAAAGAGGAGCTGAGGCACGATGATAATTCTGCATTTCATAATAAAAACACTTTTGAAAATTATTACCTGCAAGGAGTGGCAGCACTGGTTTATCAAACAGGAATTGGACCAGCGAGTTTATCGGTTAATTATTACGATAAAGAAAATACTGATTTATACTTTACTTTAAACTTTGGATACATTCTGTTTAACAAGCGAGGATTCTAAGAATTGCAAACAATTAAACACCAGACAGTTGATTAAAACTCTTAGATCAACCAACTTCAATATTTTCGATACTTATTTTTTATGATAACATTTCACCCAATCAATTTCAAAATCGATTGGCAGCTTCGAGTCAGGCACATCGTAAACAACAATACTCGAGGCATTTAAATGCAAAGGAAAGTTTATAGTTGAATCCTGAACAGATCCCACTTCGGTTTCATTTATTTTCCAGGTTAGCGAGCTACCCAATTTCTCGATAGCAAAAATGTACGATTTACCTTGTTTGAGATTGGAAATATCGAACCCCTTTGAATTAACTTTTCCACTTTCAGTAAGTGTTGAAATACCAAGTCGGTTTTTTGTTCCCATTTCGAGCATATTAATTCGAGGAGTATTATTTTCGCCCGCAAGATAAAAGGAGCTAACAATTTGTTTACACGGACTAAATTTAATTTTCGCTTCAAAAATACCATCGTTCTGCCAAAAGCTTTTCCCGGTTGAAACCAAGTCGGAAGAGTAATCAAATTCAACAGGAACAAACCCTGCAGGCATTTGCCAAACTTTCCCGGCACTCGTTTCCTTTTTAACTGAAAGTGTAAGTCCACCCCCTGTTTTAATATTTTTGCCGTTTGCAAAAACATGTAAATCACCGGGCATCGAATAATTATCGCCCAATAATTTTTCGGCTATAAAACTAACATTCGACCACTTTTCGGAATCGAGTTTGCTTGCTGAAAAATCATCTTCAAAAGTAAGTTCCCAGTTTTTAAGAAAATCAAAATCGGCAGTGCCTTTGTATTTAAAATATTTTACAAATTGTGGAAGCTCTTTCATTTTCAGAAATTCTTGTTGCTTTGCAAACTCATCCGATTTTTCCCACTTCTTTTTATCCTCTAAATATGCCTTTCTATCAATAAACTCCTGCGATTTTATAATTTTATCCAGTTCGAAATACCTTTTCAAATCGAACGAATCTTTAACATCGAGGTAGTTTTTATATAGCGACGACCGTTCAAATTTAAGTACAAATTTCACTTCTTCATCAGACGCGAGTTGTTTGTATTTTTTATATTTTTTATACGCTTCACTCTTTTCAAATTTCTTTTTATCCTTTAAAAATACTTCGCGTTTTTTATAATCTTCCTTTTCAATGTAATCTTTTAATTCGCTGTATTTTTTTAAATCGTGACTACCAACTGTTTCACGATAAAATTTTAATTTTTTCGATTTTTCGTATCTAAAATATGCTTTAATTTCCGAATCACGTCTCAACATTTTACACTCTTTTCGCTTCTGTTTGTCTTTATCAGGTGCATTTCTTAAGGTTACAAAACCTTTAAGTTTTTCCGAATTAGCAAATGCCTCATGTTTTTTCAATACTTCTGAACCATTCAACTCCAAGTATGCTTTTATTCCCGGTGATTTATTTAGTTTCTTAAATTCAAGCCAGTGTTTCTCTTCAACAGAACCTTTAAAAACCTGAGATTTAATCTCTCTTTTCTCTTTTTGAAACTGACCTTCTTTTACATATTCAACTAATTTATAGTACTCATTTAACTTATCGGCTTCTTTTAAGTCATCGAATTTTCCTAGATCATTCGAGTTGGCAATCTTAAAATACCTTTTAATATTTAATGCTTTTTTTAATCTATTAAACTCGCGTAACTGGTTAAACTCGCGGCTTCCTTTAAAATGCAAGCCCTTTATTTCAGCTTTTTTACTTTTGAACGCAGCCGAATTTATCAACTCTTCCAGTTCCAAATACTTTTTAAGTTCATCAGATTTTTCAACTTCTTGAAATTCATCAAAATCTATTTGTAACTTTTCGCGCTGGATCTCAATTATTTCAACCGGTTTAATTTTACCCAGAAGTTGTAAAGAGAAAATTTTAAAGGACATAAGATTGCATTTAGTTTTTATTGATTTTCAAAAATAAAAATTTAACCCGTTAAATTCTAATGAAATTAGGATAATAAAAATATTGCTGAGTGAGTTTTAAACAATTTACAACTATTGCGAGATATAATTTGCTCTTAACTGTTTATATGTTTTCAACGTCAAAATTGACTATTCCTCTAATTTTGAATAGTTTTGGGCAGTACAGAATTGAAAACCAATGATTAAACATTCAGAACTTATATTAAATAACGATGGTTCCATTTTCCATTTACATTTGAAACCGGAGAATATTTCAACTCAAATTATTTTGGTGGGTGACCCTGCTCGTGTCGATACAATCTCATCGTACTTCAGCAAAATTGATTTTACAGTGCAAAACCGTGAGTTTAAAACTGTTACGGGCTGGTATAAGAAAAAAAAGCTAACTGTAATTTCTACCGGAATTGGTACCGACAATATCGATATTGTTGTAAACGAACTGGATGCGGTGGTAAATATCGACCTCGAAAAACGTGAGATCAAATCTAAACACACCTCCTTAAATATTGTACGAATTGGTACATCGGGAGGATTACAAACCGATCTACCGGTTAACTCTTTTGTGGTATCACAAAAATCAATTGGTTTCGATGGGATGCTGAATTATTATGCAAACCGGGAAAAACATTGCGATTTGCCATTTGAAAAAGCTTTTAAACTGTACACGAACTGGGACGATTCGTTGCCTACTCCGTATGTTGTTGATGCATCGCAAAAGTTAATTTCGAAATTTGAGGATGCTGAATTCACAAAAGGAGTAACTATTTCGGCTCCCGGATTTTATGGGCCGCAAGGGAGAGTACTGCGTTTACCACTTGCCGTGCCCGAACTAAATGAACACATTGAAGAGTTTAGTTTCAATAACCTTAGAATAACGAATTTCGAAATGGAAAGTTCTGCAATTTACGGGCTTTCAAAAATGCTGGGACACGAAGCGCTAACAGTTTGTTTAATAATTGCAAACCGCGTTACTCTCACTGCCAACGAAAATTACAGGAGCGAAATGAGGCGATTAATTAAAATTGTACTCGACCGTTTATCAAACTAATATTGTATGGAAAAAAGCAAACTTAATGCACTGATTAATTTACTCGACGACCCCGACAAATCGGTTTTTAAACTGGTTGAAAAGGAGCTTTTGAAAGAGAGCAACGAAATAATTCCGATGTTAGAAAAAAAATGGGAGACCAGTTTTGATGTGAATTATCAGGAACGAATCGAGAACTTAATTCAGGGTTTGCAATTTAAAGAGACATACAATAAACTTAAAGTCTGGGTAAATTCAGGTTTAAACGAACGCGATTTATTTACAGGATTTTGGATTGTTGACCAGTTTCAATACCCCGACTTAAACCTGCTGAATATTAAGTTGAAAGTTGAGAATATCAGGAAAAAGATTTGGCTGGAACTAAATAATTCGCTGACTTTACTCGAGAAAACAACAATTATAAATCATTTCCTTTTCAATATTAATGGTTTTGCCATTAACCTCAGTAATAAAAATTCATCACAAAATTGTTTCCTTAGTCAACTACTCGACTCAAAAAAGGGAAACCCTGTTTCTTTAGCAATATTTTACACTATTCTGGCGCGTCAGTTAGAATTGCCTGCTTACTTTATCGACTTCCCAAAAAATCCGCTAATTGCAATTGTAGAACCGGAACTGGCACAAAAAGTACATGGCAATTCGAGAAATTCGGATATTCTGTTTTATATTAATCCATCGCACAAAGGAGCTGTTACAAGCATTAAAGAGATTGAATATCATTTAAATAAAAATAATTTTCTTCCGCTGAATGATTTTACAGAACCAAAATCTGATATTCTTTTTATCCAACGGCTTTTAGAATCTCTCGAAAAATCATACCATTCTCTGGGAATGGTTGAAAAAGAAGAGCAGATTCAACAATTACTACAACTTTTTGATTATTAGAGTTTTGTACTGTGTACTCAGTATTTGGAAATGAGTATCAAAAAAAAAGCCCTTTCGTAAAACGAAAAGGCTTATAAATATATTTACAAATTACTATTTTGCGTAGCTAACTGCTCTTGTTTCTCGAATAACAGTAATTTTAATCTGTCCCGGATAAGTCATTTCATCCTGAATTCGTTTCGAAATATCGTACGAAAGTTGTTCTGTATCCTGGTCGCTAAGTTTGTCGGCACCAACAATTACCCGCAACTCGCGCCCCGCTTGAATAGCATACGTTTTCATAACTCCCGGATAAGAGAGGGCTAAATCTTCAAGGTCTTTTAAACGTTTAATATACGACTCCACAATCTCGCGGCGCGCTCCCGGTCTTGCACCCGAAATAGCATCGCAAACCTGAACAATCGGCGCTATTAAAGTTTGCATTTCAACTTCGTCGTGGTGAGCTCCGATTGCATTACAAATATCCGGCTTCTCCTTATATTTTTCTGCCAGTTTCATACCCAAAATAGCATGTGGTAATTCCGGCTCATCGTCGGGTACTTTCCCAATATCATGCAACAATCCGGCGCGTTTAGCTTTTTTCGGATTCAGTCCCAGTTCAGATGCCATAGTTGCGCACAAATTAGCCACCTCGCGCGAGTGTTGCAATAGGTTTTGTCCGTACGACGAACGATATTTCATTTTACCAATCAGGCGAATTAACTCAGGATGCAATCCATGAATTCCCAAATCGATTGTGGTTCGCTTTCCGGTCTCAATTATCTCCTCTTCAATTTGCTTTTTAACTTTTCCTACAACCTCCTCAATTCGTGCCGGATGAATTCGTCCATCGGTTACCAATTGATGAAGTGCAAGTCGGGCAATTTCTCTTCGAACCGGGTCGAATGCCGAAAGAACAATAGCTTCAGGCGTATCGTCAACAACAATTTCCACTCCGGTAGCAGCTTCCAGCGCACGGATATTACGTCCCTCGCGACCAATAATCCGTCCTTTTATTTCATCGCTTTCGATATGGAAAATTGTAACAGCATTTTCAACGGCAGTCTCGGTTGCCACACGCTGAATCGATTTTACAATAATCTTTTTAGCCTCTTTATTTGCTGTCTGTTTTGCCTCCTCCATTATTTCGTTTATATACGAAATAGCTTCAGTTTTTGCCTCATCTTTCAGCGAAGTAACCAACTGTGTTTTTGCTTCGTCGGCAGAAAGACCGGAAATTTGCTCCAGTTTCTCGAGGTGCTGTCTATGAAGTTTACTCAACTCCTCACTTTTGTTTTCAACTCGTTGTAATTGCACATTAAGATTCTCACGAATTGCATCAACTTCTTTACGGGTCAACTCAAAGTCTCTCGATTTTCTATTTAACTCATCTCTGCGTTGATTCAGATGAGATTCGCGTTGCTTACTCTTGTTTTCAAGACTCGATAAAGAAATATTTTTCTCGTTAATATACTTCTCATGATCCGATTTCAACTGTAAAAATTTCTCTTTAGCTTGTAAAATCTTATCCTTTCTAATTACTTCTGCCTCAGATTTACCCTCGGCAATAATCCGCTTTCGTTTAGCTACCAAAGCTTTGTCCCAAATAAAATAGGCCAAAGCACCGCCAACTATAAATCCTCCGGCGACACTCATTATTAAATTTATATCCATTTCTCTCGTTTTAATTATTTTATAAATAAAGCCCGTAGAAAAACCATTTCAATAATCATGAAAAGGTTTTAATACGGGCTTTGATAAATATTTTTAGACTCTATTTTTTCTTTTTATCAACTAAAAAATCTGAAATATCGTCGTTTAAATTCTTTAACTCATCAATGAAAAGAGAACTATCGGTGCGATTTTGCAGTTCTGTATTGCTTAATGCAATTTGAAAAGCTGTCATCGCCAATATATTTTGAGATTCCTGGTTTCCAAATGTTTTTCTAAATCTACTAACAGTTTCGTTAACCATTTTTGCAGCCAGCCGGTACCTCTCCTCATCTTTTTGTTTGATGGTTAGCGGAAAAATCCGCCCATCAATTTCAATATTTATGCTTAATAATCTATTATTATCCACCTGCTATTATCTGTTTAGCAATGCGATACATTTATCAATTTCCCGTACTAATCTATTTATTTTCTGTTTAGCTTCCCCGTTTTCATCGACACCCGATAAAAGTAGGGTTGCTATTTTCAGTTGCTCATTTTTTCGACTCAAATCCAATTTGTCCTTCTCTAACAATTCAATGTCTGTTTTCAAGTCTAACACTTTATTTTCCAGCGACTTTACTTCGTTCTCCAAGTTATTGAATTCATGAAATAACTGCTGCGTATTAGCTCTTAAATTAGAGAGAAGTAAGTTATCTTCTTCAGTCATTTTAGCTGCATTTCGCAGACAAAGTTAATATTTTTAGCCTATTGTAAAAGTAAATCGAAAATATTGGAATAAAATAATACTAACACTCCCCTGTTAAGATAACCGGAAAAGTTTAAATTTGCAATCTTTTTAATTTGATTAACAGTTTTTTATGAATAGAATATATGCTCTTTTTTTAATTTTTTGTTCATTGTATTCTTTCGGACAAAACAGATATTATACAAACCCCGTAAAAATCCCAATTTTACTGAGTGGGAATTTTGCTGAATTACGGAGCAACCATTTTCATTCGGGTATCGACATAAAAACACAGGGAGTTTCTGGAATTCCGGTTCATGCAGCGGCAGAAGGAAATATCTCGAGAATTGCGGTTTCGCCAACCGGTTATGGAAATGCATTATACATCGACCACCCGAATGGAACAACCACAGTTTACGGACATTTGCAAAGTTTCAGAAAAGATATTGCTAAATTTGTAAAGGAAAATCAGTATTTACAAAAATCTTTTAAAGTTGATTTGCAGGTTTAGCCAGACGAATTTCAAATTAAAAAAGATGAAATTATTGCAAAAACAGGAAATTCAGGAAGCTCTGGCGGACCGCATTTGCATTTCGAAATAAGAGATACGCAAACAGAAAACCCTCTTAATCCGTTAAAATATAATTTTGGGATTAAAGACACTATTCCACCAAAAGTACTTTCTCTGATGATGACACCTATTTCCGAAGATTCGTATGTAATAGACGACACGAGGAAAAGACGATTCCCAATTGTTTTTTATGATGGGAAATATCATATAAAAAATAATCCGGCAGTTCCGGTTTATGGAGAAATTGGTTTTGCCATTGAAACCAATGACTATTTAAACGATTCGTGGAATAAATGCGGAATTAATCTTATTGAATTATATGTTGACGACGAGTTATATTTTTCTCATCAAATAAGCAGGTTTTCGTTTGATGAGAGCAGATATATAAACAGTTTAATTGATTACGAAACTTACATCGGCTTACGGCGACGTTTTCAGAAAACATGGGTTGAACCGGGAAATAAACTGAGTACCTACAAATTTGTAAAAGGAACAGGGACTTTTATTGCTGAAGGAGATGCAACTCATAAAATTCAAATAGTACTTAAAGATACTTATGGCAACAGTTCTACTCTTGAATTTAAAGTTAAGAGCAAGCCAAATACATTTAATAAACCGACTGAAACTTTTGTAAAAGAGTTTAATTATAATTCTGACAACCTATTTCGCACAGGCGATATTCAGTTAGAAATACCTAAAGGAGCTTTATATAAAAATCTAAAATTTCAGTATAAAACAATACCGGCCGCACCGGGTTTTTATTCAGAAAGACATATTATTCATAATAACAGTGTGCCGCTGCATTCGAGTGTCGATATAAAAATAAGGGTTAAAAATCTGCCAAGCGAATTGGAATCAAAAGCACTTCTGGTTGTTATCGATGACAATACAGAAAGATATTGGGCAGCCGGAGGGAAATTTGAAGATGGATGGATTACTTCTAAAATAAGGATATTTGGTGATTATTCTGTAAAAATCGATACCATTCCGCCAACAATAAAACCATTGAGTATTAAAAAAAATACCACGTTAACAGAATCAAATCGAATCAGATTTAAGATTTCGGATGATTTGGCAGGTATCGAAAAAATTGAGGGAATACTGGATGGAAAGTGGGCCCTTTTTGAATATGATGCAAAAAGGAAAATAATAACCCATAAATTTGATAAGGAGCGTTTTACATTTAACAAAGAACATCAGTTGGTTTTAACTGTATCGGATTATAGAGGAAATAAAGCAATTTATAAAGCTACTTTTTGGAGGTAGAAGAAAGAAAATCGCAGTCACAGTCGCAGTAAACAGGGAAAAACGAAGAAAGCTTGCAGTTACAGTTTTTGAACTTAGTGTCCTTGTGGTAAAAAAAACAGAAGTCTGAAGTTTAAAAACGAAATCATAAAATACTCGTAACGACCTGTTTTAAAGAATTAATAAACACAATTTGAATATTAAACACGTTAAAACAGTGTCCCCTTATTAAGGGGACGAGCGAAGCGGAGGGGTAGAGAAAAAAGACGAAAGCTAAAGTCAGAAGCTAAAAAAATAGAAACCATGAATAAAGAATTAAAACTACCCATAAAAGTTATTGGTACAATGTCGGGCACATCGTTGGATGGACTGGATATTGCCGCTGTTGAGTTTGATTATAAAAATGAAAAATGGAGTTTTAATTTGCTTTCGGCAACAACCGTTTCGTACTCAGAAAAATGGCTCAAAAAACTAAAGAATGCTCCCTCTCTTTCGGGCGAAAAACTGATAGAATTACATTCTGAATATGGCAGTTTTACAGGAGCAAATATTAATGAGTTTATTAGTAACACAGGTTTTAAACCCAACTTAATTGCTTCGCACGGACATACAATCTTTCATCAACCCGAAAAACATTTTACACTACAAATTGGTAATGGTGCCGAGATTGCGGCTGTTACAAAAACTACTACAATTGCCGATTTCAGAATTGGAGATATTGCTTTGGGTGGGCAGGGTGCACCACTTGTTCCGGTGGGCGACAAACTACTTTTTAACGATTTCGATTACTGTTTAAATCTCGGTGGTTTTGCAAATATATCTTTTGAAAAAAATGGTAAGCGAATTGCTTTCGATATCTCTCCGGCAAACTTTCCACTTAACTTTTATGCAGAAAAACAGGGATTGCTATTCGACAAAAATGGGGAACTCGGAAAACAGGGAAAACTAAATATCAAACTTCTTTCAGAATTAAATAGTCTCGGTTTTTATAAACAAAATCCACCAAAATCTCTTGGTCGCGAGTGGATGGAACAAGTATTTTACCCGGTTTTGACTAAATATAAAATATCGGATTCGGATATAATGCGAACTATTTACGAACACATCGCCATACAAATTGCAAAAACAAGTTCAGGGAAAGGGAAAATACTTATTACGGGCGGCGGTGCTTTTAACACATTTCTGATTGAAAGAATAAAATTTCATTCGCTGCTGGAAGTGGTGATTCCGGAGCAAAAAATAGTAAATTATAAAGAGGCCTTGATTTTTGCATTTCTGGGAGTTTTGAGAATTCAAAACAAAATAAACTGTTACTCTTCTGTTACCGGTGCTTCAAAAGACAGCTCAGTTGGAGTGATTTTTAAATATTGAAAAAAGACGATTTTAGTCATTATTCAGTAATTTCAATTGATGTAAATTGTGGCGAAAATTAAACTCAGCTATTATGAAATTTAATCCGGCACAAGCTATTCAAGACCTCAGGCAGTTTGGAGAATTTGGAGGTGTAAATCCTTCAATTACAGACTCATCGACATACACATTTTTGGAAGGCGAAACTATGGAAGAGACATTTCTCGGTCAGATGGAAGGTTGCTTTTTATATTCGCGCCACTGGAACCCCAGTAATAAATACCTTGCCGATGCACTTGCCACAATGGAAAACACGGAGTCGGCATGGATAACTGCATCAGGAATGGCTGCAATTACCTGCGCACTTTTACAAATTTGTAACTCGGGCGACCACATAATCACAAGTGTTACAACTTACGGCGGAACCTATGCTTTTCTGAAAAACTGGTTGCCAAAATATAATATCGAAGTTTCGTTTGTTGATATTACAAATTTGGAGCAGGTGAAAAATGCGATGCAACGAAACACAAAAGTTATTTATACCGAAAGTGTTACTAATCCGCTGCTACAGGTTTCCAATATTCCGGAACTTGCAGAAATTGCACACAGTTCGGGAGCACTTTTAATGGTTGACAATACTTTTACACCCATGATTATTTCGCCTAAAACTTTGGGTGCCGACATAGTTGTTTACAGTATGACCAAATTTATAAATGGTAAAAATGATTGTGTGGCGGGAGCAATTTGTGGCTCGCACGAGTTTGTTGATCAGCTATCGAATGTAAACGATGGAACGGCAATGTTGCTTGGACCGGTACTCGATCCGCTTCGTTCATCGAGTATTCTGAAAAACCTGAATACGTTACACATCAGAATGAAACAGCATAGTAAAAACGCACAGTTTATCGCCGAAAGTTTTCAGAAAGAGGGTATAAAAATAAATTATCCGGGATTAAAAAATCATCCTCAACACGAACTTCATAAATCATTGATGAACAGAGAGTACGGATTTGGTGGTATTTTATCAATTGATTTAAAAAACCTAAAAAGTGCAAATAATTTTATGAAAAAAATGCAGGATGCCGGAGTTGGTTACCTCGCTGTTAGTTTAGGATATTTTAAAACTCTGTTTAGCTGTTCCGGTCATAGTACCTCGTCAGAAGTTCCGGTTGAAGTTCAGAAAGAGATGGGACTTTCTGAAGGGCTTGTACGTTTCTCGGTTGGATTGGATAGCGATATTGAAGATACTTTTGAGAAGATTAAGTCTTGTTTGTAGCAAAGCATTCCATATTTCTACTCATAAGAAAATAAAGATGTAATCCCTTTTTATTTTTAGAATTCAAAATAATAAAACTCATATCCTGAAAAAACTATCTTTGTTTCCTGAAATATTAAAATTATTTATACAATGAAAAAAATTACAAATATTGCAGTACTTATTTTTGCACTCCTAATCTCAAATTATCAGATTTCAAACGGATGCACCAACTTCCTGATTACAAAAGGTGCATCAATCGACGGTTCAACAATGATTACTTACGCTGCCGATTCGCACACTCTTTATGGCGAACTATATTTTCAGCCGGCAAAAGACTACCCCGCTGGTACAATGCGCGATATTTACGAATGGGATACCGGAAAATATCTGGGACAAATCCCGCAACTTGCACACACTTTTAGTGTGGTTGGTAATATGAATGAGTTTCAGGTTGCAATTGGCGAAACTACTTATGGCGGGCGCGGTGAACTTTCGAAACAATCGGGTGCGATTATGGATTACGGCAGTTTGATTTATGTTGCATTGCAACGTTCGAAAACAGCTCGCGAAGCCATAAAAGTAATGACCGACCTTGTTGCTGAATTTGGTTATGCAAGCTCCGGCGAGTCTTTTTCTATTGCCGACAAAGATGAGGTTTGGATTCTGGAATTGATTGGCAAAGGCGACGGTAAAAAAGGTGCTGTTTGGGTGGCAATGAAAATTCCTGACGGATATATTAGCGGACATGCAAATCAGGCACGAATAACAACATTCCCGAAAAATGATTCGGATAACTGTATTTATGCCGAAGATGTAATTTCGTTTGCACGCGAAAAAGGATGGTACAAAGGAACTGACAGAGATTTTAGTTTTTCTGATGTTTATGCACCGGTTGACTTTGGTGGTGCTCGTTTTTGCGAAGCACGTGTTTGGGCAGGGTTCAAAAAAGTTACAAGTGGTCTGGATAAATATACTGCTTACGTAATGGGCAAAGTTGAACACGGTGGCGATAATAATTTTGCATCGAACAGAATGCCGCTGTGGGTAAAACCCGACAAGAAACTATCAGTTCAGGATGTAATGGGAATGATGCGCGACCACTTTGAAGGAACAGAACTGGATATGACGAAAGATATTGGCGCAGGTCCGTTTCAGCTTCCCTATCGTTGGAGAGGTTTAACATGGGAAGTTGACTCCGTAGAATATTGTAACGAACGTGCAATTTCGACACAACAAACCGGATTTTCGTTTGTAACACAAAGCAGAGATTGGCTGCCCGACCCAATTGGAGGAATTATTTGGTTTGGTGTTGACGACGCATCGAGTACTGTTTACACACCAATGTATTGTGGAATTAAGGAGATACCCGAGTGTTTTAAAGTTGGAAACGGCGACATGCTAACTTACAGCGAAACTGCTGCTTTCTGGGTTTTTAATCAGGTTACAAACTTTACATATTTACGTTATAATTATATGATTAAAGATGTTGTAAAAGTTCAAAAAGAGCTGGAAGATAAATTTGTTGCCTATGTTCCGGTAATTGATAAAGCTGCTGAAACTCTTTACAAAACTGATAAAAATCGAGCCAGAAAATTTTTAACTGAATACTCTGTAAACGAAGCCAATAACATGACACAGATATGGAAAGAGTTGGGGCAGTTTCTTTTGATAAAATATATCGACGGGAATATTAAAGTTGAAAAAGATGGTGAATTTGTACGGACCAAAGATGGAATGCCAGTTTCTCCTAATCAACCGGGTTATCCCGAGTGGTGGCGAAAAGCAGTTGTAAAAAGCACCGGCGACCATTTTAAAATGATCGGAGGGGGGCATTAGTTTCGAGTTTAAAGTTTAAGGTTCAAAGTTTAAAGTTCAAAGTTCAAAGTTGCGAGTTTCGAGTTGTTCCAGATTGGTCATGCACTCACCTCCCTTGAGGGTATGACTTTATGATCAATATTTCTTCAACCTGATAATCAATTAACAAACGCAATTTGATAGCTCTTTTAGCTTGGCGAAAAGAAAATTTTATTACTTTTGCCACCCGATTAAAGCAATCTCTTATTCGTCGGCTGACGGATAACATTGCCAACTAATAAAAATTAATTGAAATGGATTTAATACAATTTGTAGAAAAGGAGTTTGCAACCGAAACAGAACTTCCAAAGTTCGGAGCAGGCGACACAGTAACAGTTAGTTACAAAATACGAGAGGGTTCGAAAGAGAGAATTCAGAATTTCCGTGGAGTGGTAATTCAGTTACGCGGAAGTGGTAGTACAAAAACTTTTACAGTTCGTAAAATGTCAGGTAATATTGGAGTGGAAAGAATTTTCCCATTGTACTCTCCTTTTATTGCCAGTATTGAAGTTAACAAACACGGAAGTGTGCGAAGAAAAAGAATTTTCTATCTGCGCGAATTAACAGGTAAAAAAGCTCGTATTAAAGAAAAAAGATTTTAGAAGATTTCGATTTTCATATAAAAAAAAGGTCTCTTCGAAGAGACCTTTTTTTATGCAATAATTTCAATAAAATGAGAGATACCAAAACAACAAATTTACTTTTACTGATAATTGTAATCCCGCTTGTTTTCTATTTACTAAAAACATTATCATTTATTTTTATCCCACTGGTTTTATCAATGTTTATTGCATTATTGTTTTTACCGTTAATGCGCTGGTTAAAAAAGAGAAGTGTGCCCAAACCTCTCAGTATTCTAATAGTAATTATTATAATTACCGGAGTTTTAAAACTTGGTGGCGAATTAATTCAACTTACCAGTAACGAGATTATTGCAACAAAAGATCAGTTTTTAGGAAATGCCGAGACAAAAATTGTAAACCTTATTATTTATGTTGAAGATTTTTTTGGTGTTGAACGATTAGAAGGTGAAACTATTTTTAAGCGATATTCTCAAGAACAAAATATCCTTGCCAGATTTGGTAGTACCCTAGATTTTATAACTAACACGATTTCGATGACACTGATGACTGCATTTTTTGTAATTCTCTTACTTTCAGAATCAATTAACTTTCAAAACATATTAAACAATACTATTTTCAAGCAAAAGTACTCTTCTGTAAAAACATTTATGACCATCGAAAAAGACATAATAAGATTTGTTAAAGTAAAGTTTGTAATTAGCCTTTTAACCGGAATTGGCTTTAGTATTGCATGTCTGATTTTTGGTGTCAGCTTTCCAATTTTCTGGGGATTACTTGCCTTTACACTCAATTTTATACAAATGATAGGATCGGTTGTTTCGGTTTTACTTTTAGCACTTTTTGCTTTTGTTGAACTTGACCCAACCGGAACTCTTCTGTTTTTTATTATTGTAATAACAGGAGTTCAGGTTTTATTTGGGGGGATTTTAGAACCATTATTAATGGGAAAAACATTTTCGTTAAATGTTATAACTATTCTTATAATGTTAATGTTTTGGGGATTTATCTGGGGCATTCCCGGGCTAATTATGTCGATACCAATTACAGTATTTATAAAAATTGTTTTAGAGCAATTTCCAAAAACAAAAGTAATTGCCGATTTAATGTCGGCTCCAGAATCGATGTGGAAAGTCAGGCAAAAAATTATAAACTAGTATCAACAATATTTAAAAACTCCTATAACTTTTCCCCTGTCCACCTGTCAAATTTATCAGGAGTTGGAGGCGCGGAAATAGTATCACCAGATTCAATTACCCACTTATCCATAATTGCACGCATTTCGTTTAAATCGTTTTTATAATCCTTATTTTCAACCAAATTACGAAACTGAAGCGGATCGTTAACAACATCGTATAACTCTTCCGCAACACGTGGCTCAACAAAACAATCTAACTGATTTTCGTTTAATTCTCCCGCCTTGTACATTTTAATCATTTCCTGATATGTTAAACTTCTAACAGCATCGGCAGGTGGAGAAGCATTAAACTCGGGGAAAGCATTTCTGATATATAGAAATTTATGATTTCGAACGGCGCGCTCGTGCGACTGGTAATCGTGCCAGTTGTGTTCTCCAACAATATAATCGCGGGTTTTAGCTGAATAATCTTTAAGAACCGGAACAAATGAAACACCTTGAAAGGTTTTTGGAATATCAGCTTCTGCAAGTTCACAAAAAGTTGGTGCAATATCAATCGAACTAACCAAAGCGTCAGTTCTTCCTTTTTTAATTTTATCTGGCCAGCGAACTATAAATGGAGTTTTTATTCCACTGTCGTACATTCTCGTTTTGCACCGTGGAAAAGGTCTTCCATTATCGGTCATGTAAATTACAAGTGTATTTTCATCAACACCCTGCTTTTTTAGTTCGGTCATTATTTCTCCCAAATAACTATCTAAACGCGAAATTTCATCGTAGTACAGTGCCAGATCTTTTCGCGTAGAATCTGCGTCGGGCAAAAAAGGTGGTACAATAACATTTGCAGGAATATGAGGAACAGGTATCGTGTTTGGCTGATAATTGCGATGCGGATCTCTTGCTGCCAACCAAAGAAAAAATGGTTTCTCTTTGGGGCGATTTTGCAAAGCACGCATCCAGTTTTCGCATCCGCTAGGTGCTCCGCCATAAATGCTATCGAACTCGGAGCGGGGTGCACCAATATGGTATTTCCCAGCCAATGCCGTGTAATAGCCTGCCTTTTGTAATTCGCCTGCAAACAATGTCTGCTCGGCCGGAAGTGGCATATGCAATTCCGGTGCTCCGGTACTATGCGGATATCGCCCTGTTAAAATACTACAACGACTCGGACTACACGAACTTGTTGTTAAAAATGCATTATCGAAAACAACACCTTCGGCAGCCAGCTTATTAATATTTGGAGTTTTTATTACTTTATTTCCATACGGGCCACAATCGTTCCATGCAGCATCGTCGGCTATAAAAACTATAAAATTGGGTTGTGCACTCTCTTTTTTCGAAACACAGGAAAAAAATAACAGACTCAGAAACAGGTAAAATAAAATTGTTCTCATCAAATTTGTTTTTTCAAAAGTAGGATTTTGAATTCGTAAGAACAAACAAAAAAACGTCAAAAAAATATATCTCTGTTTATCAACTTCATTCAAATTATTATATTTTTACAGAAATAGTTTAAACTTAAACTACACTCAATTTTAAAATTATTAGCATGATTCAAGTTTTAAATAAACTAGTAGCTACAATATTTCTCATTACAATTGGCATGCTAAATTTTGCACAGCCCTATTCCGTTGGAATAATCATTAAAAACCTACCGGACAATCCTGTTATTTTAGGAGCTGTAAAAGGCGATAAGTTTATTGCAGTTGACACTGCTTTTGCAGAAAAAGAGTTAGTCAGGTTTATCATGCCAAAAACTGCAAATACAGGAATGTACAGAGTTGTTATGGGGCAAACTACTTATGCTAAAGTGATGAACGAAACTCCACAGCAACTAGATTTTATTTTCAATAATGAAGATATTGTTTTGGAAACAGATTTTAAATTGCCCGAAACCAAAACCAAAGTAATTCAGTCTGCAGAAAACGAAATTTGGTTTAATTTTATTAAAAAGGAACAAATTATTAAACAAAACATTAACGAGCTTGAAAATGGACTAAATTATTACTGGGCAAAAGACGACACTGACAATGCAATTAAATCGGCAACCGAATATAATCAGTTGCAAATGGAATATGATTTATTCGTTACCAGAACGGCAAAGCAAAATGAGGGGCGATTTGCAGCCGAACTAATCAACACTTTTAGAGAACCACTGCTCGACGGTTATCTTACCAAAGAACAACGAAAAGAGTTATTTCAAAAAGAATATTTTAAAAATTTAGACTTTACCGACGAAGCTTTGATAAATTCGCAAGCATACACCGACAATATTTTCAGATACCTGATTAGCTACAATAAAAAAGATTTAACGCAAGAGGAACGGGAAAAGGAATATATAAAAGCAGTGGACATAATTATTGCTAACACCAATAAAAACGAAGTAGTTTACGAGTTTATTTTGAAATATATTGTACACGGATTTGAAGTATTAAAATTAAAGAACGTGATAGCTTACATTGCAGAAAACTATTCGGGAACAACTTGCCAGACCGATGAATATACAACTCTTGAACGACAATTAGAAGAGCAAAAAATGAAAGTTGGAACAAGTGTTGCAGATTTTATTATCGACGATATTAACGGCAATCAGATAACTTTTACAGAAATGCTGAAAGATAGAAATATTGTTCTGTTTTGGGCTTCGTGGTGTCCACACTGCAATGAATTACTTAATAGATTAAAACCGTGGCAACAGCAGTCGAAATATAGTGATATTGAAATTTTTGCAATTTCGCTGGATAGCGAAAAAGAGGCATGGAAAGAAAAGGTTTTAGATGCGGAAATTGAATCGTGGTATAACCTCTGCGATTTTCAGGAATGGGACGGAAAAGCTGCCATGGACTATAATGTTTTTGCAACTCCTACCCTATTTGTTATCGATAAAAACCTGAAAATTATTGGTAAGGCACAATCTTTTACTGAATTAAAAAATCTATTCAATTAAAAATAAAATTTAAAATCGAGTTGAGTTTTAAAAATCATTGGATCGTTATCTATTGCTTCAGAAAGTTTTACTCTGTTTGTAAGAAACTGAATTCCAAGATCGAAATCGGAGGAGCCTGTGTAAGCTATTTTAAACGAATAAATATTTGTATAAATAAGCTCAAGGTATGTATCTTCAGGGTTTGAACTAATTGAATGACCAATAGCAAAGCCAAGCGGAATATTTCTCTTTGGCATTAAATCCATATCGCCCGAAATATTAAACGACGTATAAAAACTTTTCTCGCCTCTATTGAACGACTCTCCGTACGAGAAATCGGCTCCAAATTGTAATCCAAAAGTTTTATTAAAAGCCCACGCCCCTTGTCCGCCAACTCCAACAGTTAAAACCGGTACATTCTTAACTACTGCAGCAAAAGGCACATCGTTAATTAAATCTTTAACATATCCTGCTATATCGATAAAACTACCTGAAATATTTTTAAGAAAGACACTTCCAGCCATTTGAAATTTTTGTTTTTGAGCCAACCGGAAATCCCATCCAATACTACCTCCGTTAAAAGTATTCAGTCCATCAACCAAAATTGTTGGCATATTAGATCCCATTCTTCCCCCCATCGAAATTCCAAGTCTTAAAGCAAGCCAATCGTTTATTTGTTGCCGATAGTCAACTTCAGCAGTAATAAAAGTTACACTTCCGGTAAAAGAAAGAATCTCGTAATCACCGATTTTAATACCGGGAAGATTCAGAGTACCGGTATTTCCAACACCCAATTCAGTGTTTAAATATGTATTTATCGATGCACTTTTTGAGGTATTTATTGAAGTAAAAACATGACCATTTAACATCGTCTTTTTTAAAACAATTTTGGTAGTGTCGTTCTGAGCGAAAACATTTCCGTATCCGACAAAAAGTGTAAATATTATTAAATAAAGATACTTCATCATAAAATCATTTAAAACAATGGTAACTCGATACCAAACAACAATTGAAATGCACTTGTTCTCACTCTTGGGAAAGCATTATATTCAGGATTCTCAAAAGGAATAATATTATTTATACCTTGAGAATATCTTCCCTCAACATAAAGTGTAGGTTTTCCGATGGGAATTCTATAACCAATTCCAAAGTGCATAACTACAACTACATCGGCCAAATAATCAATTATATCGACCTCGTTATTAGACTCATTTATATAATTTGCGGTAGCAGACATGGGAAATCCAGCTTCAAGTCCTCCGATTGCATAATAGCGATTATTTTTTGCTGCAATTTTTAAAAGTAGCGGTATTGCCAGATAGTTAAAATTAATACTTACACTATCAACAAGTTCATCTTCGCCCTTAACAATATAGCTAATTTTTGCTCCTTTTTTCGAAAAAGAGGGTTGAAGACTAAGTGTAAATTGCTCCGAAAATTTATAGTCAACCAACACTCCCAAATCTACTCCGACCGGAGATCTAAATTCTGATCCAACGGGCTGATCTCCCCTTAGTTTACTAACATTTAGTCCTCCAAACGCTCCAACACTCACTTGTGCAAACCCATTAAAAAAAGAGAGCATTACAATAATAATTAGTAAATATTTTATTCTCATAAATCATTCTTTAAAAACAATATATAAACTTAATAAATAAACGTAAACTACCTAAAAAACATTTTCGAATCATTTTGCCAACTATCTCATCTCACCCATTCAAAAGTTCTTGTGCAGTTTTTAAAGTAGATTCGGTTAAACTCTCGCCACCAACCATTTTTGCAAGTTCTTCTACTCTCTCATTTTCGGAGAGCTGTTTTAACGAGGTGTAGGTTTTGCCTGATTTCTCGTATTTATAAACATGAAAATGTACATCGCCTTTGGCGGCAATTTGTGGCAAATGAGTAATATTTATTATTTGTGTTGAAACAGAAAACGACTTTATTATATTTCCCATTTTTATCCCAATTTCGCCTGAGACTCCCGAGTCTATCTCATCGAAAACAACAGTTGGAAGTGCTTTGGAATTACGTAGTAAATTTTTAATAGCCAACATTAAACGCGACATTTCGCCGCCAGAGGCAATTTTTGAAATTTCGGCAGGAGTAGCATCGCTGTTTGCACTAAACAGAAACGATATTGAGTCTTTGCCGTTACTACCGAAATCGGGCAAATTATAATGTGCAATATTTAATTTTGATTTTTCCATTCCCAAAAGTCTTAAATCAGACACAACAGATTTTTCAATTTTTGAAAAAGACTTTTTTCTTAGTAAAGTAAGCTGCTTTGCTTTTTGTTCCAGTTTCTCTTTCTGAGCTTCCAAGTTATTTTTTAATGATTTAATTTCTTCATCGTATCCAACAACAGTATTAATTTTTGAATCAAACGAATCGCGTAAATTAATAAGTTCTAAAACCGTAGAAACGGAATGCTTTTGTTGCAAATTATAAATAATATTTAACCTGTTGTTAATCGCTTCAATTTGCGCAGGGTTGTGTTCAATTTTTTCTGCCAATAAATTTGCCTCATCAACAATATCTTGCAACTCAATAAAACTGCTTTGCAGTCGGCCGGCTAATTCAGGAGCTTCCGAAATAAAACTTTCTATACTTTCGATTAATTTCTGACTCTCTTTTATTTTTTGAATTACCGACAACTGTTCGTCGTCTAACAAATTTACCGTTTCGGTTAATGCACTTTTAATCTCCTCGGCATGCGACAATTTTTGCAATTCAGCCTCCAAATTAATTTGCTCTCTTTCTTTCAGTTCAGCCCCGTTTAACTGTTTATACTGAAATTGAAAATAGTCTAAATCGGCTTTTGCTTTTTCCGACTTCAATTTCAACTCTTCAAGCAACTTTTTATAATTTAAATAAACAGTTAAATTTTGCTGATAACTTTCGAGTACTTTTCCGGTTTTGGCAATTACATCAACTAATTCGAGTTGAAATTTTTGATTTGATAATTCGAGGTTTTGATGTTGCGAATGAATGTCGATTAATTGTAATCCAAGCTTTCGCAACGTTTTTAGTGTGACAGGAGTATCGTTTATAAAAGCACGCGACTTACCTGTTGAAGTAATTTCACGTCGTAAAATGGTTGTCGTATCGTAATCTAAATCGTACTCTTCAAAAAAAGAGTTCAGCTTGTAATTCCCAACTTCAAAAACACCTTCAACAATACATTTTTTCGAGTTATCCTTTAAAACCGACATATCTGCCCGGTTGCCCAAAATCAATCCCAGCGCACCCAAAACAATAGATTTCCCAGCTCCGGTTTCGCCTGTAATAGTATTCAGGTTTTTATGAAATTCAACCGAAAGTTTATCGATTAAAGCATAATTAGAGATGGATAGTCTGGTTAGCATTTATTTAATTTTAGAATCCCTCATTATCCGAAATTTTTTCATATTTACTACCATTCGAAGGGTCAACTTCGTTTAAAATAGCCAACACTCTGTTTCTCTCGTCGGGGAATGATTTTGAAAATATTTTTACCAATTCACTCGATTTTGAATCGAAAAACATTTGCAAAATATAAGTTGATGGTTTGCGGCGGAATACTTTTTGAATATCGCGAAGTGAATTTGCGATATTTGCACGCCCCTCTTCAGGTTTATCCGACATTATATCGAGTCCTTTTCGATGATACGAGTACATACAACTACGAAAACTTGAATACGATTTGTTCAATACATTTTCGACAAGCCAGTATCGGTTACGTTCGCTCTGAAAAGACCTCCAACCTTTTTCGCGGGCATTTTGCGAATTATTTACAATTGCCTGTGCTTTTAAAAAATAAGGTGTTCCTCCTTCGAGCGAATATGTATCGTAATCGAAGCCTAAAATAACGTAAGCATAGTATGCCATTATATTTGTTAAGTTATCGCGGTTCGATGTTTCGTTAAATTCAAGTGGCTGAAACTCAACATATTTACATCTAAAATCGTTATCCTTAATATTTAAGATGGTACTCTCGTAACTCGAATTAAAAATAGGGCGGGTTAATTGTACCTGAATTGAGCCTCGGAATTCATCAACAGAAATCTGCTCGTCGAGCCTGATTAAAATATTGCATTTTATTTTTTCGTCGTAACTCTAAACGTGGTCTGTCCATTTCCTGTTATTCATAAACTCGTACAAATCAGACTGCATGGTACGGAACAAATTTTTATTCGATCCCTGAATACGTGTCGATGAAACTGTAATATTACAACGAAGTTCCTGAGCAAAACTATTTACCGACAGGATAAATATTAGAATGAGTAAAATTGATAGCTTTTTCATAAACCCTAAATAGAATTCTAAAAATACAAAAATTAAACAAAACGGAAGTTTTTATTTTATAATTGATATCACTTTTTGCACAATATCAACTGCTACTTCCTTCTTACTTTTTAACTCAAAATTTTGCTGATTATTGCTTTTGTCGATAATAGTAATTTTATTGGTATCGACCTTAAATCCTGCGCCCTTTTCGTTTAACGAATTCAGGACTATAAAATCTAAATTCTTCTTTTTGAGTTTTTTACCGGCATTAACAATTTCGTCGTTAGTTTCGAGTGCGAACCCTGCAAGTATTTGCTTGTCGGTTTTCACTTCGCCCAACGATGCTGCAATATCTCTGGTAGGTTTCAACTCGAGATTCCAGTTATCCTTACCCCGTTTAGTTTTTACCTTTTCAGTTTGAACAGGAGAGAAATCTGACACGGCAGCGCACATAATTGCGCCGTCGCAATCAGCAAATCGCAACATACTTTCGGCATACATTTCTGAAGCCGATTCAACAAAAACAATATTAATTCCCGGCTTTTTTGTGGTAACAGAAACCGGACCTGACACCAAAATAACTTTAGCTCCATTTTCTGCAAGCTCTTCGGCAATGGCATAACCCATTTTTCCTGAAGAATAATTTCCGATAAAACGTACAGGGTCTATCTTTTCGAAAGTTGGTCCGGCGGTAACTAAGAAAGTTTTATCCCGAAGTTTTTTTTTCGGTTGAAATAATCAACAACAATTTCAAGAATATTTCCAGGCTCTTCCATTCGTCCCTTTCCTTCGAGACCACTTGCAAGTTCGCCTGTTCCGGGTTCTACAATAATGTTCCCGTACTCTTTTAAAGTATCAATATTTTTCTGAGTTGATGGGTGTGCATACATATCTAAATCCATTGCAGGAGCAATAAATACCGGGCATTTCGCCGACATATAAGTTGTAACCAACATATTATCGGCAATTCCGTTTGCCATTTTCCCCATTGTTGAAGCAGTGGCTGGTGCAATTAACATTAAATCTGCCCAAAGTCCTAAATCTACGTGGCTGTTCGAAGTCCCATCGTTTGCGCCAAAAAACTCGCTAACAACGGGTTTGCCTGATAAAGCAGAAAGTGTTACCGGAGTAATAAATTCTTTGCCGGCATGGGTAATTACCACCTGCACGCAGGCACCCTCTTTAATAAGTAACCTCAAAAGTATAGCTGCTTTATAGGCAGCTATACTTCCGGTAATTCCTAGAATAATATTTTTCCCTTCAAGCCTCATCGCGACTTAAATTATTATATACGTTGTTTGTTTTCGCGGGTTGGGTTACGGTGATATATTTCACCTTCTTTTAACTCTTCAAACGCTATTAGCGTAGGTTTTGGAAGACGTTCGTAAAACTTCGAAATTTCAATTTGCTCTCTGTTTTCGAAAACCTCTTCAAGATTATCGGTGTACGAAGCAAACTCCTGAAGTTTTGAATTCAACTCTTCTTTCAATTCAGATGAAATCTGATTTGACCTTTTTGCTAAAAGCATAACCGTTTCGTAAATATTTCCGGTTTCTTGTGTCAATACTTCTAAATTTCGGGAAATGGTTGACGACGATGCTTTTGTTTTTTTGTAATCCATATCTTAATTAATATTTAATTCTTCTTCTTTATAATTTAACAACCTGGAGGTAGTATCATGAAATTTTAACGCCTCCTTTTTATATTTACTTTCCGGATACTCGTCAACAAAGGTAAAATATTCGTCGAGTGCACTAGAAAGTCTTGTCTCTTTTTTATTAGCAACACTCCCAATAGCTAATAAATACTTCGATTTCAATAACATAAACATTAATTCTTCTCGGTATTTACTGTCGGGATATTTATTTAAACAATTTGAAAGCGCAATTACAGACGCTTTATAATTATTAAAATCGTAATACAATTTAGCACTTAAATATGCTTTGTAAACCAATTTGTCCTGCAATTCATCTATTAATCTATTTGCTTCATCCACCCTTTCGTTAAACGGATAAAGATTTATGTACAATTGTAATGCGTCTATCGACTCTTGCGTAATAGACTGGTCTAACCGGGGTTTTGGTGACATCAGATAAGAACAGTAACCAACCATATATTGCGATTCCTCTACATATTCGCTTGTTGGAAATTCTTTTATTAATGTTTTAAAATAGTGCCCTGCCATCAAATAATCTTTCTGGCCAAGCATACTTTTTGCATAGTAATAATATATTTTATCGGCTCTGCTTGTTCCTCGGTATATATTTACAAGTTCCTGAAACAATGTTCCCGCACGAACATATTCTCCATCCTCGTAATATTCAATAGCTTTTTTATATTTAAATTCGTAATCGGTACTTTTTACAATTTTATTATAGTTGCTGCACGAGCTCAAAAGCATCGTTAATACTACTAATCCCAAACCTAATTTTCTCATTTTCATAAACATTGCGCAAAAATATACTTTTTTTACATACCTGAAACTAAATGAACAGTAAACTTTCAACGTATTTAATGCTAAAATGTTTTTTGTAGTAAGTTCATTTTGAGTTTCATAACATTCTAATTATTTTATTCCGGGGGCGAATATAGATATCAATTAAAAACAATGAGCTATTGATTAGTATAATTTAACACATTTGGCAAAGATTTAAAAAAGTTTACATTTGCATTTAATTAATTTAAAAGTCAAAAATCGTGGATTTATTTGATAAATTTAGAGCAGAAGAAAATCAAGGGAATATTGGAAGGTTCATGAAACAAGTTCATGGCTACTTTGCATTTCCTAAATTAGAGGGAGAAATTTCAGCCTGGATGGATTTCAGGGGGAAGAAAGTTTTAACGTGGAGTTTAAATAATTATTTGGGACTTGCAAACCACCCGGCAGTTAGAAAGGTAGATGCAGAAGCTGCTGCTGATTATGGAATGGCATATCCGATGGGAGCACGAATGATGTCGGGGCAAACCGTTGTTCACGAGCAACTTGAACGCGAGTTGGCAGAATTTGTTGGCAAAGAAGATGCGTTCTTGTTAAATTACGGATACCAGGGAATGGTTTCGGTAATAGACAGTATTGCAGGCAGAAACGATGTAATTGTTTACGATTCTGAAGCTCACGCATGTATTATGGATGGCGTTTTCCTTCATAAAGCAAAAGGTGGTAAAAGTTATGTATTTCCACACAACGATATGGAACGTTGCCATAAGATGTTAGGTTTTGCAAAAAAACGTGTTGCCGAAACCGGAGGTGGTGTTTTAGTTATTACCGAAGGTGTATTTGGTATGTCGGGCGACCTTGGAAAAATCGACGAAATTGTGGCAATGAAAAATGATTATGATTTCCGTTTACTGGTTGACGATGCACACGGTTTTGGAGTAATGGGTAAAACAGGAGCCGGAGCTGCTGAACATTTGGGTGTACAAGATGGAGTTGATCTTCATTTCGGAACATTTGCAAAAGCAATGGCCGGTATTGGTGGTTTTATTGCCTGCGATACAGATATTTGCTACTATCTTCGTTACAATATGCGTTCGCAAACATTTGCAAAATCGCTACCAATGGCAATGACAAAAGGAGCTTTAAAAAGACTGGATATGTTGCGCAACGAACCGGAGCACAAAGATAAACTTTGGACTATTGTTAACGCACTTCAAAGAGGATTAAAAGAGGCAGGTTTCGATCTTGGAAAAACAAATTCGCCGGTAACACCAGTTTATCTAAAAGGAGGGGTTGCCGAAGCTACAAATTTGGTGTACGACCTTCGCGAAAATTACGGTGTTTTCTGTTCAATGATTGTTTATCCGGTAATTCCAAAAGGAGAATTAATTTTACGATTGATTCCTACCGCAATGCATTCGCTCGAAGATGTTGAGTTAACTTTACTCGCTTTTAAAGAAGTACGTAAACGACTGGAAAATGGTGACTATTCAAAAACTGAAATAGCTCACGTAGATGTTGATATGTAGTCTCTGTACGAAAACTATCAAATTTTACGAATATAAATTTATTAAAGGAAGTCGTTTTTTCGGCTTCTTTTTTTTGCGGCCTAAACGGGTTTTACACTTGTAGTTATCTCTCCACACTCCGGTGGTTGTAGCCAATCCGTGTGCTTCCTTCGGTCGCAGCCGTTTGCCAACAACCACTCGGGCGTGGCTTCGTTAAGCTACCGCTGCAACCCCTGGCCATTGCACATAGCACAAGCACTCCCAACCTCAAATAACGACATAAAAAAAGCAGGCCAAAATTACCCTGCTTTTTAAAGTATTTTCTTAAATCCTATGCACTTTTTTCCGAAAGATATCTTTCAGCATCAATAGCAGCCATACAGCCCGAACCGGCCGCTGTTACCGCCTGCCGATAATGAGAATCCTGAACATCGCCGCAAGCAAACACGCCCGGCACTTTTGTTTTCGACGTTCCGGGGATTGTATTAATATATCCTACTTCGTCGGTATCTATGTAATCGGCAAAAATATCGGAATTCGGTTTATGTCCAATTGCAAGGAAAAAGCCATCAATTTTTATTTGTACATCCTCTTCGCCATCTTCACCCAAATTCTTCACCAAATTAGCACCTTCAACAACACCGTCATCACCAAATAATCCTTTGGTTTGATGTTTCCATAAAACCTCGATGTTTGGCGTATTTACAGTTCGCTCTGCCATTACTTTCGAAGCTCGTAATACATCGCGACGAACAATTAAATATACCTTTCTACAAAGTCCGGCAAGATACATAGCTTCTTCGGTAGCAGTGTCGCCGCCACCAACAACAGCAACATCTTTACCGCGATAAAAGAATCCATCGCAAGTTGCACAGGCCGAAACGCCACCGCCGGCATATTTTTTCTCATCTTCTAATCCAAGGTATTTTGCAGTTGCTCCGGTGGCAATAATTACAACTTCGGCTTCAATTAATTTTTCATCATCAATCCATACTTTATGGGTTTCTCCCGAGAAATCAGATTTTGTTGCCATCCCCCAACGGATGTCGGTACCAAACCGTTCGGCTTGTTTTTTCAAATCTTCCATCATTACCGGACCTGTAACACCTTCCGGATAACCGGGGTAATTCTCAACTTCGGTGGTAGTTGTAAGTTGTCCGCCGGGTTGCAAACCTTCGTACATAACAGGCGTTAAATTTGCACGAGCTGCATAAATTGCTGCCGTATAACCCGCTGGTCCCGACCCAATTATTAAACATTTTACTTTCTCGACATCAGTAGACTGAGTACTTTTGTTCTCTTCGTTTTTGTTAATATCAAGTGGTTTAAACATATTGTTATTTTTTAAGTTGAGCAAAAGTATAAAACATCTTCAATGTCGCGCAATATATTTAATCAATAATAATTATGTGCCCATAAATTATTTCTATTGCAAATTGTTTTTACAAAATTGAATAATCAATTAAAAAAGTTTTGTAGAAATAGAATCAACTGTTACATTTGCAGCCGTCGGAAAATAGTTGATAAAAGAAATCGGGATGTGGCGCAGTTTGGTAGCGTACTCGTCTGGGGGGCGAGGGGTCGCAAGTTCAAATCTTGTCATCCCGACATCATAAACAACAGTGTTTTCAGCCTAAAGAGCCCATTTTATATGGGTTCTTTTTTTCATTAATTCGGTAAGAAAACAATATTCCTGAAATTCAATTAGTTAAGCAATGTAATAAAAAATATTTTTCGGGATATTATTTTTGGATTTTTCGTACCTTGCCCTTGCGGGAAGGGGCAGTCAGTCATTTCCTCATATTATTTATTGTTATGTTAAAAAAGCCGGAAGAAAAAACCATTTAATCTTCTGGTTTTTAGT
>JAJRSD010000025.1 GCA_024278975.1 Bacteroidota bacterium
TAACCGTTTTGACTTGTTCTTTTGCACGCTAACTTCGTTAAAAAGCCTCACCGTATCTATGCTATGCCTGCGTTTTTTGCCTTGTTATCGCACAAAATAACTTCGTCAATTCCAGTCATATTATTTCTTCATAATCCCTAAACATTACACCCGCTATTACTTGTAAGGTACGGATTTAAAATCCACGCCAGCGGGGGGTGGATAATTCCGGTGTTACCCGAAGAGACACCGACAATTGGTATCGTTTTTAGCTGAACCGTTCATTATTGGTGTGTAGTACACGATCGTAATCAATTCTGTTAATATAAACAAAACAGTACCCGGGCAACATGGGCATTTCTACTATTTTTTTCGATTCTTCCACTGTCTGAGTCTCTTTTGCATTGAAATAAAACAGGTAATACCTTGTTCGGTTATGTCTGCTAATACATTTTTTTTGCCCTTGAGCGTGTGTAAATAACGTACCAGACTTTAGATTTTATTGTACTCATTGCGTTATGATTGCAATATCGACTGAAATTTAGATATGCCGAAAGTGAAAAAAATAAAGGAATATTTCCTGAAACACCAAATTCAATTCAGCAATAATCTCTCCGGCTATATCAACTATCCTTAAACAAAACTAACTCAAAGCACAAAAAAAATGTTCAAAGCTGTACAAGCGATGAACATTTTTAAAACATAAATGAGTATTTTAGGGAATTTTGGCTATAAAAGCCATTGGTTTTGCGTTAAAAAAAACTAAAAATTGAACTAACTTAACTAGGGTTTGTAAGTCTGATCTCATATTTTATTACATTTCTACAGCTTGATTACAAATAAACACTACAAAGATAATTACAATATTTACATTTGCAAACTTTATGTAATTTTTATTTCACATAACAACACTTTTATGTAAGCACTAAGCACAATAAGAATACACAGAAAACCTTACTTGCTATGTACCAGTATATTATATTGTCTTTATTTGTAATATAATTAAGTTTCAAAATATAATATATAAATATTTGAAATGGAAACTTATAATGAGTATTTGATTTGATTGTTGCAATATTGTATTACTCTATTGCTTGCTACTATAAAGCGGTACAATATGACTGTATCAGACTTATAAGTAAAAAAGACCGCCAAAAAACTGACGGTCCAATTACTTCTGACCTAAATGGTCTTTATGGCATAAGCCATAACATCAATCATCTATATTTTACTTTCTTCTAAAATCAGTGAATGTTCCGTCGGTGAACAGTAGTACTACTTTATCAATTGGTTTTAATTGATTTGAATTAATAGATTCCATAAATGGCAGCTCGTTCTCTTTATTCATAACCGGTTCCACAGCCGCAGAATCTTTGACATTTGACGTTTCAATTATTTTATTGGAAACTTTACTTTCAGTCATCTCACCATCACCGGTGAATAACCATCGTGCATTTAAATCGGGGAAACTTAATAAAAGTTTTTCGATGAAAGATGCACCGGGCTTATTCCTGCCATTTAGAATATGCGATATATTAGACCGTTGTACATCTAACCGGGAAGACAATTCACCAGCAGAAATACTTTTGTAATCCATATATTGCTTTATTCGATCTTTCATTTTAATTCGTATTTATTAATTATCAGTATAATAGATATTTCTTTGTGTCGGCTATACAGAATTATTCTACGAATGTAATAAATATTTACAATATAACACAAATATTTTTCAAGTTATTTTTATATTCAATCACAATTACTATTATAATTCATTGTAAATAACTTTAGTTGAGTTTTGTATATATCTGATATACAGTACATAGTGTGTCTTTTTTATATATTTTTCAAACATTTATGAATTAAATTCGTAATTTACTTAAAGTTAATAGTTGTAATACTCGCTTAATTAACTGATTTAGTGAACTATAAGATTAACTACAATTGGTGTGATATTATATGGATATTTTTTTATATTCAATAATACAATACTACACAATATTAAATTATCAGGTTTTTTGTGTATTCCTTATAGGTACATATTCGCATTTTTTATTTTAATTCCGTTTCAAAATGTGTTTACAATACTGATATTTATTTACAATATATGTATGCCTACTGGTAATTACTTTTCTTATTTATGATACTATATATTACATTAATATACTATATCTAAATTTTCGACAATGCTCATATTTCAATAGTTTTACAATTGTACATATTTAAAGTATAAGTATGTTTACAAATATGATGTCTGTAAAATAGTAGTCACTTGTTCATTAAATAATACTCTAATCTAATTTTTATCTTTTTAATGAAGTTTTATTCCAATATTTGCTGACAATAAGGTTTAGTGAATAAAATATCATATTCTAGAGAGGTTTAAACAGGAGGTTTATTATTGTAAAACGTTGATATTTAGCTCTGTTACTTTAATATGTTTTATACTGATTTTTTACTTATAGAGGTTTATTTTTATAATATTGTAATATATGAGATCATTTCTGATGATATTTTGGATTTTTTTCATCCTATTTTATGTTTTAATTACTTTGGGTACACTTCAGGTATTAATACATTTAATTAAAACTAAGTTTAAAATAAGAATTAGTAGAATTTTTATTTTATTGAGTATTGCATTAATTAGTACCCTGCTCCTATTATATATTTGGCCAGGCGATATTCGGAATACAAAAAACTATTCTCTTTACTATATATTTAATGGTATTCTTTTACTCGACTTTATTTTTAAAACTCCTCTCTCCTTATTTTTCGTAATCGGGAGATTACTTTTTAAAAATAAAAAGCGTCGAATAGTATATTGGATTGGATTGATTATTTCCATGTCATTAAGTCTTGTGTTGTTTTATGGAATTGTATTCGGCAGAAATAGTTTGTCGATACAAAAAGTTGAACTTGAATTCTCGACTTTGCCAAAAGAGTTTGACAATTACAAAATAGTTCACATTTCCGATATTCACCTTGGTAGTTTTCTACACTCTAAAAAGTTAATGAAAAATGTTCAATCTCAAATTCAGAATATAAAACCAGATTTGATTCTATTTACCGGCGATTTAGTAAATAACTTCTCGTACGAACTTGATGGCTGGGACACTATTTTCAATAAAATAAATAGTACAGAACATAGTTTTTCCATTTTAGGAAATCATGACTATGGTAATTATAGTAACTGGAAGAGTGAATCAGACAAAATTGAGAATTTTAATATCCTTACCAGAGCCCACTCTAGTATGGGTTTTGAACTGTTAAGAAACGAGAACTCTGTAATTTCAGTAGGAACGGATTCGATATATATTATAGGTGTTGAAAATTGGGGACACCCGCCTTTTCCACAATATGCAAATCTGAAACAAGCTCTGGCTGGAGTTCCCAGCAATGCATTTAAAATTTTATTAACGCACGATCCGGCTCATTGGGAAGCTCAGATTGATGGTAAAAAAGATATTCAGCTCACACTCTCAGGTCATTCTCACGGACTGCAGCTTGGGTTTGTTAAAGCGGGAATTCCGTTCAGTCTTTCGTATTTAACGCGTAAAAATTGGGGTGGTTTATATAAATCAAATAATAATTATTTATACGTAAACACCGGATTGGGTACTGTTGGAATTCCTTTTAGAATTGATATGCCGGCCGAAATAACAGTTATCTCGTTAAGGAGTTCCTCTAAAGCGAATTGAAGTCTATGGAGATTAGAAAGTCGAAATAGATATTTTCAACTTCGGGTAGATATGATGTGCGAAAACCAATTCCAACCGGTGCATAAAATCGTAGAAAATTCACGTCTCCTATCAGTTCAATTCCGTATGATGATATTTTAGAAGTATAAGTTCCGGAAGGCTTTCCATTTTCGTAGTAGTTTCCCTCTAGTTTTGCATAATCGGCAAATAAAGAAGCAGTTACACGTTTTAAATAGACCAGTCCCCCGACACTCCATTCGGGATAAAACAGTGGTAATTTATAATCGAAAGCAAGGCTGAACATTTCGTTTGAATTAATTTTTCCCCAACCACGCGGATAACGGATTGCATCGGAAAAACTGTACGAACTACTACTGTTTTTATATTGATAACCAGCATAAAGGCGAATACCATGATTTGCCATCGCACCTGGAATAAACAGATAAGACTGCCCCAAAAACATACTGCCCAACTCAATATTTCCAATTGGCGAGTGGTAGTATCTTGCATCGGTAGTAAAACCAAAATTCGGGTAAACATCTTGTGCACTTTGTCGTAAAAATTGCTGATAGTACAATCTATAATTCAATGCTTGCGAACTGCCTGCCACAAATTGTTCTGGAGTGGAATCATCGTGAGCATAAAAAGTATATCCGTATTTTATTTCAGGTTGAAACGAACGATAAAATTTGCCTCTCGACAAATTTAGCGGAACCCGAACATCAATGTCAATATTTGTCTCTTTCCACGTAAAACGTACTAGAGCAGTGTCTTGCTCTTCAATTAATTGATAATTTGAAGCCCGTTTTCCTGAATTAATTTCAATATCGAAAATTGGATACCATCCCTTAAAAGTGTACTTTCCATAAATTTTACCGGTTTTTTCGGTTACGTCCCATTCATACCCTAAAATTGTTTCGGCTGTTCCCAATTTATTTTGCGACATAAAACTTATTCCCGGTGAAATATCGTAAGTATTTACATTGACTGATGCAGGTGCCCAGCTATGAAAATTGAGAAGATGCCCAGCTTTGATATATTTTTTTGAAGCGAATTTAGTCGTATCAATCATCGATAAATCGAGTATTCCCATTTCTTGTTCAGCAATATTATCGGCAAGTTTATAACTGCTTTTGTCTATCTCATCAATGCTGTTCAATTCGTTTATTGGAATTTCGAGTAAACGAAATCCGTTGGATGTATAATCGCTAAATACAAGTTTTTTACCGTTGTTTGAAATATCAGGATATTCAGCTCCAAATCGTGGTTTGTAAATCTGATTAATTGAATTATCGACGAGATTCATTTTATAAAGCGCATTTTTTCCGGTGTAGCTACTAACAAAATAGAGTGTTTCGTTTTTAACTTTTAACTGTTTTATTTCACCTAAATTTATATTGGTTAGAACTTTCATTTCGCCGGAAACGAGGTTAAATTTCACCAATTTTTTGCTATTATTAAAAAGAACGACAGTAATAATTTCATCTTTATTAATCCAGTTTGGAGAGAAAAAATAGTTGTTATTTTTTGTTTGGATTCGGTGTACAAGTTTACCATTTTTAATATTATAAACCGACAAATAATTGTTGCTTGAAAAATCTGTTTCAACCACAATTATTTCCTCTAAATTTGGTGAAATTGCAGGTGTAAAAGCTTTAAATTCGGGCGATATTTTTATTTTTCGGGAAGTACTAATATTATACAACCAAATTAACGATTTGCCACTGTGCTCCCAGCGAAGGTCGGGTATTTGCTCTGCATAAACAACCCGGTCGCTCCGAAAATTCACCGATTCACTAAAAATTCTTCCCGGTTTAAAAAGGGTTCTCTCTTTTCCTTTTTTATCGATTAAAACAAACGATGGAATTTCTCTTAAAGAGGTTTTATACGAAACAATTATTGAGTCGTTTAACCAGTGGTTGTATTTGTAATTCGCGAAGGTTTTATTCTCTTTAGAAATAGTTTTAGAATTGTTTGAGATATATTTTTTGTCCGATTCTATCCAAATATTTTTCAAGCTATCGAATACCGAATTGTAGAGTTGAACTTTATTAAAACCGGTTTGTATTTTTAGCGATTTATTAAATGGGTTTAACGAAAAAGGCTTCTTTCCCACCCTGAGCAAAACAGAGTCCCACACTCCCACTCCATATTTATCGCGTGTTGCTGCTACCAAATAATATCCCAATTTATAGTGGTCGGGCACAAAATCTTTAATGGAGCCGTTATATGCTTTGTCGTATTTATAAGCTCCTTTTTCAACTACCTGCGCTCTGTGTTCCATTAAAAATGATGGAAATCGTCCGCGCCCGTAATCACTCAACGCCGTTTCGGTAACAACTGCATCGCCCTCGATAAACCACCAGGGTAAATAAGCTCCAAAAACCAGAGCAGTCCCCTGTTCTCCAAGCAATATTTTTATAATTTTTGGTATCTCGGAGTTTATTTTATCAATTTGCACAACATGCCTAAACTCGTGCAAAGCCAACTGTTCCAACCACTCTTGCGGATAAATTCCCTGATGTGGAGTTGTATAAAACTCCGAACGTTTTGGAGCGTACGCAACTAATCCGTTTGATTGTACAGTTTGAGTATGAATAATTATCGATATTTTTTCAGGCTTGTAATGGATTGAATTGCTTTTATAGGCGTAAACTTTTTCCATAATACCCGCCAGTTTCTGAGCTTGCAATTCGTAATAATCAGGATAAATAAGTTGGAAATTTGGTGAATTAATTTGTCGCCATTTTATTGAAGCAGGATCTTGCCCGGTTTGGAAATACTGAGCTTTTAAGTTTGAAATTCCTATCAATAAAAAAAAAATAAAAGCAGCTTCCTCATTCCTGAATATTTAAGCTACCAAAATAAGCAAAGTAGTTTGTTTTAAAAGAAAAAGGTTCAAAAATATTTTTGAACCTTTTTATTCCGTTATAAATATTTTCAAGAATATTACTCTTCGTTCACACCTAAAATAGGAATCGGATTTTCTTTATCTTTTACGTTTATTATAGATTGATAGAATGTTGCAAAAGCAGCATGTATCCATATTATTGAAACAATTGCACCAACAATAAAAACCAACACTCCACCAATAAATATAAATGCAGATAATATTGCCATAAAAAAAACTTCCCATCCATGGCCTCTTGTCATTTGCCAGCTTTTTTCAACAGCTTTCATGGGGTCGAGGTTTTTATCCATTACTAAAAACGGCACTAAAACTAACCGGCAGGCAATAATAATTCCGGGTATAATTAGCATAACCATACCAATAATTACCAGTGCAGTTACAATTAAATTTGCAAGAATTATATTGAGATACTTGGTTTTAAATCCTTCAAAAAGAATCTTTAAATCAAACTCTTCGTCGCGCATTGCTTTTAGAAATAGATAATTTTCGCCATATTTTATAACCGGCAAAAACAAAAACGAGTACGCTAAACCAAATATAATTATAGGAAATAATAGTAACCACGAGATATTATAGTCTCCATCGAACTTAATATTTGCCCCCGCAGAAGGACCATTTAACAGGCCAACAATAATTACCGTTACCAATAAAAATAAAAATGCTTTTCCAAACATTTTACGCCATGCGTAACCAAAACTTCCACCAATTGACGGAACCAGATTAAAATACTTTTCGTTTTCCATTTTACTAAATTTAATTTTCTGTTTTATAAATATTGATGAGTCAAAAATAGATCTATTTAAAAATATATCCTTCCTACTTTGGTAGGATTTTTTATATTCACTACTTTGGTAGTTGGTAGTAATGAAGCGGAGTTTGCAATATTGTGCAGCACTACTAAAGTTAAATACTTTATGCAAATAGAATACATTTTTTATATCGCAACTTTTATTATTTCGGCAGGATTTGCTGTTATTGGAATTATGAGTTCTTACCAACTTTATCAAACACACCAAAAGACTATATTTCAAATTTTACTATATCAGCAAATATTTATTTTTTCGTTTTTTATTTATGGAATTTGGGGAAATATGGCAATTAGGGAAATAATTAGCGATTTTAGTTTAAGTACCGAATTGGCTAATAAACTTGCTATTTTTATACCCGTTATCGGAATTCCGTTTATGGTTGTTAGCTGGTTTATGTTGCTCCGGTTTGGATTTATTTTGAATGGATATAAAACTTCAAAAGGCTTTGCAATTAGTTATTTTCCAATATTTGTTAGTATCGTTTTTACTTTAGCATTGTTACTTCAGAAAGGTATTTTTCAAATTCCGGTAAATCCAGATATTTTTATCATTCGTGTAATTGTTGTCCTGAATTTTGCAGTACACTTTATATTTACAACATCGTTTTTTAAACCAAAAAGAAATGCTCCGTTAATTAAAGAAACCGGGCTTAACAAACAGTTGGTATTATTATATTTTGTAGGTGTAATACTATATTCGGGGGCATTAAGTTTTTATGATTTATGGGGATTTATTTCAACCTGTATTTCCATTGTTTTACTGTTTGGAGTTAGCATTTTCATTCCGGTGGTTCTTAAAATAAATTTGTATTTGCAACCAAAACAATCTGCAAATCCCAATCTTAATTTCAACGAATTTTGTAAAATGTACGAAATCTCGAAACGAGAGGCAGAAATAGTTTTGGAAATCTGTTCAGGACTTTCGAACAAAGCAATTTCGGAGAAACTGTTTATTACAATTCAAACCGTAAAAGATCACAACCACCGTATATTCACAAAAACCAACGTAAAAAGTCGCGTTCAGCTTTCTAATTTGGTACGAGAAAAAACTGGTACTACGAGTAAAGGGGACTCCTAAAGTAAATTAATTGCAAGATTATTAATCTTTCATTTTTTGTTCAAACTTCAAAATTACATCGAACCCTGATGTTTTAGAGCTGCCGCTTTGCAGCCTGAGGAAAAGTAAACGGTTAAGTTCGTATTCGAGAGTAATTGTTTCGGGTGTTATTTCGTCTCCGTCGGTTTCGCCAAAACCACGTTGGTATGTAACAAACAGGTCGTTACCAATATATTTTCCCACGACAAAAGCAGCACTTTGCCAATTTTCGGTGGCGGTTACTTCAATCATGTCTAAATTAAATCGCGAGCCGAGTGTTTTACTGAGTTGTGCCGACACAACCGAAGCAACCATACTAGATCCCATAGAATTTACTAAGCCGTTTGCATTGCTGTATCCCGTTTCATCAGAGGTTCTGCCAAAAATAAGGATTGATGCTGCTTCCGATTCTGTTACAGTTTTTTCGTCTAATAAGAAATCAATAGTAGGGTCAGAGAGAAGACCTGTTACTATTAATTCAAGCTCACGTTTCTCTTTTTTGCTGTCTCTGAAAGTGTATGTTGCATTAAAGTTTAGCATTGGGTCAATATTCTCGCCTCCCTGGAAAATAATTTCTCCCTTATTAATCTGAAGTTTCCTACCATACAAGATATAATGCCCCCTGTTAATTTCGATGTTACCAAAAATCTCTAAAAATGGTCCTCGTTTAACCACATCAACTTCTCCTCGTAACTCAAGGTTCATATCGTCGCTGCGTAGCCAGGTATTTCGTGGAATATCAAGTTTAATACGACCGGTCAACTCTTTAAAGAAGAGAGATTCGTTTTTTTCTTCCTGAAGTTTATTATCTACAACTTCCATAGTTCCAATTACCGAATCGGTACTACTCGCAAGGGCTTGCAACAAAAGAGGTTTATTCATGTCATCCGAATCATCTTTTCCTTTTGAAAGTATTGCCGGAATATTAAAATCGGACTGTATAACTTTAATTACACCACCAAATTCAGGATTATTTTCACCCTTTCTCACAAAAGTATTGGCATCTATTTGTATCTCGTAATTACGGTTTTGGGCTATAAAAAAACTCGAAGCATCGGCAACTAACGAAGAGCTTTTTATATCTCCTTTTATCATTGTCGAGTCGAATTCTATTTCTCCGGTTATCGTTAGAAAACCCTTGTCTTGTTTCACTATAAATGTGTCGAGGTTTATTTTTTTACCATCAAATTGAGCTAAAAAATTAATGTCGTTGTATTTTAACCCAAACTCAGAATCAGAAAAATATCCTTCAGAAAAACTTAAAAAACCAAAAAGCTGAGGATTTTTAAAACTCCCGTTGGCTTTTAAATCCATATTAATAACTCCTGCCAGTTCAATTGTTGACGATTCGCTTATAACTTGCTGGTTAAGTTTTAACGAATCAACTTTAACTTCAGCATCAAACAGTTCAGGTGGTTTATAAACAAAACCGGTTGTATCGAAATGTGCTTCAAGTTCGGCTTTAAAACTCCCATCAATTCTACTTGCCGAATCTATCAGAGAGAATACTATTTCACTTTTTTGATCAATATAATTCAATTGGCTCGAGAATTTTTCGATTGATAATGAGCCAAAACCGGGATTTTCAATATCTATTGTTCCTTCAACAGTTAGATTATGAGCTGAACCGGTTACGCTAAAATTTGAAAAAAGCTCACCACTTATCGAATCTTCTAATTCAATAAAACTATTAAACGGTTTTAAATCTAAATGTTCGATTGATAACTGAATGTTTTCCGACTGTTTAAAAGATAAATCACCCTGCATTTTCAGATTGAATTCAGGCTGGTTATAATCTTTCACCCACAAATTATTGATATTTACAGAGTTTTTATGAATTTGCACCGATTGTAAAGTATCGGCAAGGTAGTAGTGAGAAAAGAATGATTTTGCGTTAAACATTGGCAGTTCGATAAGCAATGTATCGCCCAACCAGATTTTAGTTTTTATATTGGCCTCCAGAGTATCGTTCCACAAGGCATTAATATCGGCAATAATTGTATTATCAAAAAAATCAAGTTCGGCATTTATTGTGTCCCAAACAATCGGTTCTGTTACTAGTGTATTCGCCTTTAACTTTGCTTTCACTCTCAACGAGTCTTTCTTTAAACTAACAGAATATGTGGTTACCAATTTATCCGATTTCAGAGAATATCCCTCGGCATTATTGATTAATGCATCTCCCGAAACTACTAAATTGTTAGTTGCACCTTGAATATTTGCATCGGTAGTTAACGATGTAAAGTTTACAGGCAACGAGATAAATTTACTTAAAAACGATAACGAATCTGCATCAACATGAATATCTGAAGAGAGGTATTTTGATGTTAAATCAAATTCACCTAAAGCAGAAGCAGCACCTCCCGGCATCAGCATTTTTAACGAATCGATAAAAATTTCCTGTTTGTTCATCCTTACTTTTATCTCTGCCGAATTAACAGGTATTTTATATACGGTACTGTTTTCGAGCAAAATTATTGCTTCAATGTTTCGAGTAGAATTTGTAAACCCCTCTCCTTTTGCCTCAATCTGCCCATTTAATACTGTACTGTTAATTTCAGGGAAGAATGAAGTTAAATTCAGGTCGTTTGTATTTATAGAAATATCGTAAACCGGCACTGACGTGATATTGGCAATTTTACCATTAATAAAAGCCCCTCCGCTTTCTGTTTGCAACTCAATTTCGGTTTCAATATTATTATTTGTATAAATCCCGTTTACCAGTAATTTACTGAACAACCGCCCGTTATAAACAGAGTTTTGGAGGTTGGCGTTTACATTAATTGGCAACTTATAATTTAAGAGATTAGAACTGGATAAATTAATTTTACCATTTATTATACTTTCCGTTTTTTTCATTTCAACCCATTTTTCGGGGGCAATATTTTTTAATGTAACGGTTGCAAAATATGGCACTTTCGCATTTTTATCTTCCATTGCTTTTTTTAATGAATGAAATTTGGCATCAACCAAAACAGACTGTTCTCCATTTTGCAACTCGATTTGAGCAATGGTAGTATCATTTTTTATTTGAATTTGTGTTTTAATTTCGGGAGAACATACAAGTTTTAATGAAGGTAAGAAAATGGATAACTCCTGTTTATCAATCGGATTTACCTCTATTTCAGCATCAAGATTATTAAGTCCGTGAAAATTTGCATCAATAAAAATATTTGAACCTGAAGTTCGCAGAACAAGATTTTCGACACCCAACATCTTATTTTCCATAGTAAACAGTGTGCGAAATTCTTTTATGTTCAACGTTGGCTTTTCGGTTTTAAAAATAAGTCGTCGCAGGTTAACCACAATATTTTCGGTACTATAAACTCCGTCAACCTCAATATTTAAACCTGTTACCGAGGTTGGTATTAAATCGATAAAAGATGATACAGCAATATTTCCGTTTTTAATAGCAACATAATTTGCATGAACAGCAAACTTAAAAGGCTTTCTATTTTTCAGTGTATCTTTTTCTTTATTTCTGAAAAGTTCAATAAAATTCCATGTACTATCAGTATTTTGCCAAATATTGAATGAAGGATTTTTTAACAATACCGAATCTGCTACAATACGCCTGTCTCGAAGTTCTAAAATATTATAATCAAGTTTCAACGACGAGAATGAGATAAGTGCTTTGTTGTTGTTAGCAACCGAAACACCTACGAGTTCCAGATTACTGTAAAAATTCCCATCAATTTGGTCTATTTCAATTTGTATGTTCCATTGTGAGGTGGCAAATTCGGTAAACTTATTTTTTACAATATTTCGGAACATTGCAGTTTGAGTGAATAATAAAGATAGTATTACCAGCAGAAAAACTCCTGCTGTTAAAATCAATAAATATTTTAATACTTTTTTTATCATTTCATTTAAAAACTATGTCCGATACTAAAATGAATTTGCCACTTTGTTTCGTCATCAAAAATAGGGCGGGCAAAATCGATTCCAATCGGGCCAATTGGCGTTTTATACCTAATACCTGTCCCTGCCGCATACCGTATCTCTTTCAGATTGTACGAAAAAGAATCGCTCCAAACATTTCCAAAATCGCAAAACATTGCCAAAATTAATTTATTGCTAACCGAGAATCTAAATTCTGCACTCCCTTCCAAAAGGCTCTTCCCTCCAATTGGCCGGCCTGATTCATCTTTCGGTCCAAGTTCGCTTCTTGCCCAGCCTCGTACGGAATTACTACCTCCTGCAAAAAATCTCTCATCGGTCGGAATAAAAGCATTTCCGTCAGTGCGTTGAAGTATACCAATTTTTGCTTTCAGTGCCAAAATTGTCCCTCTGCGTAGTCCGATATAAGCTTTATATTCGTTAAGAATTCGATAAAAAGGCAGCTCTCTTTCAATAAAAAGTCCGTTTGTTTTAACATTCAATAAAATAGTATAACCTTGAACAGGATCGAGCAACGGCTCTGCCATGTTAAAAATACCCCCCAGTACAATACCTCCTTTTTTATAGTACGACTCTCCATCAAAAACTGTATCAACAGAAGCGTTATTTAATGTATCCAAATATACGTCTTCAAACTCGTAGCCGAACGAAGTGTTTAACTGTTTCGAAAAATTTTGCAACATAGAAATATTAAAACCGTATTTTCTTACCAAGTATCCGGGTTCATTCTCACTACGCACATACGGATAAAGTGAAAGGGTATTAACTGGCCAGAAAACTGATGGTTGCGAAAACCTAAGATAAAAATTATATGGCTCGAGGCCAGAGTGTTTTCCATACAAATTCAATCGCCCTGTTTTTGTTAAAAATCCCAAAAGCTGTAGTTCGGCAAAAGCCCTAAATTTATCTTCGCGACCATAACCGGCACCAAAACGGGTAGTCCATCGTGGTGCTTCTTTAATTTGAATATAAATGGGAAGAGTATCAAGTGTATTATTGTTTAATTGTGCTTTTACAGAGGCAACCCTATACATTCCCTGATTATATATATGTTGCTGAGTCCGATCCAGTTTTTTATTCGACCATATATCGCCGGGTTTATAAGCGAGTTGCTTTAGAATAATTTTTGCAGGTACTTTCTCGTTGCCTGCAACAGAAGTTTCGCCAAAATGCACCAGCCGCCCTTTATCTATAAACCATTTTATTTGGGCTGTATTTAGTAATGTATCAACAGATAAATCGTAATTAATAAGTGCAAACGGATAACCAATATTATTAAATTGATCGGCAATTAACGATTGGTCATTAAAAAATGCCTCGTCGCTAAAAGTTTTCGAAATAGTGAGCTGCGATTGAAGAATTACATTTCTTTTTTCTCTCGGCGGAAGAGTCACCTCAATAGTTCTAACAGAATCAACCAAATAACTCACTTCCGAGACTTCAACCGGTTCGCCTTCGTTAATAAACAATGTAATTTTAATTTTCTGTTTTTTATTAACAGTTAATTTGGGATTCTCAAACGAAATATTGAGATACCCGTTTTTTTGATATTGTTGTTTAATCCTTCTAATATCATCGTTATAAAGTTTTTTTGTGTAAAGTACTGCATCCTTTTTAAGAATCTTCCTTTTAAACCAAGATGTAGATTCTAAAGTCATACTCTCCTTTACCATAGAATTAAACACTGCACTTTCGCCTTTCAGTTTAATTCGTTTTATTTGCAGGTTTTCCTGTGCAAAACCGATGAGGGTGATAAATGAAAAAAATATGTAAAGAAATATCTTCAATATTTGCATTATTTATGAAATTCAAAGATAAAAAAATAGGGTACAGAAAAATAAATTATATTTGAATAATGAAAAGAACACAGCAAATTATATTTACCAAAAGCATAACAACACAAAAAATAGTTTATCTTTTAGTTGTGTTATTTCCTTTGCTCGTTAGCGGGCAATCAGATAATTATTGGTCCCGAAATTTCAACGAAGAATCGTCGCTTTTATCGGGAGCCGTTGTTGGCGGTGGTGCCGGAGCTTCTGCTATATTTTACAATCCTGCAAGTATAGCAGAAATTACAGAGTCTAAATTATCTTTAAACGCCAGTTTATTTTCGTACGAAATATTAAATGCAAAAAATGCCTGGGGTGATGGTATCGATTTCTACGACTATAGAGGCTATGTTATTCCACGTTTTTTTTCGTACATGATAAAGTTAAAAAATATGCCTGGATGGAGCATTGAAATTGCTTTTTTAAACAATGCTAATTTCTTAACTGAAAGCGCTAATTATATCGACAAAAATATTGACATACTTACGCACCTGCCAGGTACTGAGAGATATACTGCTTTCGTAAAATACTCGAATAAATTGCGTGATGATTGGTTTGGTTTAGGTGCCTCGCGTATGTTAGGCGATAAGTTATCTATAGGTTCCAGCTTTTTTGTATCAGCAAAAAGTTACGACTACTCTTATTTTATGGATATTGATGCTGCTATAAATCCGCAGGATAACAATCTTCTACCGGAAGTATCATATTTTTCGGCAAGTTACACAGAACAAGAGTACCTCAAGTTTAACGATTACCGTGTGCTTTGGAAACTTGGATTTTTGTACAAAGAAGACCAATTTAGTATTGGACTAAATTTTACAACCCCATCTTTAGGCAATATTTATTCTGACGGTAAAAGACTTCTCAGAAAAAGAAGCCAGAGTAATATTTCTGATCCGGAAACTGGCGATGAAATTCCCAACTATTTAATTTCGGATTATAAAGAGAAAAAAGAAGTTCATGTAAATTCGAAAAGTCCAATGTCTGTTGCAGTAGGTATTACATGGCATAACCCAGGCAATAATAAGACGCTATATGGCACAATCGAATATTTTGCAAAAATAGATCCGTACAGAATGGTTGAAACCAATGAGAGTGAAAGTTTGGCTGTGGGGACTATTTTTGAAGACATAGACAATCAAGAGTGGCTAACATTTACAAATGGAGCAAAACCAGTATTTAATGCAGGTATTGGCTACCGGTGGGTAATCAGCAAAACACTGATGATTCTCTCGGGGTTTAGAACCGATTTTAGCTACACAAAGAATTTTGATTTTAATCCTTATGCCCAAAGTAAAACAATAAAAAGTTTCGTATTAGATAAATACCATATTACCAGCGGTTTGACAATTCGGTTTTTAGGACACGATTTTTTAACCGGAGTTCAATATACTATTGGGCACGAAAAAGGACAGAAACAGTTTGTAAACCTTTCGGATCCGGTTGAATTTAATTACACCGAAATGAAAGCTCTGCAAGGAACCCGAACTAATTCGATGAAAACAACTTTAAATGCGGTAAGTCTCTATTTTGGTGCAACGTTTAATTTTGGAGAGTAAACAGTATCTTCACAATTACCTTCATTTTTTATTCAATTATTTCACAGCTTTTCTTGTATTAATATTTCTTGATATTTATCAAGAGAGCCAGGCAGTTAACTTGCTACTTTTACATAATTAAAATATTCTAAGAAATATGTCGTATCAATTAATAAAAGCTGGAATAAACCTATACGCAATTTTTAAAAACCTTGAAGATTTGATTGCACTGGACGAGGAGAGTCGCAATTTGATAAAAGGTAAAAAAATATCAATTCAATTTTTAGTGAAAAACGGACCAAAAGCCTGGTTGCAGTTCGAAAATGAAACATGTAAAGTTGGACAGGGAATAATGCACAACCCAAGTGTAAAACTTTGGTTTAAGTCGCCCGAACATTTAAACAAAATGTTTGATGGTGAGGCAAATCCAATTCCGCTAAAAGGCTTTACAAAATTGGGATTCTTGCAAAAAGAGTTTGTAAAAATTACCGAGAAACTTGAGTATTATTTAAAGCCGGAGAAACTTGAAAATCCTTCAAAAGAATACATTGAAATAAACACCCGGTTTACATTAACTGTTGCCGCTTTTGCATTACCCGAAATTGTAAAATATAACAGGGAAGCAAAACTATCGGCCAGTCATATTCCCGATGGGAAGATTCAATTATGGGTTTTGCCAAACGACCCGGCTGTATTTTTAACTGTAAAAAATGGCGAGATTTCAGCTCAAAAAGGAACCACCGAAAAACCGGATGCAATTATGGAGATGAAAGATTACCAAACAGCAAATAACTTTCTGAACGGAAAATCAAATCCGTTTCTCGCAATTGCCATTGGAGATGTTATTATCAGAGGTCAAACAAATATGCTTGATAGTCTCAGTTTGATTCTCGATAAAGTTCAAAATTACGTTTAGCAATAATTTCAACAAATAATGAAAACATATACTTACAAAAAATCGCAAGAACTTTTTAAAAAAGCTGCCGAGGTAATTCCATGCGGAATATATGGACATTTCAGTCCGGCTCCGCTGATACCAGTAACAGATTACCCTTTTTATATCGACAAAGCCAAGGGCTCACGATTTTGGGATGTTGATGGTAACGAGTTTATAGATTATATGTGTGCCTATGGTCCAATGGTTCTCGGCTATAACAATCCGCTAATTGATGCGGCTGCCGAAGAGCAACGTAAAAAAGTAAATTGTGGAACGGCTCCAGCCAGAGTTATGGTCGATTTGGCACAGGAGATGGTTAATACTGTTGATATTGCAGATTGGGCATTCTTTGCAAAAAATGGTGCCGACATGACAACCTTTTCGCTAATGGTGGCACGTGCACATACCGGGCGTAATAAAATTATTCGTTTAAAAGGTGGATACCACGGAACTGCCCCCTGGATGCAATCGCCCGACCACCACGGAATTACATTCAACGATAATAAAGATATTGTTATGGGCGAATGGAATAACTACGAAGCGCTTGAAAAATACATTCACGAACATAAAGGAGAAGTTGCAGGTATAATTTCAACTCCGTACCACCACCCCACTTTTGCCGACAACGAACTTCCGGCAAAAGGATATTGGAAAAAGGTAGAAGCACTTTGTAAAAACGAAGGCGTTGTTTTAATTATAGATGCAGTGCGAACCGGATTCAGATTAGATTATGGAGGTTCGAATGAATATTTTGATTTTAAACCAGACCTGATTGCATTTTGTAAAGCCATTGCAAACGGATATCCAATTTCGTCGCTTGTGGGAACAAACGAAATGATGAACGCTGCAAGTAATGTTTTTCATACCGGAAGTTATTGGTACTCTGCCGAACCCATGGCAGCAGCACTTGCCACAATTCGCGAATTAAAACGTGTTAACGCGGTAGAGAAAATGTTTGAAACAGGTACAAAGCTCGGAAATGGATTAATTGAGCTGGCAAAAGACCACGGTTATAACATGAAAATGTCTGGTCATCCGGCAATGCCATATTTCAGAATAACAGACGACCCAAGTTTAATGTTACACCAAAAATGGTGTGGCGAATGTACAAAACGAGGTGCATATTTTACGTCGCACCACAACTGGTTTATGTCGGCAGCACACACCGATGAAGATATTGCAGAAACATTAAAAATTGCTGATGAAGGTTTTAAAGCAATCAAAGAATAAACAAGACAAAATGATTACAAACGAAGAGCATAAAAATCTTTTACAGACCGCACGCACAATCAGGCATGCGATAATTGATACTACAATGAAAGCAGGCGGCGCCCACATTGGCGGAGGAATGAGTGCGCTGGATATTATGGTTACACTATATTTTAAATATTTGAATATCGACCCGGCAAATCCTGACAACCCCGATCGCGATAGATTTGTTTTAAGCAAAGGCCACAGTGCAATTGGTTATATTCCCGTTTTAGCTGAACGTGGTTTTTTTGATAAAAAATTATTAGACACATTTAATAAATTCAAATCGCCGTTCGGCATGCACCCCGACAGTTTAAAAATTGCAGGTTGCGATGCCTCAACCGGTTCGCTGGGGCACGGTTTACCAATGAGTGTAGGAATGGCAATGGGTGCTAAAATTCAAAATAAAAAATTCTATACTTATTGTATTGTTGGCGACGGCGAACTGAATGAAGGCTCGAACTGGGAAGCTGCAATGACAGCAGCACACCATAAAGTTGACAACCTGTTACTTTTTGTTGATAGGAATATGCACATGATTGACGGGCCCGTTGAAGAGGTAATGAGCATTGAACCTCTGACAGATAAATGGAGAGCTTTTGGTTGGGAGGTTTTGGAAATTGATGGTCATGATTTAAATGAAATTGCAAAAGCAATTGATACAGCACACGCAACAAAAGGAAAACCTGTAGTAGTAATTGCCAAAACTGTAAAAGGTAAAGGTGTCGATTTTATGGAAGACCAAACCAAATGGCATTACGGAGCCATAGATTCTGAAATGGGTGAACAGGCACATACTTCGATTGATAAAATGTATAGCGAATTAGGAATTTAAGAAATCAAGGAAACAATGAGTAAAGAAGTTACCGGAACAACGTGGAATGTTTATGATGCCAATAAACTTACCCAGTCAGAAATATACGGACAAGTACTATGCGAATTGGGCGAAAAATACCCGGAAATTGTAGGACTAACTGCCGACCTTGCAAAATCAACTAAAATAGGGCTGTTTCAGGAGATGTTTCCTGAGCGGTTTATAAATGTTGGAATTGCTGAACAGAATCTTTTTGGAATTGCTGCCGGAATGGCAAAAACAGGACTGCTGCCGGTTGTTTCTACAATGGCAGCTTTTGCATCGATGCGGGCAGCCGAGCAGGTTCGCACCGATATCTGTTATCAAAACCTGAATGTGAAAATTATTGCAACACACGGTGGCGTTTCATTTGCTTCGGCAGGAACAACGCACCATGCAACAGAAGATGTGGCAATTATGCGGTCGTTTGCAAACATGACAGTTATTGTACCAGCCGATGGAATTGAAACTGCAAATGCAGTAAAAGCTGCTATTACTTATCCCGGGCCGGTTTATATCCGTATAGGACGTGGATTTGAACCTACTTTTTACAAAGATGCAAACTACGGTTTTGAAATTGGAAAAGCTGTTGAAGTTCGGGAAGGTACTGATATAACCATTATCGGAATGGGAATTACAGTTTTACAAGCTGCCGAAGCTGCCGGTTTTCTTGCAGAAAACGATGATTTAAGTGTGAGAGTTTTAAATCTTCATACAATAAAACCCATCGATAAAGAGGCAATTTTAAAGGCAGTAACAGAAACCCGACGAATTGTTACAGTTGAAGAGCACAACGTAATTGGCGGTTTGGGAACGGCTGTTGCCGATGTTATTGCCGAAAGCGGAAAAGGTTGTGCATTTACTAAAGTTGGCTTGCAGGATGAATTTGCTGAAATTGGCTACCCTGAAGATTTATACTCGCACTATAAATTAGATGCCGACGGAATTATTGAGAAAGTACGCGAAATTATGGGTAAAGATTTTGAAGAAGACGATAACTGGGACGATGAAGTTTAAAAACCATGATAAGTAAAAAAGATTTATTAGTTGCTGAACTTTATATAAAAGCGGTTTTCCCGGTATTGAAAGTTCTTTTAAAAGACGACCCAAAAACAGCCGCGAAATTTAAAAATGTAAATGCAAATGTTGTTTTCAGAGCAAAACACGATTCGGGGTTTATTGGTGCAAACCTTATTTTTAACGATGGCGAGCTGATAGTAGAACCGGAACCAGTTGAAAATGGCGATGTTATTTTCACTTTTGGAACAGTAGCAAAAATGAACACTTTTTTAAAAGGAGGAGTTGCCCTGCCCTCAATAAAAGGATTTACAAACTTTAAATTATTAGTCAGTTTTGTTTCAACACTGTTAATGTTGAAACTGATGATGCCAGATGTTCGCCCCAAAGATGAACATAAAAAATATCTGAAAGTAAAATTAGCTCTTTACATGGTTACCACGGCTTTAAGCAAGTTAAATAAAAGTGGACATGTAGAAATGAATGCATGGACCAGCCGGCAACCCGACCGTGTTTACCAATTATCTGTTGAGGGAACTGACATTGCAGCTTACCTTCGCGTTAAAGCTGGAAAAACAAAGGCAGGCAGAGGAATGTATAAACGAAAGCGACCTTTTGTACAGATGAAATTCAGTAGTATCGACGGTGCGTTGAAAGTATTACTAAAAGATGTTGAATTTGTTGAGGCTGTTGACAAAAAATATGTGGCAATTGAAGGCTCTCCTGAATATGCTGCTAACATTAACGATTTTATGATGACTATTCAGAGTTTAATCTCCTGATTGAAATTTATACAAATTTTTTAAAACTGATCTCCCAATAAAAGATATTGATTTGTTATTTAAACTATTTATCTTTATAGCAACCAATTTCTTATGGAAAATGAACGAATATTTAAAACAGCTATTCAAATTACTGGCACCTTTTACCGAAGAAGAATTAGAAATTGCACAACCTTTTTTCAGGTACGAAATCATTCGAAAAAATGAATTCTTTAGTAAAGCCGGACGAATTTCTGATAGAATTGGATTCGTAAATAGTGGATTGCTTCGCTCTTTTTATACTATTAAAGGAAAAGAAACGACTACATATTTTCAAATGCATGGTACAATTGCAACTGCATTGGCAAGTTTTCTGCAAATGAAACCGGCAATAGAAAATATTCAGGCATTAGAAATTTCGGAACTTATCGTTATCAACCGTAAAGACCTGTTTTCTCTTTATAACGAAAATTGGAAATGGCAACAGGTTGGCAGAATTTTAACCGAACAATATTATGTAAAAATGGAAGAGCGAACAATTGCGTTGCAAAGTCAATCTGCATTAGAACGTTATGAAAATTTTTTACATGATTTTCCCGAATTAATACAAATGGTTCCTCTTTACTACATTGCATCGTTTCTGGGAATGACACCCGAAACATTGAGCAGAACCAGAAAGATGAAATAGTAATTATTAATATAAACTAATAAAAATGAGAACCATAATTGTTTTAACCGCACTATTAATCTTTTTCCAGTCAGCCAATTCTCAAATAAAAATTGATGCGGGCGACCCACCAAATAACAGTGACATTCCTGATTTTTTTAAATCGAAACTATCCGATATTGATACAGAAATTAAAGATCTTAAAATCGGCAAAGCAAAAATAGTTGCTATTTCTCCGGGCGGTTTACCTGTTTATGCTGTTTATTATGGCGAAAAGGAAGATTTCAGATCGCAGGCAAATTACAATTCGGCAGTTGCAGCACGCAATCCCGGATACTATGCAAATAAAGACAGTACAACAAAACCTGTAGTTTTCTTTGTTGGTCCGGTACACGGGCAAGAGATGGAAAATATTGTTGGGTTGGTAAACCTGATTCATGTTGCCGAAACCGGTAAAGATTATCGTGGAAAAGACTGGTCGGCTCTAAAAAGTAAAATTGAAAAATGCCGTGTTATTATAATTCCAAGTGGAAATCCTGATGGAAGAAAAAGGTGTCCGTATGATAGCTTTGTTGGGTTACCCACAACAATTATGACAAAATACGGACAGGGAACACGAGTCGATGGAACTTCGTGGGGCTGGCCTGGCGCTAAATCTGTGCACCCCATGAAAGGCGATGTGGGAATTCTCGGAGCATATTTTAACGACGATGGAATTAACCCAATGCAAGACGAATACTTTAAACCGTTGGCAAAAGAGACGGCTGCAATTCTGGAAATCGCACGAACAGAAGCACCCGACATTACAGTTTCGCTGCATTCGCACGAGAATAAGCCCATTATTTTACAACCGGCTTATGTTGCAATGTTTATGAAAAAGCGGGTACACAACCTTGCTTTAAGTCTTAATCAAAGGTATTTAGACGAAGGTATTGCAGCTCACAATCCGTCAGATTGGTTTTGGTCGCCCGAAGCCGATGATATTGAATTTCCACCAAAAACAACTTTTAATCTAATTGGTGCGCTGCACCATATTTCCGGCACCATGTCATTTACATTCGAATGTAGCCACGGATCTATTCCTGAAAATAACTCTGAACCAATTGTTACTTACAACGATATTTTGGATATTCAACTGATTTTATACGACGAAATGTTTGATTACATTATAGAAAACAGGCTTATCTGGAAAAACTAAAAAAGAGAATCTGCCGACAAGGAAAACTGTTGCTTGTTAAAGAAATTCACGTCCCTTAAAAGGGCTCATTTCATAAAGTTGTGGACTCACCATAAATTTCAGCTAATCTGTATAAGAAATTAATCCTTGTTTTAATGGATATTGGTTTCTGAGAAGGTGATAAAAAACGAAGAGTTGGTTAATTTGTTTTAAATGATGTCTTAATCCTTGTTTTGCTGGATGTTGGTTTACGGCTCTATACCTGAGTTTATTCCGAAAGGTAAAAATAAAAAAATACCACAAAGAAATAAAGAAACACGAAATGCTCAATAACAGCGTTTTACGCTTAGTGTATTTTCTGAAAAGTCATCAGATGAATCATTTAGCAGAAAGCACAGGAGATTCAAATCTGACAATCAGTTGGTTACAAATTCATCAGATGACTAAAAATCTGTTTATTTACTTTTCGGAGTGGACACAAATATGTCTGAAAAGTCATCAGATGAATCATTTAGCAGAAAGCACAGGAAATTCAAACCTGGCAATCAGTTGGTTACAAATTCATCAGATGACTAAAAATCCATTTATTTACTTTTCGGAGTGGACACATACTCTGTACTAATTACTCATTACTCATTACTCATTACTCATTACTCCGTACTTCTTCTCTTTCTGTCTTAATCCTTGTTTTATTGGATGTTGGTCTTTCTCAAAAGTGGTTAAGGGCGCAAAAGTACGTGCCCGTTTAAAGTCTTAATCCTTGTTTTATTGGATGTTGGTCTTTCTCTTCAGGACAAAAAGCAGGCAATGTTGCAAACATTGAATGTCTTAATCCTTGTTTTATTGGATGTTGGTCTTTCTCGATTAAATGAGTTTTACCCCGTTGAATATAGCGGGAATGTCTTAATCCTTGTTTTATTGGATGTTGGTCTTTCTCTCCACGCAGTCGCAAAAGAGAATGAACAATTTTCATTGTTCGGTCTTAATCCTTGTTTTATTGGATGTTGGTCTTTCTCTTTGATAAAGGTGCTATTTGTTATGGAACAGAAAGTCTTAATCCTTGTTTTATTGGATGTTGGTCTTTCTCACAAATGCCGATAAGCCCGGCAAAATTAAAGGGTTTACTGTCTTAATCCTTGTTTTATTGGATGTTGGTCTTTCTCTTGCTCGTAAACAACTTGAAAAGGACGGGGTTACAGGTCTTAATCCTTGTTTTATTGGATGTTGGTCTTTCTCTTGGAGTAATTGTCGTAGCATGTATAGTCTTTTTAGCTATTTGTCTTAATCCTTGTTTTATTGGATGTTGGTCTTTCTCACCGCATGGTTAATTGGGATGGTTTCGCCGTTGCTCAGGAGTCTTAATCCTTGTTTTATTGGATGTTGGTCTTTCTCGATTTTACCGTTGTAGATATTACGACGGATGAGGGCGTCTTAATCCTTGTTTTATTGGATGTTGGTCTTTCTCACATTACCAAGTTATCAGGTGAAGACCTGAAAGCCTACGTCTTAATCCTTGTTTTATTGGATGTTGGTCTTTCTCCCAGCCATCGTGGTTGGCGTTAACGCCTTAACTGGCAGTCTTAATCCTTGTTTTATTGGATGTTGGTCTTTCTCATACCCAATTTAGTTCAAGGTTATCGGAGTTTTATCCGTCTTAATCCTTGTTTTATTGGATGTTGGTCTTTCTCTGCTAGCGACAAAAAAAAGGGAATGTTGCAGACACTCGCAGTCTTAATCCTTGTTTTATTGGATGTTGGTCTTTCTCTTAATAGTGTGAATTATATAAGTAAGGAAGATGCAGGAATGCAGTCTTAATCCTTGTTTTATTGGATGTTGGTCTTTCTCTGTTTTGGGTTTAGCAATTGCCCTTTTTGTTCATCAGTCTTAATCCTTGTTTTATTGGATGTTGGTCTTTCTCCCTACTATTTGTATTTTATTTATATTCAACTGTTTGTATCCTAAATTCTTTAAAATTGTGCTGTTTACTACTGTTTTTATTGCCATTTTTTGAGCCTGCAAAATTACCATATTTTTTATTTAAATATAATTATTTTTATCATTAAAAAAACAAAGTGTTTCTGTTTTTTGCAATTATATCAAAATCAATGTTTTGCCCCAATATTTTCATGGCACGCAGTTGGTCGGTCGATACCGGTACAAAAAAAATACTGTCGTTGTTTTCGTAGGTCTCCTGTACCTCTTTTAGGTCGCTAACAATTTGGTTATAAACATCGCGGGGGCTCTCGGCAAAAAATATCGATTTTTGTACCCGCTGGCACCCTTTTTTTATGAGGTATTTTGCAATAAGTGTTCTTATCTTATTGTTTTCAATATCGTACATAATAAAGTAGAGCATATCTCCGGCATTTAGTTTTGGTTTTGTTGTAATTTCTAAAATTATTTTTATTCTTTGGTCGAGGCTTTCCATGTTGTCGGGCGGGGTAATAATGTTTCCTGTTTTTCCTTCGAGCCCTGCACGGTGAATAAGCTTTATTTTTTCAACAAAAGTAAGATTTCTCTTTTTTTTCATTCGTAAAGTGTATTGGTTAAAATATCGTGGCAGGTATCGGCAAGTTGGTTGTTCGATCCGTTTTTTGTTGTCTTTACAATGGTAAATCCTTTTTTTCCATAAAACAGATTTATTTCGGCCCAAATGTTTTTTACCGAAAATTTAAACTGCTTTCCGTAGCTGATGTTTTTTACTATTTCGGTTTTTATTCCGTATTCGTCCATGCTGGTTATAATTGTTTCAATAATCTGTTCCAGCTCTTCGGGTACATACACTTTTTTTTCCCTTATCTTTTTAAGTTTAGGATTTAGTTTTTCTCTTATCTCTTTTAAAATATCGGTGGGGAGGTCTTGTTTGTCGAAATCTAAATTATTCTTTTCGGTAGTAGTTATCGTATTTTTTAATGCTTCATCGCTTTTTTTTATGTCGAATTTTATTTCGGCTACTACCTCTTCGTTTTCAAAGTCGATTAGTTTATTCATGTCAACAGCAGTTGCATTTGGGTTAAAGTATGCGTTGGGGTCGTAACTAACAAAACATGCTCTGCTAACATCCGAGGTCGATTTATCGATAACCTGTGTAAAATTATATTATGTACTGATATTCAAAATGTTAAACGCCGATATGGCAACTATTGTAAGTTTCCCGATATTTTTTTGTCAGTTTTATACGTAAAAAGCAACAGACTTTTGTGTGAAAACAGAAAAATGTTACTAAATTTAGTAGCTAAAATAGCAGCTAAAAACTAAAAAAAGGCAAACCACAACGAAAAGGCAAACACATTGAAAAAAATAAAATTTCTCGATATCTCTTTCGAAAACGAAATCAATCCCTGGGAGGTGGAAGCTTTTCGGGGAGCCGTTGTTGCCACTGCCGGAAGAGACCATATACTTTTCCATAACCATAAAAAAGAGGGTTTTCGATATTCGTACCCTTTAATTCAGTACAAACGAATTGGCAAAAAACCACATATTATTTGTATTGACGAGGGAGTTGACGAAGTTCACTATTTTTTCGAAAACAAACAGGAGGGTTTAATGTTGGGCAACCGGCACTACAACCTCGTGGTGGAGAACATAAACCTGAACAAGTTTAATCTACAGGTTTGGGATCGCTCTTTTAACTATGTAATTTACGACTGGTTTCCGCTAAATCAGAAAAACTTTAATGAGTTTAAAACCATTGTTTCCGAAATACAACAGTTCGAGTTTTTAGAAAAAATTTTAATCGGGAATATTTTGTCGTTTGCAAAGGGCATTGGCTGGAATATCGACAAACAGATAGAGCTAAAAATAACCGAAATATTACGAACCAATATCATTAGTCTGAAAGGTACAAAGCGCGGAGCTTACACGCTGAATTTTAAATGCAACGTTTTTCTGCCCAACTACATTGGTTTAGGCAAAAATGCAAGTTTGGGGTTTGGCTGGGTTCGCGAAAACAGGAGAAATAAGAGTGAGATGTAGTTAAAAAAATAAACAATGAAAAATATACGACAACAAATTTATTAAGGTGCTTTATTGCACGATATCGGAAAATTTTATCAACGTGCCGACAAGAAATTTTATGATAAGAAAAACGAATTGTCAGAATATTCAAAAAATATTCCTGAAGATATTTGTCCGATTAACGAACATGGTCGTTTTGGCTATCAGCATGTAATTTGGACAAATGAGTTTTTTGAAAAGTTTAATGATAAATTACAACAAATACCAGGTGTGCAAGAAAATCGTTATGATAAATCGGATACAGATAATATTGTAACCTTTGCCTGCAATCATCATAAGCCGCAAACACTATTGCAATCGTTTATTACCATTGGCGACTGGTGGAGTGCAGGTATCGACAGGCGAAATGCAAATAAGGTTAATGAAAAAGATTATGCAGGAAAGAGTATTAATTGGGATAAAAACAGGTATAAAACAATTCCCTTATTCTCTGTTTTCAACACCGTAAATCCATATAATAACGAGGATAGAACATTTTCATCGGCAGCCTTTAAATTGAAACGTTTAAGTGTTGAAAGAGATGATATTTTTACCTCTCAGGTAAATAAGGTAGAAGATGGAATATCCGAAAACGAGTACAAAAGGCTTTGGGATAATTTTGCTGAAGAATTTGAGATGCTACCAACAGACAGTTTCGATGGATTTACCGAAAGTTTATTGTATCTGTTAAAAAAATATACGTGGTGTATCCCATCAAATACTATGGATATGGCAAATGTAAGTTTATTTGAACATTTAAAAACTACAGCAGCTTTTGCCGATAGTATTTATACTTTCTATTCTGATGGAAATGCAGATAAATTTACGTTTAATAAAGTAAACAACAGGCTAACGGTAAACGACGGAGTTCATCCGGTTTTATTGGTTGGTGGCGATATTTCCGGCATTCAAAAATTCATTTATAATATTGCAAGCCAAAAGGCAGCCGTTAGCCTGAAAGGCCGTTCGTTTTACCTGCAATTATTAATCGACTCTATAATTCAAAAGGTTATTACCCACGCTGATATAAAAGCCACAATTGGCCATGTAGTTTATTCTTCGGGCGGTAAATTTTATATGATTTTGCCTAATACTCAAAAAGTAAAAATAGCACTCAACAATATTAAAACAGAAATTGAAAAAGAACTTTGGGCTGAACATAAAGGGAAATTGGCAATAAACCTTTCGTATATCGGCTTTGCTTTTGTTAATAATGCCGATAATAAAATTTCTATCGAAGGCAAAACAAAAAATACAGATTTGGGAAATTTGTGGCGTTCGCTTGCCGAAAAACTAAATGCTCAGAAAAACCAGAAGTTCAAATCGTTATTAACGAGTAGTTTTTTTGAGCAAAATATAGTTGATGATAAAATAAAAATGTGTGCTGTTACCGGAGAAGAGTTAAAAAAAGGTGAATGGCAAAAACTAAAAGGAACCGATGAATACGTATCAAAAGCTGTTGCTCAACAAACAGAGATAGGAATTGCCCTGAAAGATGCAGATTACCTTATGACATACAGAAACCCAAAAGATGAGAGTAAATATTTAAGCAATCGCTCGCAAGCTCAGATAAAAGTTGTTGGAGTTGATAATTATATGTTCGATAAAATTGAATTAACCAAAGACGATGCTGATTTCAGACAAATTACATCGGCTGATGTAAGCCGAATAGTTTTGTTTAATAACACAAACCCTTTAGCGGCAAAACTTAAAGGGAATGCCGTAAGTTACGGTTATCAGTTTTATGGCGGAAACAAACAAGCTGAATATTTAGGAAAAAACAGAACTTTTGAAGAATTAACAGAAACAGAACGGGGCAATAAAGATTCCGAAACCTATCTTGGTGTGTTAAGAATGGATATTGACAATCTGGGAAATATCTTTATAAAAGGGTTAAACGAAAAAGATAAAAGTTTTGCAGCTTATGCAACCATGTCGTTTCAGTTAGACCTGTTTTTTTCGGGATATTTGAATACGATTCGCAATAATTACAAAGATTATGTAAATATCCTTTATTCAGGCGGCGATGACATATTTGCTGTTGGGCGGTGGGATAAGATTATAGAGTTTGCCGAAGATATCAGAACAGAGTTTGCTGAATTTATTGGTCGTAACGACATTACAATTTCTGCTGGTATTGCAATTGTTCGAAATAAATACCCCATCGCAAAAGCTGCCGAAATGGCCGGCGAAGCCGAAGAATCCTCAAAACATTATAATAATGATGAGAAAAATGCCATTACTTTTTTAGGAGAAACAATATCATGGAAAAACGAATACGATGAAGTGAAAGAGTATAAAGATGAATTCGTTAGACTGATAGAGGAAGGATTGTCAAAAGGCTTATTACATAAAATAATGGAGTTTGCTGCTATTAAAAAAGCTAATGATGATTTTGAAAAGAGTAACGAAAAAGAAAAAATAGATTTGAGTTATAAATGGAACACGGCCTATTATCTGAAACGTTTTTCTGATAGAAATAAGATGAATAATGAGATACAGTATTTCATTTCTAAGTTGCAAAAGGATTTGTTTGTTAACAATAGAGCTTACGATAAAATAGCCCTGGCAGCACGTTGGGCAGAACTGCAAATACGTGAAATAGATAATTAATATGGAATTGCAAGATATTAAATACAACGAATTCTTAACGGATATAAAACAGCGAATAATAGATGCTCAGTATTCAGCCATGAAGTCTGTTAATAAAGAACAGATACAGCTTTATTGGAATATTGGAAAATCTATTGTTGTAAAACAAAGAGAGCTTGGTTGGGGAAAGTCAATAGTTGAAGAATTATCTAAGGATTTACAAAGAGAATTTCCGAAACAAAAAGGTTGGTCTGCCAGAAATTTGTGGTTAATGAGACAATTCTATGAAACTTATGCTGATAATAAATTTCTGCAACCATTGATTGCAGAAATTAGTTGGACTCATAATCAGTTAATTATGAGTAAATGCAAAGATGAATTAGAACGCGAGTTCTACATCCGAATGACCAAAAAATATGGTTGGACTAAAAACGTGCTTATTCATCAAATCGAGGGTAACTCTTATGCTCTGTATTTAACCAACCAAACTAACTTTGAACAAACCCTTCCCAAAAAATATAAAGACCAAGCTATATTAGCGGTTAAAGATGAGTTTAGTTTCGATTTTTTAGGACTTGCAGATAAACATAGTGAACGAGAATTGGAACAAGCTCTGGTGAACAATATCAGACAATTTTTAATAGAAATGGGAGGTGAATTTAGTTTTATTGGTAACCAGTTTAAAATTGAAGAAAACGGCGATGAATATTTTATTGATTTGATCCTATTTCATCGAAAACTAAAATCATTGATTGCCATAGAACTTAAAGTTGGTGAGTTTATTCCCGAGTATGCAGGAAAAATGCAGTTCTATTTGAATTTATTAAACGACAAAGTAAAATTGCCCGAAGAAAACCCAAGCATTGGTATAATAATTTGCAAATCGAAAAAACGAACAAGAGTAGAATATGCACTCAAAAACGCGAAGCAACCTATTGGTGTTTCGTCGTATAACATTACAAACAAATTACCAAAACAATTTGAAGGCTTGCTTCCTTCTCCAGAGAAAATTGAAGAGAACTTAAAATTATTAGATAAATAAACAGTAAAATAATTAATTAAAAAAAAAGAACATGTATCCACACGTAAAACTAAAAGAAAAATGGATTCAAGACCAAATTACCAGCGAAGCTGTTGAATGGTCTAAGTCCTTTGGTGAATTTTTGCAACAGGACGATAGTAGAAATAGAGGAACTAAACCTCTTACAACATCACAGATTAGAAAATTCTTTGGAGAGCTAAAACGAATTCAGGCAGATCCTGAAAAGTACAAAGAAGAAATACCTATGCTTAAAGCAAAATTGGCGTATGCTGTCGGTAGAGATAAAAATAACAGAGGGCAATCATCATCAAAAATTGATAAATTATATGAAGAATTAGAAACTGGCTTAGATGCAATTAGACCAGAGCATTTAAAAGAAGATGTGATAAGATTTGTAAAATTAATAGAATCAATAGTGGCATTTCACAAGTTCTACGGAGGAAAATAACATAAAAAACAAAAATATCATGAGTAATAAGTTAATAAAAAAGATAAGAATAAGTGCTGAATTAGAAATTTTAACGGGTCTGCATATTGGAGATAGTTCTGATAATGTTGAGATTGGAGGAGTAGATAATCCTGTTGTTAGAAGCACAATGGACAATGTTCCTTATATTCCCGGAAGTTCAATAAAAGGAAAAATCAGAAGTTTATTAGAACAAATTGCTGGCTCTGCAGAAGTAGGCGGTAATGATGAAATAAACAATTTATTTGGTTTTGCTAAAGAGAATAAATCATCAAAAATAATTGTTCGTGATGCTTATCTTAGTGATGATAGTAAGCAACAATTGGAATCTTCCGAATTTACCGATATGCCTTTTACTGAAATTAAACACGAAAATGTAATAGAGAGAATTACTGGAAAAGCCAAACACCCTCGTCAATCAGAGCGTGTGCCAGCTGGTGCTAAATTTAATGTTGAATTTGTAATTAATGTCTGGGAATCCGACAATGGTGGAAAAGAGTTAATTTCCCTGTTTGAAAAAGGAATCGCAGCCCTAGAAAACGATTATCTTGGAGGTAGTGGTTCGCGCGGATATGGTCAGGTAAAATTCGGCGAGTTAAAACAAGAAGTAATAGATTTTAAGGATTATCTTAAAACTGAATAATTATGACGAAGTTTAAAATATATAAACTCCGTTTTACCACACCTTTACATATTGGCGATGAACGTGCCGATTATGGAACAAGTTTGCAGACCATACATTCCGACACACTATATGCTGCAATAACTTCTGTTTTGGCTAAAATAAGCTATCCTATTCCTGATGATGGAGATTTTGGATTTTCAATAAGTTCACTGTTTCCTTATTATGAGAAAGATAAGAAGCCTGTTTATTTTCTGCCAAAATTAAAATCGCAGACAATCCCCTCAAAAGACTTGCAGACTGTAGCCAAAAAGATAAAAAAGATTGAATGGTTAGATGTAGGGTTTTTCAATAAGCAGATAAACGGAGAAGAGTTGTTTACTGATGGCTTTGACACCAATTTATTAGAAAACGGGAAATACCTCACAAAACAACCTATCGACAAAGAGTTTATTTCGAAAGAAGTAAACCCAAGGGTAAAAGTGTCACGGAATTTTAGTGAAGATGCCGAACCATTTTATATGGAACGCCTTTACTTTAAATATAAGTCGGGAATGTATTTTATTGCTGTTGGCAATGACGAAAAATTAAAAATTATAGACACTGCCCTTAAAGTACTAAAAGATGAAGGCATTGGAACTGACAGAACTATTGGAAACGGATTTTTTGAAGTCGATTCGGATTATATTGAATTAAATTTACCGAAGAGCAATAAGGTTTCTAACCTATCACTGTTTTTACCCGAAACCCAGAAACAAATAGATGAACTTTTAAAAGGAGATAATATTGCTTACGACTTTCAAAAACGAGGAGGATGGATTACCGATTCGGGTTTAAATACTTTTAGAAAAAATACCGTTCAGATGTTTTCTGAGTCATCTGTGTTTTTGCAAAATAAAAATGTAGAAAAGGAGTTCGTTTTAGGCAAAATTGTTGATTTAAAGCCAAAACTGAATTATGAGCATTTAGGTATTGAAGCTCACCCAATTTGGCGAAGTGGTAAAGCTATTTTTATTCCGGTTAAAATTTAATTATTATGAATGACCTGTTAAATAAGAAATACAATCTCGAACTTGAAGTGCTTACTCCTCTTCATGTTGGAGCAGGACAAGAAAAGGATTGGATGAAAGGTGCCGATTACATTGAAGATGGCAATAAAATTTATATTTTAAATCATAAAAAAATTGCCAAAGAAATATCGGCTAATGAGTTATCTAATTTTTTAGTAGAAAAAAATGATGAAGGCTTAAAAAATAAAATTTCCAGATCGTTAGAAGAAGTGTCGTATAAAGTATTTGAAAAAACCGCATCGACTGATAACGATATTAAAACTTTTATAAAAAACGGACTTACCAATAAACCTATTGTTCCCGGGAGTTCCATTAAAGGAGCTATTCGGTCTATATTATTAAATTATTTCATCGATAATCCAAATAATATTGACCGAAGAGATAAAAGGTTTGAGGAAAAAGTATTTGGTTCGCCCAATAACGGCGATGAATTTATGCGATTTATCAAGATTGCTGATGCTCAATTTGATAAAACAGAATTGGTTAATACTAAAATATTTAATCTTTATAAAGATGATAATAACTTTAACGGAGGTTGGAAAAAATCAGGGAAACAAACGAATGCAAATTTTGATGCAACAGGATTCAATACTATTTACGAAGTAATAAAACCCTCGGAAACGGGTGAATTGTCTATTGCTCTGTCTGATAAAGCATTTGATAATTTTTATAAAACTAGTAAACCTGAGAAAAAGAATGAAATACTTCATTCAGAGCCATCAAAAAAACTATTTGCAATTATCAACGAACACACAAAAAAATATATAAATAAACAGATAGCCTTTTTTGAAAAATATGCTAATAACGAAACTGATAAAATTATAGATTCATTAAATGCGGTTTTATCTCAAATACAAAAAAACAATACTTCTTGCGTATTAAAAATGTCAGCCGGTAGTGGTTTTCACTCTATTACAGGTGATTGGCAATTCGATGATTTTTCGATTGATCAAGTAATTGATAAAACCAATAGAAAGGGTGATGTCATTGGGCATATTTCCAAATTTAAAGGAGATATATCTGCCAAATCCCGAAAAATAGCAATTGATGGTGATGCTTTTTATTTAATGGGTTTCGTAAAATTAACTATCCTTTCAGAAGAATTAAAGGCACAACGAGAATCGGAAAGAGAGGCTAAGATAGAAGCTGAGCGTAAGATTAAAGCAGAAGAGTTGGCAAAAGAGAAAGCTGAGCAAGAGAGAATAAAAGCGGAACAAAGAGCTAAAGAAGAAGCTATACGCAGAGATGAGGAAGAAAGAATTGCAAACGAAAAAGCTGAACAGGAAGAAAAGGAAAGATTGCAGAAGGAACGTGAAGATAAATTAAAACAAGCACAGGAAGCTAATGCTGCTAAAAAAGAAGAATTAAAAAGCACAGGCTTACTAACTCTTGCTAATATAGATGAGTTCACTAAAGGAAAAAATATAATTAAGGATTATAAAAAGTTAAAAAAATCCATCGATTTATCACAGTTTGAATATATTAAAGATTTTATCAAACGAAGTATTAATAAGGATAATAAGAAATGGAAGAGCGTGAAACGAGACAATTGGAAGGACGTTAAATCATGGGTAGGCCAAGAAACCGCCCAGCAATGGTACAATGAACTAAGCAACAAATAAAATAAACCGCTACATCCAGCAATGGGCAGAAGGTTTAAAAAAAAGTATCATCAGGGAATATATATTATTTAAAGAGCTAGAAATGAGTGTTATTATGCAAGTAAAATTTAGAAAAGTTAAAATATAAAGATGTCCAACCTGAAATCCATATCACCATTATATTCAACAATCCGTGAAATAATCAATGAGGCAAGGGCTTCGGTAAGCCGAACGGTTAACTTTGTTGTTGTTCTACAAAACTGGGAGATAGGCAGAGCCATAGTCGAGGAAGAGCAAAAAGGAGAAGCAAAAGCCGCTTATGGAAAATATTTGATCAAAGAATTATCGCTAAAGCTGATCGATGAATTTGGGAAAGGGTACAGCCAACAACATTTAAAATTTTGTAGGCAGTTTTATAATCTTTACCCAATTGGTCACGCACTGCGTAGCCAATTGCAACCGGAAGAAAATAAACCTGATGGAAAAAGCTACGCACTGCGTAGCCAATCAGGGGATTTTAGCTCTGAGGAATTATTATCGAAAAGCCACCCTTTATTTCAAATGCTAAGCCCAAAACTTACATGGACTCATTATAGGGTTTTGTTAAGGGTTGAAGATGCTGATATCAGGGATTTTTATATCAAAGAGTCCATAATCAATAATTGGAGTTATAGGGCACTCGACCGTCAAATTAAATCTTTGTATTACGAACGATTATTGTCTTCAAAGGAAAAACAGCCGGTTGTTGCCGAAATGATAGAAAACACAAAGAAACTACAAGCTGAAGATGTGCTAAAAGACCCTGTAGTCCTTGAATTTCTACAACTAAAAGAAAACAGGCACTATCTTGAGTCGGAACTCGAACAGGCATTGATAGATAAAATGAACGATTTTTTATTGGAACTTGGAAAAGGTTTTGCCTTTGTGGCACGACAAAAACGCATTTCGTCCGAAACAAAGGACTTCTATATTGATTTGGTATTTTACAATTATCTGCTTAAATGCTTTGTACTTATTGATTTAAAAACGGAAGAGTTGAACCATCAAGATATAGGGCAAATGGATATGTACGTGCGCTTATACGAAGATAAATATAAACCAAAAGGAGATAACCCCACCATTGGCTTGATACTTTGCACTTATGCCGATAAAACCATTGTGAAATACTCGGTTTTGAATGAAAGCAAACAACTTTTTGCATCAAAATATAAACTTTACTTACCTAGTGAAAAAGAATTACGCGAGGAATTGGAAAGAGAAAGAAATCAAATAGAATTTAATATTAACAAATAATATAATGAACCGCTACATTCAACAACTAATAGAAGATTTCGACCGGGCAGGGAAAAAACCTGTGCCCGAAATTAATTTTGGCGAGAGCTACGAGGAGTTCGAAAAGCAAATGCATGAAATTGAGGAAGGCAAGCTTATACCGGCAAAAGAAAAAATAGGTGTAAGTTATGAGGAGCTGCCGCCGGCAGAAAAGATGACTGACGAACAAACTCAAAATCTTCTGGAAGCCATGCTAAATGCTTTGTCGGCACGAGGTACGGATATAACTTTTCCGGGCGATGGTATTCCTGTAAAACTGGCTTATACAGAATTGCGCAATCATTTTAAGGAGGGTTTTCACTCGATACCCGGTTGGGTTATTGATTTCTGTAGCGGTTGGTGCCCCGACTGTGCTTTTGTTGATTATTGTAGTACAAAAGATGATATTTGGACAAAAGATGAATTAGAAAAAGAGAAAGCTAAATAGACAAAATTATTCTTTGTACAATGCAAAAAACAATATATGAGTGAGCTCCGAAAAGTCCAAAAAATGAAATATAGTAACCCGATTAATTTGTAATCTACAAAAAAATCAGACTTAATAAATTTCTATGTTTTACGAAACTATACATCGGATAACTTTTCGGATATTACAGTTTATTAAACTAATTTACGCGAATGAAACGAGCATGGCAAGCTTTGGCACACAGGTGGATGATTATATGCGAGATACATATGTTGCCATTAAAAAACAAATAATTATAAACATATGAAAATACTTCACACTTCCGACTGGCATTTAGGACATCGCTTACACGAGCAATCGCAACAATACGAGCAAAAGGAATTTCTGGAATGGTTAATTCAGTTTGTTAGTACAGTCGAAATTGATGTGCTGCTTGTTGCCGGCGATATTTTTGATACCGGGTATCCCTCGTCGCAAAGTATGGAGTTGTTTTATCGTTTTCTTGCCCAATTGTATCGCAACACACAATGCAAACAGGTAGTTATGACCGCCGGAAACCACGATGCTCCGGGAACAATAAACGCCCCGGGAAGTTTTGTCCGGAATTTCGATATAAGCCTTATCGGAAAAGCAACAGAAAATATTGAAGACGAAATTCTCACCTTTGATATTGAAGGAGAAAAATTGATTGTTGCTGCCGTACCATTTTTACGCGATCGTGATATACGAAAAGCTATTGCCGGAGAAAATGTGCATGAAATTGAAAATCGCTATAAAAAGGCTTTAACCAGTCATTATGCAGAAATTGCAACCCGAATTGACAAAAACAACCCTGCTTTTACAGTTGCAATGGGGCATCTTTTTGCTGTCGGCGGGCAACCAACCGAAAGCGAAAACAGGATTTACGTGGGCGGACTCGGCGATATTGCCGCTTCCGATTTTCCACTGGTTTTCGATTATGTTGCCTTGGGGCACTTGCATCGCCCACAAAAAGTTGATAAAAAAGAACATATTCGCTATTCAGGATCTCCCTATCCGTTAAGCTTTAGCGAAGCCGGACAGGTAAAAAAGGTAGTACTGATAGAGACCAATAACAGTGCGCTAAATTTGATAACCGAGATTGAAGTTCCCGCATTCAGGCAGCTTTATACAATTAACGGAACAATGGAGCATTGCCGAGAACGATTAAACGAAATCTCGCAACACGACAACGAGACAGAACCGTGGGTTGAAGTTATATTAAACGATAACCAACTCTCAACAAGTGCATATTCCGAGATTAATGAGATTATAAAAGAGTTGAACTTGAAAGTTTTGAAAGTTAGAAATTTAAGAAAAACCGGACAAAAAGGAATCGAGCAATTGGAGGCCGAAGACAGACAACTTAACGAACTAAAACCCGACGATGTGTTTAAAAATAAGTGTGAACAGGAGGAGTTCAATCTCGCAGAAAACAGTGAGATATTAGACGCTTTTTACGAAATATTATCTGAAATAAATGGATAACCAATCCGCCTTATGAAAATAGTAAAACTTGAATTACAAAATATCAACTCAATAAAAACATCGACTCCGGTTACTATCGATTTTAACGACGAGATATTCCAGACAACCGGATTGTTTGCCATTACCGGGACTACAGGCTCTGGGAAAACTACCCTGCTCGATGCCATAACTATTGCACTCTATCGCGAAGTACCACGATTTAATGCGTCGCATATTAAGCTAGGGCTAAGCGATGTGGTAAGCGAAGGGGCAGGCGAGGCAATGGCACGGGTAACATTCTCGAATAACGGGAAAATGTTTGAAGCATTTTGGAGCATTCGAACGAAATCTAAAAGTGGAAAGCTGCTCGGGAAACCACAGGAAACTGTTAGGTTGAAAGATTTGAATGAAAACAAAATAATTGCCGAAAAACTAACTGAATTCAATAAAAAAATAGAGGAAGTTACTCAACTGAATTACGACCAGTTTTTACGTTCGATGATGCTTGCTCAAGGCGAGTTTGCATCGTTTTTAAAAGCCAATAAAAAAAGTAAAGTTGAGTTGCTCGACCAAATTATCGGAAACGATATATACAAACAAATTGGCTATTCGGTAGCCGAAAGAGTAAGTGCAGAAAAGAATAAACTTCAGGAAATAGAGCAGAAAATAAATACTGAAGATTTGTTAACGCAAGAGAAAAGGAGAGAGTTAGAGGAAGAAAAAAAGGGGGTTTTAAAAAATATTGAAACCATAAAAAAGGAGGCAGATGAATTCAACCGGATAATTGACTGGTATAAAAAAACTAGAGAGATTGAGAATCAGAAACAGTCGATAGAAAAAGATACGGATGAACTAAATAGAAACAGGCAAGAACAGAAAGGGGTATTAGAGGCTTTACTATTACATACCGAAGCTAAACCTTTCGAAAATTTACTTCGCGATCTGAATTCTAAAACAGGAGAATTTGCAGCAAAAGAAAAAGCGTTGAAATTGTTAGTGCCCGAAATAGAAAAGGTAAGAAAAGAATGGCAAAAGGCTCAAACCGAACTTGGTAAAAAGGAGAATTCTTTTAAGCAGGAAAAACAAAACAAAGATATATGGTCGCCAAAACTCGATACTGTTACCCGGCTCGACCAAAACATAATAAACCGTGCTGAAGTATTAACAAATATTAAAACGCAAATAAAAAAGATTTATGAGGATATAAAGAGTCTGGAAACTGAACGGAAACAAAACGAAGAGAAAAAGACAAAAAATATTGCCGACTTAGCAGATGTTGAAAATTACCTGAATGAAAACCGCCCGGTTGCCGAGATTAGAGTTAATCTAAATACGTGGTCGGTTAGTTTAAATAGCCGTAAAATAAAATATGGTGCAAAACAAATTGCTGAGAAAGAGATTAAGAAATATAATTCCGAAATAGCGAGACTTGATAAAAGCATTGAAGAAAACAGGCAAAAGTTAATAGAAAAAGAGGGGCAGTTAGCAAGTATAAATAAAGTTATAATCGAGTTAAAAGAACAGCAAACTAAACTCGATGTGGCTCAATTAAATATTAGGCAAACTGCTTTAATTGCAAATAAAGAGTTACTAAAAGAGGGGGTAAGAATATCGACCGATTGGTTTGAAAAAAAACAGAGCGTAAAATATTCGGAGGAATTGATTAAAATCTTTAAAGAAGAATTATCGAAAAAATCAGTTGAGTTAAAAGGGCTGGAAGGGAAAATATCTGCATCCGAAAAATTATTAAGCGAGATAGAACGAACTCTGGAGCTTGAAAAAAAAGTAAAAAGTCTGGAAGTAGAACGACAAAAGTTGCAGCAGAACGATGCCTGTCCGTTGTGTGGTTCAAAACACCATCCTTTCGTAATAGAATATAACGAATTCGATTTCTCGGAAACAGAGAAACGGTACTACGAGCAAAATCGGAAGGTTGAAAAATTAAATAAAGAAATAGAGAACAATACAAGAGAGCAGTTGTTGGCGAATACAAAAATGGAAACCGAAAGCGATAAGATTAAAAGCCTTTCTGTTGAGATTAATAAGTTAAACGAAAATTTTGATAGATTAAAACTCGATATTTCAATTTTGGATAATACCGCAATAAATAGTGCATTTAATAAAACAGAACAGCAGTTGATTGAAGTTCAGGAAAATATCAGACAGGCCAATTTGCTTCAACAACAAATTGATGAAAATACTGAAAAAAGCTCCGGCGAATTGAGTTTATGTGGTAAACTGAGAGAAAAATTATCGGTTCAAAAATCACAAAAAACAGGATTTGAAACAAACAGAATTGATAAGCAAAGGGTAATTGCAGATATCGAAAAGGAGTTGAACAATTTGGAAGAACGGATAGAAACCCAATTTACACCCTTCGGATTGCAACTACCTGAACCGGAATTAACTAATGGTTTCATCGAAGAGTTGACAAAGAATATTGAAGATTATTCGAAGAGAGAAGAACAGAAAAAAAATCTAAAAAGTGAGCTAAACGTTCTCTCTGTTAAAATTGAAGAGAATGAATCGCGAATACAGAATGATACTAAAACTAAAGGGGAGAAAGAGCTAACTTCAAAAAGTATTTCGGAAGAGTTAACCCGTACGAAAGAAGAGAGAAATACATTGCTTCCGTTGGAAATAAGTGTTGAAGCAAAGAGAGGGGAACTAAATAAAAAAATCGATAATGCGGAGAAAGAGGTGTACGATTGGAGGGAGAGAGTAAATAAATTGGAAGTATTATTAGCCGGGAAAAAATCGGAGCAAGAGGGCTTTAAAATTAGTTTAGTTTCATTAGCCAAAGCGATTGAAAAATTCAGTAGCAATTTGAATACTCAGCTGAAAGAAAGCCGTTTCTCGGATAGGAAAGAGCTTGAGCAGTCACTTTTAGATTATGAAACTGAAATGTCGTATAAAAAAATTAAAAAGTTATTAGATGATACACAAATTGCTATTCACACCAGAGAGAAACAAATAAAAGTATATGAGGCAGAGCAGGCAAAACAACGTAACTTTGAAATTGATGAGGAGCAGGCACACGACTCTTTTTCTAAATTAGAGAAAGAAAAATCGGGACAACAGGAGCGGATTGGCGAAATTAATAACATATTTGAGCGTGACTCTGAATTGAGATTACGAAACGAAAATGTGATAAAAGAGATCGACATTCAAAAATTGGTATTGAAAAAATGGAACACTTTATTCGCGTTGCTTGGAGGCACAAAAGATGCTTTTAATATTTATGTACAGCGCCTTACTTTAAAAAGTTTGATTAGCCATGCAAATCTTCATCTCGAAAAACTGAACAACCGATATTCATTGCAAATTACCGATGAATTAACCGATAACCGGGAATTAAATATCGAACTAACAGATCATTATCAAACCGACATGGTGCGACCGGTTGAAACTTGCAGTGGTGGTGAATCGTTTTTATTGAGTTTGTCGTTGGCTCTTGGGTTGTCAGATATGGCAAGTCGTAACGTAAAAGTAGAATCATTGTTTATTGATGAAGGTTTTGGTACACTCGACGACGATTTATTGGAAACCGTTATCTCAACTCTGGAAAGTCTCCGTAGCGATGGTAAAATTATCGGGGTAATTTCGCATGTCGAAAAACTGAAAGAGCGTATTACAACGCAAATACAGGTAATTAAAAAAGGAAACGGTGTGAGTGAAGTGAAAATAACAGCATAAACTTATAAAACATAAAAAATTATGGCACGTAAAGTATTAGTTAGCTTAGTCAGCGATCAAACAATCCCTAATGTTGAGTTGATAAAAGAGTTTGAAAGTGAAATAGAGTCCTATGTGTTTATCACAACTGAATATATGGAGTCAGAAAAAAAAGATAGAACAAATTGTATTATAACAGCTGCTCATCTAAAAGGGGTTGATGAAAAAAGGATAGTGGTAATAGAAGATTCCATAACAGATATTGAGGGTAAGCTGACAAGTAATATGCCCTCCGAAAAGCAATATATTGTTAATTTGACCGGTGGTACCAAAATAATGTCCATAGCAGTTTTTAATTTCTTTCAGAAGAAAAATGCTAAAATATACTATAAACCAATTCGAACGAATAAAATTTTGTCAGTCGAAGACGATTCAATATTCAGAAAAATCACAACCAAAATTCATGTGAAAGATTATTTGCTAAGTTATGGCGTTAAGTCAAAGAGTGCTAAATCATTTGAAATAAGGGAAATAACCCAAAAAATATTTGACGATTTTGTTAGTGGAAATATTGATTATAAAGTTATTGAAAATCTTAGGGTTAGTTATCGATCGAAGAGAAACAAATATTCTATTTCTACCATCGAAAATGATGAACGTGAGGGATACCAAATAAGTAGTCTGGGAGCTTTTATGGTAAATTTGGGTTTCGTAGGAAAAGAGAAGAGTGACGCTGTTATCACAAAACATGAAATTGCATACCTAACCGGAGGGTGGTACGAAGAGTTGTGCTATTTCTATTTTAAGGAACAACTATCGCTTGGTGATGACGACATTCAACTTGGGGTTAAACTCGAAAAAAGCGATTATGTGCTGGATAATGATTTAGATGTGGTTTTTATATTCAACAATAATATTTATGTGGTTGAATGTAAAACCGCAATGTCTAAAAATGGAAAAGTTTCAACAGCCTTATTTAATGAAACCATTTATAAATCATCTGCTTTAAGGGCAAAGTTTGGTCTTACAGTAAATAACATGTTACTTACTTTAAGTAGTATGGCTCATAAAAACATTGACTATGCAGAACGAGCAAAAGTTATGAATATAGAATTATTTGGCAGAAAATACTTTAATGGGAAAATTGATTTAGGTGAATTAGTTGAAAGAATAAAAAATACGTATTAAGTTTCATACCATGCTAATAAATCTTTCAAATCATCCATCAAAACAGTGGAGTAAGTTACAAACTGATGAGGCTGTAAATGAATATGGTAAAATTTTGGATTTGCCTTTCCCGGCTATTAATCCCAGTGCAAAACCGGAAGAGATAAAAGAGCTTGCCAAGTATTATTTCAATAAATGTTTAGATATATTGAAAAAATCAAGAGAAAATAATAATGTGGTTCATATAATGGGTGAACTAACGTTTTGTTTTGCATTAGTTAATCTATTACAAGCTCAGGATATTTCCTGTATCTCTTCAACATCAGCACGAAATGTGGTACAAAATGGTTCAAAAAAAATTGTAGAATTTAACTTTGTGCAGTTTCGAGAGTACCTCTAACAACCAGTTATATGAGACTAAAAGAAATATTTATGAATTGTTAAATTGTTATCCTTGCGGTTTACTCCTCATTTTTAATTTCTATAAACCAACTTATTGCGGCAATACCTGCCGGAACAACCGACGATTGATGCGTGCCCCCTGGAATTGAAAGCATTTTAATTTTATCTACACCAACACCTTCGTTAAGGAAATTCTGAAAAATACGACTTGTAACTTGTGGTGGAACAAATGTGTCTTTTGTACCATGTACCAACAGAGTTGGTGTTTTTATTTTCCATGCTGTTACACTATTTTTAATCAGCATATTTTTAATAGATGAATACTTATCGGCTGTATTGTAGTTACTTATATAATCGGCAGTAAACAATCGCGATATTTTTGTATCTAACAAATCATTTATCTCTGTTCCCGATTTTGTGCCATCGTATAATGTTAAGACTTTTGAATCGTAAGGTGTCATAAAAACTTCATCTAATGGAGTTGTAATTCCACCCAGATTATGATAACTATTAAAAATATATCCTAAAAAATATGGCATCGGATACTCTTCCTGAGCCAGTACATATTCGTTAATATAATTCAAATCGTATGGCCCGGCAGAACAAACACTTGCTCTTAAATTAAATACGTCAGAATATTTTTCTTCAATGGCTTTTTGTAGTTGCATTGTTGACCAGCCACCTTGCGAATATCCTGTAATGTAATAGTCGTTATTCAACTCCAATCCTATTTCATCTCTCAAATAATTTGCCACCATCTCTTTAACTGCACGTTGCATGTCGAGAATAGATTGCACCGTTGATTCTCCATCTAAATACGGGTGAAACATATTTTCAGAAGTTCCAAACCCCAGATAATCAGGAATAGTTACTACAAAACCTGTTGATGCCATAAACTCTAAAAGCAGAAATAATTCGTTATCAGGATTAACAGTCGGAGCTTTACTGTGTTCAGTATTTGTTCCATTTTGATAACTCAATATCGGAAATTCGCCTGCCGCTGTTGGTACACAAACTAACCCCGAAGCAATTACATCATCATCATTAAAAGAGGTTATATAACTTATTTTATAAACTGTAACACCATGTTCAATTTCCGAAACAATAGGTGCAAATCCGGGGTAGTCATCTACCAATGGAGTTAGTATCGACTCTATTAGTGCCGGTAAATATGTTGCAACTTTTTCGTAACTAACAAGATATTGATCTGTCGGTTGTTTATCTTCATCGTTATTAAAAAGGTCGCACGACGAAAAGATTGAAACAACAAATATAATGAGTAGAAATTTTTGAATAATATTAGTTTTCATAGCACTTTAATATTAGTTTTCAGACTTCAAAATTAGTCAAAAAAGATGACTTGGTTAATTATTTGGTTCGTTTTTATTGGAATAGATTTTCTTGAAACAACTAAATTGTTAATTTTAGTGCTTTGTATAAACCATGTAAACTATTTTTATATTGAACGAATAAAATAGAATTATGAAACGAATATTTCCGATACTTATCTTTTTGATTTCCGGTTTAATTATAAATGCACAACCCATAAAAATAATGCTTATAACTGGTGGTCACGATTTTGATGAGGCTGAGTTTTTTGAAATGTTTGATGATATGGAAGGTGTTGAATATGAGCATTTCGAACAACCAAAAGCCAATAAAAAACTGGCAAAAGATTTGGCGGCAGATTTTGATGTGCTGGTATTTTACGACATGTGGAAAACCATTTCAGATATGGAAAAAGATGCTTATCTGAAATTAACGGAACAGGGAAAACCATTTTTATTTTTGCACCACTCAATTGCTTCGTATCAAAATTGGCCCGAGTTTGAAAAAATCATTGGAGGCAAGTATTTCGAGAAAGGCGAAAATGTACCTGAAGAGTTGCTCTCTACTTACGATCATGATGTTTGGGTTTACAGTAAAGTTGAAACATACACTCCTGTTACAAAAGGTTTTCGCGAATTGCGTTTTTTCGATGAAGTTTATGGAAATGTTCGGGTTTCGGACAGCGTAATTCCGCTACTAAAAACACGCTATCCAAAAAGTATGGAAGTGGTTGCATGGGAGAACAGTTATAAAGCATCAAAAATTATTTATATTCAGTCGGGGCACGATAAACGAACATTTGTGGAAGCAGATTACCGGAAGTTATTATTGCAGGCAATTCAATATTTATCAGAATAAATAATGAGATCGCTATGAATAGTCATCAGATGAATGGGTTAGCAAAAAGCATAGATAATTCAAACCTGGCAATCAGTTGGTTACATATTCATCAGATGACTATATTTATATTTTTTACTTTTTGGAGATAACTCAATAAAATCTAATTAATAAAATTTTATTATGGAAAATGTAAATCAAAAAAGACTGTTTATTGCCAGTTGTCTGGCACTGTTAGTAACTGCAATGACTTTTGCTATCAGGGCGAAAATCGAAGGTGTATTTACATCTGATTATGGTTTAACAAAAGAGGAAATTGGCTACGCTTTCGGTCCCGCATTTTGGGGATTTGCAGTTGCAATGTTTGCCGGTGGCTTTATTATCGACTTAGTAAAAACCAAAACAATTATATGGATGGCATTTGGGATGCACTTAATTGGGATTGTTCTTTTGCTTTTAGCCAAAGACATGACATCGTTATTTATTGCAAATGTATTTATCGGATTCGGAAATGGTAGTGTTGAGGCAGCGTGCAATCCACTAATAACAACACTTTTCCCAAACAAAAAAACAAAAATGCTAAATAGGTTTCATGTTTGGTTTCCGGGCGGAATTGTAATTGGCGGAGTATTAGCGTGGTTGGTTATGGACACACTAAACCTGCGTTGGGAAATATTGGTAAGCCTGCTGTTTATTCCTCTGGCAATTTACGGGTTTCTGTTTTTAGGACAGAAAATTCCTGAAACAGAACGTGTTTCGAGTGGCGTAAGTTATAAAGAGATGATGCGGAATATTGGCGCTCCTTACACAATAATTGCAACCGTAATTTTAATGATATTAGTTGCTTCTGTTCCGTCTTTTAGCATTAGTTTCGATAGTGTGTTACCATTTGTTATTGTGGGAGTAATTGTAATTCTGGTTATAATCGAAGGAAAAGCAATCAATAAAATTAGCCTGTTATTTCCTCTCCTGTTATTTGCCATGTTGTTAACCGCCTCAACCGAGTTAGGGACAACACAATGGATTAACGCACTTCTGGAAACCAATGGAATTAACCCGATGATTATTTTGGTTGTTGTAACCGGTATTATGGCTGTTGGAAGATTTTTTGCGGGTGGTTTAATACATCGGTTAAATCCTATCGGAGTGCTGCTTGGCTCTTCAGTAATTGCGGTTGCCGGGTTGTTATTGTTAAGTATTTCGAGCGGGGCTGCAATGACTTTGGTTTCGGCAGCAGTTTTTGCAGTTGGAGTCTGTTATTTCTGGCCAACAATGATTGGTGTTGCTTCGGAATATGTGCCTAAAAGTGGTGCGTTGGGAATGTCTATTTTGGGTGGAGCAGGTTTTGTTGCCACGTCGATGGTGTTACCAATTATGGGCAAATCTATAGAAACTGCCGGTCCGCAAATTACCCTGCGAAATATGTCGGTTTTACCAATAATTCTGATTGTAGTTTTTGTTGCATTAACAATTATTATTAAGAATAGAAAAGTAAATGCTTAATTGGGGGAGAAATTATAATCTGTATAATTCAAAAATATTAGAAGATACCGGTTTAAATCGGTTTAATTTCCCAGCGAAAACCACTTTTTCATAAGTTCTTCGTCGCCTTTTTGATTTTTATGCCAATATTCATTTGTGTGATTATTATAGATATAATCAACTTTATAAGTTTCAATATTTTCGATAATATCGTTCAACGCTGTTATCATTAAATCAACTTCGCTATTTGGCATGGTTGGGTGCAACGACCAGCGTACCCAGCCCGGTTTATCAGAAAGGTCGCCATGATTGATTTTATCGGTAATTTCCTGCGACTGTTCGTACGACACTTCCAAAAGAAAATGTCCATAAGTTCCGGCACAGGCACAGCCACCGCGGGTTTGAATTCCATATTTGTCATTCAGAAGCTGAACAAGAAGATTGAAATGAATATCGTCTACATAAAACGAGATAACACCCAAACGATCGCGTACATTATCGGCAAGAATATTTAATTTTTTAATCTTATCAAATCCTATAAAAGCTAATTTTAAAAGTTCTTTTTCACGCTTTTCAATATTCTCAACTCCCATTTGATTTTTTAAGTCAATACACAAAGCTGTTCTTATCGATTGCAAAAAACCCGGAGTTCCGCCATCTTCGCGTGCTTCAATATCATCAATGTATTTGTATTTTCCCCAACGATTTGTCCAGTCAACTGTTCCACCGCCCGGTGTGTCGGGCACTTCGTTTTTATACATCGACGAATTGAAAATCAGAACACCTGAAGAACCCGGTCCACCAAGAAATTTGTGAGGAGAAAACATTACTGCATCTAACTTTTCCATTGGGTCGGCAGGGTGCATGTCTATTTTTTCGTATGGTGCCGAGGCAGCGTAGTCAATAAAACAAACTCCACCATTCTCGTGCATAATTTTTGCCAATTCGTAGAATGGAGTTCTAACACCGGTAACATTAGAACATGCCGAAAAAGACCCAATTTTAAATGGTCGATTTTTGTATTTGTCAAGTGCTTTTCTCAGATTACCGGGGTCAACCAACAAATTATCTCCAGGTTCAACAACAACAACATCGGCATTGGTTTCGTACCACGACGTTTGGTTCGAGTGATGTTCCATGTGCGTAATAAATACCACGGGACGTTCGCGATCAATAATACAGCTTTTACCCGATATCTTTCCGCAATATTTTAGCCCTAGTATTCGCTGAAATTTATTAATAATGTCGGTCATTCCCGAGCCGGATGTAATAATTACATCGTTAGAATCTGCATTAACATGCTGTTTTATAAGCTCGTGTGATTTATGATAAGCGTGCGTCATCCGAATTCCTGTTTCGCTGGTTTCGGTATGAGTGTTGCCAACAAATGGTCCTATTTCGTTTGAAATTTTTTCCTCGATTGGTTTATATAATCTGCCACTGGCAATCCAGTCGCCATAAATAATCTTCTTTTTTCCATATGGAGATTCAAACTCCTGATTGGTGCCAACAATATTCTTGCGAAATTTTTCAAAGTATTTTTCCAGACTGCTCATAAAACGTTTATTAATTCTTGCTGCAAATTAAGCGACTTTAGATGAATAAAAAATGGGAGAAAATCATTTCTTCTTCAATTTTAACAATAATTGGTTTTTTAAATGACAAATAGTCATAAAAACTGAATGGCATGTTGTTTGAAAACAGCCACTCGTAAATTGAAAAATAAATTTAAAACATATTGAATATGCAAAAAGGTAAAATTGGTGTAACCACGGAAAACTTATTCCCAATTATTAAAAAGTTTCTTTATTCTGATCACGATATATTTTTACGTGAGATAATTTCCAATGCAGTTGACGCTACTCAAAAGTTAAAAACGTTAGCTTCAAAAGGTGAATACTCGGGTGATTTGGAAGATGCAAAAGTAAAAGTTAGTTTAGATACTAAGGCAAAAACAATTACCATTTCTGATAACGGAATTGGGATGACTGCCGATGAGGTTGAAAAATATATTAACCAGATTGCTTTTTCGGGAGCAAACGATTTTCTCGATAAATATAAAGATGATGCCAATGCAATTATCGGACATTTCGGACTTGGTTTTTACAGTTCGTTTATGGTGTCGGAAAAAGTTGAGGTTATTACTAAATCGTATAAAGAGGGTGCAAAAGCCGTAAAGTGGAGTTGCAAAGGCGATCCTGAATTTACACTCGACGAGGTTGAAAAAGAGGGTGTTGGAACTGATATTGTAATGTATATCAGCGAAGAAGAGAAAGGTTTTTTGGAGGACTCTAAAGTTTCTGAAATACTAAATAAATACTGTAAGTTTTTGCCAATCCCGGTAATTTACGGAACTAAAAAAGAGTGGAAAGATGGTGCTGAAGTTGAAACAAAAGAGGAAAATCAGATTAACGATATTGCTCCGGCCTGGACAAAAATGCCAGCCGATTTGAAAGATGAAGACTATAATAACTTCTACCACCAATTGTACCCAATGGCAGAGGAGCCACTGTTTCATATTCATTTGAATGTTGATTATCCGTTTAATCTCACAGGGATTCTTTATTTCCCCAAAATCAAAAATAATTTTGAGGTTCAGAAAAACAAAATTCAACTTTACAGTAACCAGGTTTTTGTAACCGATTCGGTTGAAGGAATTGTACCGGAGTTTTTAACTATGTTGCACGGTGTTCTCGATTCTCCTGATATTCCGTTAAATGTTTCGCGTTCGTATTTGCAAAGCGACTCGAATGTAAAGAAAATTAGTAGTCATATTAATAAAAAAGTGGCTGACCGTTTACACCAGATTTTTAAAGACAACCGAAAAGATTTTGAAGGTAAATGGGACGACCTTAAAATTTTTATTGAATACGGAATGTTGACTGAGGAAAAATTTAACGAACGTGCAATGAATTTTTTCTTGTTGAAAAACACCGAGGGTAACTACTTTACATGGGAAGAGTATGAAAAACTTGTAAAAGAAAATCAGACTGATAAAGATAAAAACACCATCTATTTATATACAACAAACCTCGAGGAGCAATATACTTTTGTTGAAGAGGCGAAGAATAAAGGATACGACATTTTGGTTCTCGACGATGTTCTTGCGCCACATCTTATTAATAAATTTGAGCAAAAATACACCGATAAACGTTTTGTTCGTGTAGATTCTGACGTGGTTGAAAACCTGATAAAAAAAGAAGACTCGCCAAAAGAGGCTTTAACTTTTGAAGAAAAACAAGAACTTTCTCCTGTATTCCAGGCGGTTTGCCCCGCAGATAAAGAGTTTAGTTTTATCGTTGATTTTCAGGATTTGGGCGAAACAAGTTTGCCAATGGTAATTACACGCAGCGAATTTATGCGCCGTATGAAAGATATGAGCGAAACGCAAGGTGGTGGCGGAATAAATATATACGGAGACATGCCGGAGAGTTTAAATCTTGTGGTTAATACAACGCATCCGTTAGTAAAAAAAGTTGTTGCTGCAAAAGATAAAAAACTCACCACTCAAATTGAAAAATGGGATGCTGAGTTGCTTGCTAAAAAAGGTGAAATTGCCGAAGTAGAAAAAGCAAAAGAGGGTAAAAAAGAGGAAGAAATTCCACAAGCCGATAAAGAGAAATTGGATACTTTAAACAGCGAATTGTCGAAAATTGAAGAGACAAAACGCAATAAACTTTCCGATTTTGGCAAGAAAAATAAACTTGCAAAACAGATGGTTGATTTGGCACTTCTGGCAAACGGAATGCTAAAAGGTGCCGACCTCGACAAATTCGTAAAACGAAGTGTTGAGTTGATTAAATAACTGAAAGAGACACTTTATATAAAAACGCCGCCTGTTTAAAACAGACGGCGTTTTTTAGTTTTGTTACGTGTTGTAATATGAAGTTAATATGGTATTAACCATTATTTTATAATTCAAATTAATATTACAATTGCACCTGAAACCAAAGTTTTATAGGTTCCATTCCTGATGGAATGCCGCCGCCGGGACGCGAACCACCGCCTGGTTTTCCACCGCCCATTCCACCACGACCGCCGCCACCGCCACCATGGCCACCTCCGCCGCCACGCATTCCACCACTTGAACGACTTCCTTGTATTCCGCTTGTGGATATCGCACCGCTTTCAATTCCCATAGAGAAAAGGTTTTGTCCTGCTTCTATAGGTATCTCTTTAAGTGGAATTTTTATCTCAAGCACCAATTCGTTTGTCTCATTCGGACCGAGGTCAACACTAATTGGGTCTCTTAAAAGATTGCGATAAAATATAAATTCATTACCATTTTTATCCCATGTAACCTTGGTAAATGTGGTATTTATTACAGCTGGCAAATCTTGCGATTTTGCAGAGGGATTCATCCCCATTTGACTCATCATGGAAGCCATATCTATTTTTTGTTTTTTAGCCCGTTCAATCTTCAGCATGTACTGCTTTTTCTTTTTCCCTGAAGGGTCGAAATAGATTATTAAACCTCCGCGCATAATTTTAATATAACTCTGGCGGTCGTGAAAAACTGCCCGGATATACATGTTGGTATCGTTATTGGCAATCTCGAAACCTATGTTTGTTTTTTTGTCGTAATTGGAAATCAAGGGATTTGAGAATTCGTCTTTTTCTGGTGCAACGTATGTTTTACTTTCGTATATGGGAAGTTTACTACACGACGAAAAAAGGACAATCGTAGAAATTATTAGTATGAATAAAGTAGTTTTCATTGATGTTAATTATTATCCGTTTTAAGCATTATATCTATTAGTTATTGCATATTTTACCACCCATTTGTAGGAGTTAATGTTCCTTGTTTAACAACACTAAAATAAACATTTTTAGAGTTGAAAGCACTAAAAATGCCAAGTCCGTTTGTAATGTTGGTTGGTGGCTCGTTTAAGTCTCTCGAATCTTGTTCTAAGTTATCATATAAATCGGCATACTCCTGGTTTATACGGTAAACTTTAACAATATATTTTCCCCAATATTGCATCTCCATAAAATTAATTTCGTGTGAGCTTTCGCGGGTTGGCAATGTAATTCTTTGAAATGAACCTCTGCCAACATGCCCGAACTTACCACCTAAATCGGGGAATATAGATTCCTGATTGTCTTCGGCATTTTCAATAACTACAAAATGAAGTTCGCCGGTTGGGTTATCCCAAATAACTTCTAACTGCATCTCTCTTTGTAAAGCCATAAGTGTTCTCATGGCTCCCATATCCGGGCGTCCCGTGTATGGATCAACACTAATCTCGGGTAATTCAATATTGTAATCCGACATTAAAACTCCTTCCGGCGATTCGGGAATAGAAGTAACACCAGAGGCTGTTTTATCTCCAACAATGGCTTCTATCGAAAATTTGTCACCGGTTACAACAAGCAAGTCGTCTCCCGGATAATGGTAAGTTCCTGAATCGCTACTCGATATTAGCGTGTATGCAACATTATTTTTATAAAGTGTAATTATTGCATCATTAATGGGCTCGCCAACCGAATCGGGCACCGATAACGGAACTGCATTTCTAATTCTCACATCAGAAACCGGTTCGTTTGCATACAAATATGCCTGCAAAACAAAACGTTCATCGGGCGTATAAATAGCCTCATCTTCGCAGGATATAAAACTCCCAAGTATTAAAGTGAATAATACTATTAAAATATATTTTTTCATGGTTATATGTTTTTTTGTCTTGATACTCATATCTAAAAATCTATTAATCTTTCCTGTTAAAAAGAGAAATTTAACGATATATTTGGTGTTGCCCCCAGATAAGTTACATCGTTTATAACCATCGGAAGTTCTTGTAAATCGAATTCGCGATACCATATATTTGTGCGATTATAGAGATTGAAGATAGAGAATCCGGCATCCATATCCACATTTCCAAGCTGGAAGAGAAAATGTGCTGCAATATCCATTCGATGATATGCCGGCAAACGTTCGGCATTTTTAGGTCCAACGCTAATATACGAAAACTGTCGCCCATCCAGTAAATCAATCTGATATTGCGATTCGGGCGCAGTGTAAGGTTTTCCGGAACCATAAACCCAGGTTGATGAGAATCTCCATTTTGGATGTGGTTCCCAATTGGCAACCGCCTTAAACTCGTGAGTTTGATCGTGTAGTGCCGGAAATGGATTTCCTTCGTTTAACCCTTCAAATTTATGTTCTACTTGTGCCAGTGTGTATGTTAACCAGCCGGTAAATTCGCCCTGTTTTTTCTGAAGCAGAAATTCAATTCCTTTTGCAGTTCCTTCTCCCGAAAAGAAAAGCTGGTCGAGTTCAATATCATTTCGGCGGTAACGAAGCGAGAATTCTGATAACCCGTCCAGAGTTTTATAGTATGTTTCCACATCAAAAAGAAACATATCGTTTTCAATACTTCCACCTAAAATATAGTGCCACGACGATTGAACATCAACTAAATCGTCGTCAGCAATTAGCCAGAAATCGCGCGAACCCTGTGTTACATTTTCATTTATAACACGGTTTACAAACTGATTGTATTTTCCGGTTGCTCCTTTAAACGATAAATGGTCGGTGGCAGAATACTTAAACGAAAAACGGGGTTCGATATAAGTTTGCCCCGTTACATCGTAATAATTTGCCCTAATACCTGCATTGATTTCTAAATTTGGAAAAACTTTCCAATTGTCTTGTGCGTATAGTGTTGTTAAGATTCCGGTTTCGTCGCGGTTTAAAATCGATAAAGTATCGTCTCTGATAAAGTCGTAAGCAACATTTGTATGCGAAAAGTTTAAGCCAAAGCCAACCCGGTGTTCATTTGAAACCTGCCACTCATTATCTAAACGGAATGAAATCTCGTTAACATCATTCTCTTCAAAATTACCCATTGTACGGTTGTTCATCAAAGTGTCGGTGTTCAAATTGTAAGTTTCATTTATAATGTTCTGGTAATAATTACTGAAATAATGCGAATAAGCACCCATTACATTTGAGTAGAATTTTGGATTCCACTGTCTCGACCATTTTAAACTCACCCCTTGATTTCCCCAATCGGTATTTTCATCGCGGGTATTCGAAATTGTTCTGGATGGAAAGTTCTCATTCGGACTATTAATTGTACGTATGTTTTCAGAATCTTCAAAAAGATTATCTTTTCCGCTGTAGAAACTTATGGCGAGGTTGTCTTTCTCGGTGGGGCGATAAGATATTTTACCATTCAGATCGTAGAAATAAAATGTGGGGCGTGTTGTTGTAACTTCGGGCTGCTCAAAACTTCCGAATCCTCCACGTCCTCCTCCCCCACCAGGACCTCCACCCATGGTTGGAGCAGCTGGCTGCTGTGTTGTTTGCTCCACATCGTTTTGCGCGAGCATATCATATATTTTGTTGTATAATCCACTTTCAAGAACATCGGTGTACGAACGCCGGCCTGCCAGTAAAATAGACCCTTTTCCGCCAAGCGGAACTTCAATAGTTGTGTGTGCATCTAAAAGATTAACACCACCACTCATGTGAAATTTATTGGGGTCGCCGGTTTTTCCGGTAAGGTCAACTACACTCGAAATTCTTCCTCCGTATTTTGCGGGATAACCACCTTTATACATTTTTATATCTTTTATTGCATCGGCATTAAAAGCACTGAAAAACCCAAAAAAGTGGTCAACATTATAAACAGTCATTCCATCTAAAAGAACCAGATTCTGGTCGGGCGTGCCTCCTCTAACGTACAACCCCGACGAACTTTCGTTGGTTCCACTAATGCCGGGAAGTAGTTGTAACGAACGAAAAATATCAACCTGTCCGAAACTTGGTAATGTTTTTAAATCCATTGGCGAAACACGTACGGAACTAACACCTTCGGTGACTTTCATCATTTTATACGATTTTGCTGTAACAAAAACCTCCTCGATTTCTATGTTCGAAGGCTGCATCTTTATTTCGAGTCTGCCCTCAAAATAGTCGAGGTTTACATCAATCTCCAGTGGGTGGCAGCCCACGTAAAAAACATTCAATGTAAATTTTTTCCCGGGTAGGTTTAATAGTGTAAAAAAACCATCAACATTACTTGTGGTTCCAATGGAGGTTCCTTTTACAATAATATTTGCCGAAGGTAACGTTTCCCCACTCTCCGCATTCTTTACAACACCCGTTAATAACAGATTCTGGGCAAAACTATTTATCGTGGAAAATAAAATTAGCATTGTCAGAATAATCAGAATTTTATTCATAAAATTTGTTTTCGTTTTGTTGACTTTGATTTTTATATAGATTACTACAGGTGAATAAAGTTTAACCCTACCGGAAGGAGTTAAAAGTTTTGAGTTAAAAGTTTAAAGTTGTGGACTTCAGGTTACAGGTTACAAGTTTCAGGTTGTTCACCCGTTGACTTTCAGTTCACCGGGTGAATTTTCCAAATATCTTTTTTACACAGACTGTAAAGATTGGTGAGTTCTAATTGCTATTATTGTTTTTCTCTTACATACAAAAGAATCCTGAAAGGATTTAACAATAATAGCCACGAGTATAACTCGTGGACAATAAGGTATTTACAAAAAGAACCCCGAAGTGGGTTCAACTCTTGATTCGCATAATATTTTAATGGCTAAAGCCACTGTGTAAAATCAAATGCATAAAACTAATAATTGCTTGCGGTTGGTGGTGGGGACGGGGGTATCACAACAATATTATTCAACTGGAGATCTGTCAGTTGATGGACAACGGGTGAAAAGCTCAAAGCTCGTGGCTTTTTAACTCTCTTAAAACCTAAAATTCACAAAGAAATTTAAAGTGAGATCTTGTGCTTTTACAAGGGTAGTTTCGTTAACCGGGTTGTTCTGAAAATCGAAATTGCGCACATAAATATCGAGATAGTTTTCGGTATTCAAAGCATTTAATATGGATACTCCGGGTTTAATGTTTACATTTTTTATGTTGAAATTGTAATTCATCGAAAAATCTATTCTGAAATAGTCAGGCAATCTATTATAAATTCGTGTGGTGTTAAAATCATCATCTTTTTCGGAGAACTCAATATACGGATGTCCGGTGGTGTAAATTGTTAATGTCGAAAAATTCCATTTTTTATAGTTGTAAATATTAGTCCATTTAACCTCGTGAGTTTGGTCGTAAGTAGCCGGAGTATTTTCACCATTGTTTATTTCGGCAAAGCTTCTGGTAGCTTTACTTATTGAATATGCAAGCCAGCTTGTGAAATTTGTATTTTCATATTTTGCCATAAAATCAATTCCATACGCTTTTCCGTTTCCCGTGATAAACTGGCTCAGTATTGGTTTTTGCGGATTGCCGGGAGGTTCTCCAGGTTGATGTTCAGGATTCTGAATAAACAGATATTCCTGTAATCCGTCAACTGTTTTGTAATATGTTTCAACATCGAAAAACCAATTTTTTGTTTCGTAACTAACACCGCCAATAAAATGGTTCGACGAAACAACCGAGTGATTTTTGTTGTCGGCAAGTACCCAGAAATCACGATTGTAACCATAATTCTGTTCAGTAGCTGCTTTGTTTAAATACTGAAAATATTTTCCTGTTGCCATTTTAAAAATCACTCCATTTTCAATTTTGTAACTGGCAGATAATCTTGGTTCAAAATATATTTTTCCTGTTCCGTCGTAATAGTTCAATCTGAGTCCGGGTTTAACATTAAAATTACTTTTTAAACTTATTTTATCCTGAAAAAACAGAGAGTACAAAAAAGCCGAACTTTCTAAATTATTGTAAATCACATCTCTGGTGGCATCTTTGTAAAATGTAAACTGATTGTATTTTGCCGATATTCCAAATTCTAATTCATTCTTAGAATTGAGAAAATACCGGTTTTTAAAATCCACAAAGTAATCAGTGAGATTATTCTCTTCGTTTGTTATTCTATCATCTGCACCAGCTTGCAAACTATTTGGCTGAAAATCTCCGGAAAATTTAGTGTTGTTATAATATTCGTTAAAATAGCCGGAATGCCCAACTTGCAAATTGGTGAAATATTTGATGCCTCGCTGCTTTTTCCACGACAGACCAAATCCATAATTACTCCATTTATTAATGTCTTCTGTATTAATTTTAAATTGGTTTTTTTCGAAAATACTCGAACTGTTTAAATAATCTTTCGCACCGTATGAACTAAAAGAAATATTTTCTTTTTGATTGGGTGAGTATGTTAGTTTAAGGTTGAAATCACTAAAATAAAACTCAGGTTCTAGTACATTGTCTGCTCGCTTAAAGCGACGGGATTGACCAATTTTGTCAGCTAGTAATGCATCTGCCAACCACGTAGAATATATATCGGTGTACGCACGCCGTCCTGCTGCCACCAAAGTAAGTTTTTTCGAAATAGGAATTTCGGCGGTAATATTTGCACTCATCATATTTATACCTCCATAAACCTCTGTTTTATTCTGGTTGCCGGTTTTTCCGGTAATATCCACAATTCCAGAAACCCGCTCGCCATAGCGAGAATCGAAACCTCCACGATAAACCTGTATGTTTTTTATAACGTTGGGATTTAACGCCGAAAACACACCGAAAAAATGGTCAAGGTTATAAAGTGTAAACCCATCGAATAGTACCAGATTTTGGTCGGCAGAACCACCTCTGATATTTAACTGCGACGAGTTTTCTATGGAACTAATTCCGGGTAGCAATTGCAACGCTCTAAAAACATCGGTTTCGCCATAATTTGGTAAATCAGAAAAACGAGACGGATTAAATGTGAAGTGCCCGGCTTCGTTACTAATATCAATAATATCCAGCTTTTCACCTTTTATTTCTACCGTGTTTAAAGTTTCAGTTTTTTTTGTTAATCCCAATTCTAAAAAATGAATTTGGTTGCCGGTATTTATTATGGTGTCGAGCGTATAATATCCCAAATATTTTATTTGAAAAAACGAGGTGGCAGAATCGGTGAGTTGGGTGCTAAAAGTTCCGTCAACAGTTGTGGAAAGAGAAATGTTTTTATCCCAGACAAATATCGTTGCGTATGGTAATCTTTCGCCTGTTTCGTTATCGAAAACTATTCCAGAAAATGTTACATTTCGTTTTGTTTCTGATATTGATTTGGGCTCTGTTTTATAAACCAGATATGTGTTGTGCTTAAACTCTACCGAATATTTTGTCTCTTCCAAAATAGATTGGATTATCTCTTTGGCTGAGCCCGGTAAAATATTTTTAGTAATCGTAATATCCCCCAATTGCCCGGCATCGAATGCAACTTTAACATCCATTTTACTTGCCACTTCAAGCAATGCTTGCGAAATGGGTGTGTCAGAAAATTTAAATTGAAAATCCTGGGAAAATACGGTAACCGGAAAATGAAATATAATTGCAAGCAGAAAATAAAGCAGATATACCTTATTCCTGTTTTTTGAAAATTCTGACTTGCTGGTTATTATCAACTTCATAGTTCAATCCCATGGGAATGCAAACAATATCTAATGTTTCGCTTAATTTCTTGTTCGAAAAACTTACTGTTATTAAACGCTTTTCCAACTTTTCATATTCGATAGAAACATTAAATTGCCTTTCGATTTCGGCAAAAATAGAAATAAGTGGTACATCTTCAAAATAGAAAACTCCCTGTTTCCACGAAGTTGTTTGTTCTATGTTGTTTTTACTTGTTTTTATTAATCCATTTGGTGTTAATTGTGCAATATCGCCAGGCAATATAATTTGTTGTTCGTTGTTTGCTGTAACCCTTACTTTACCCGATATGCAGCTTACCCAGAATGTATTGTTTCTTGAGAAAACATTTAGTTGAGTACCCAAAATTTCGACTTTCCCCAGTTTTGTTTTTATTATGAATTCATCACCTTTTTTAACATTAAAATAGGCTTCGCCATTTAGTGTAAGTAACCGTTTTTTTGCAAAATGCCTACTGTTCCATATTATTTTAGAGTCTGCATTTAAAGTTACCTCTGTTCCATCGGGAAGGGTAACTTTGGTCTGTTCAGCAAATTGTGTTTTTACTGTTTTGTTTGATAAATATGAATTGACTGAATAGATTGATAAAAGAAGAATAACGACTGCCGCCGCTGCTTGTACAAATCTTTTTAACTTAAAAGTTTTGGTACGAGATGATTGCTCTATTTTATTCAATAACGAATCTAAAACTTCATCCTCCGGCTTTCCGGCTGGAGGAATCAAATCACTTGCAAATCTCAAAATTTTCTCCTCCGAACTCATTTTTTTGAATTCGTTTGGAGTGATGTTGATATTTTTAGAATCGTCTTTCATTTTTGTTTTGCCAACTAAAGTTTTATTTAAGGTCATCTTAGCCTGTCAGAATATGGATTCAGCATCTCTGTTTCAACCATAAAATGTTTTTCTTCTTTTCTTATTACTTTTTACTCATTACTCTCATTACTCAATACTTTTTACTCATTACTCATATTTTATACTCAATAGTTTTCTTCAATTCATCCAAAGCATTTTTCATCCGCTTTTCAATAGCCTTTTGGCTTAATCCTAAATTCTGAGCAATTTGTTTGTATGTTAATCCGTCAATCCGGTTCATCATAAAAACCACTCTGTTTTTCTCCTTTAAATTACCGATAGCATTTTGCAGTTTATCATTAAACTCTTTAAGTTCCAATTCAAATTCGGGCGAAACAGAAGTCCTGTTTTGCTGATAATTTCTGGCAAATTCAAAAACTACCTGCTGATGTTCAAATCTATTCTTACATAAATTCCCGGCAATTGTGTATAACAACGACTTTACCGTTTGTTGTTTAATCTCGTTTCTCTTTTCCCAAATTTTAATGAACGTATCTTGTGCAATATCTTCAGCCAAATTAATATCACCGGTTTTGTAATAAATAAAGTTTTTTATATGCGAGTATGATTGATTAAACAGATCAATATAATCGGCTCTTGAAAAACCGGATGCTAAATTTATTTTAAGAAAATCTTTTTTCAACTATTTCTTTCTGATGTTAATACAGGTCAAATATAAAAAACCCTACATTTTGCAAAGTTAGGGCAATTACATAAAATATATTGGGTGCTATAATTCTAATTATTATAAAAAAATGAATGTGCTCAGAAAAATAATAGTTTTAACGGGAATCTATACTACGGTATAAGTACCGGTTTTAAATCGTGCATTTTTGTGGCAAAAAATAAAGTTGTATATGGTGGAATACCATCTGTACCTTGACCGTAAGCAAATTCAGATGGAATTATCATATCAATCTCTGCGCCTTTATTTAATAGAGCAATTCCATCTTCAAATCCCGGAATAAGTGGATTCTCTGGATCTCTGAACACAAATTCCCAAATTCCATCAGGAAAATGGTCGTGCGACGTATCGAATACCGAACCATCTAAAAAGTAGCCAGTGTACTCCATATAACAGGTGTCGCCCTCAGCAGGAAACAAACCTTCGCCTTCTTTCTGGACTATATAATAAATTCCAAGTTCGGTTGTGTCAACGTTATATCCCTCTTGTTCAAGTTTTAATAAAACCTGATTAATCTCAGATGCTTCCATTTCGGGAGTGCGCTCCGCAGGAGTCTCTCCCGAATCTAAACACGATGTAATAGTAAAAATAAATGCAAATAGAATTGCAACTGTTTTAATTGTTTTAAACATGGCTAAATATTTTAAAAATCGCTGCGAATATACAACTTTTGTATTAACCACAGTTGGTATGATAATTATTTTTAGTGATTGTCTGTTATCCGACATTTGTAAACCTCTTTTCAGTCTAATATTGCACTAAATATATTAATGCTGATAGATCTTCAAAAAAGTTAAATGGTAATAAAATACAAATATTCAATTCTAATTGTGTTTTGGGTTTTAAGTTTGAAATCGGAGGCACAAACGTGCTGTTCCGGTGGCACTCCACTTACCGGGAATCTTGGAATTCAGGGAATTGAAGCTAAAAGCTTCTATTTTCAGTTGGGGTACGACAATAATTTTCTTAACAACTTGTACAGCGGCTCTCAAAAATTGGACGATAATTCGCGCGAGCGATTAACACAAACAATTTTGTTACAGGCGATATATTCCTTTTCAGAAAAAATTTCTATGAATGGTTTATTCTCTTATGTAAATCAAAAACGAACTGTTTTTTCGCAAATAGGTTTAACAAATATTACACAAGCAAGCGGATTGGGCGATGTGGTTTTAATGTTGCAATATACACCGGTTTCAAACATGAAAAGAAGCCTGACAATTGCAGCAGGGCCGAAATTACCGGTTGGAAAATTTGATGCTGTTGACCCCGAATATGGTTTGGTACTTTCGCCAGATATGCAGCCCGGAAGTGGTTCGCTGGATGGAATTATAGGTATTGCACTTCAGGAATTTCATCTGTTTAATTCTCCGGGATTAGCTTTTAACAGTTCAGCAGGATATAGAATAACCACTTCTGCGCAACGTTTCGAGGGCGATTTCGATTATCGTTTTGGCAACGAAACAATTCTTTCCATGGGTTTACAAAAAAACTTTTTGGTTAAAACTGTGGGATTAACACCATCGTTGTTTATTAATTTCAGAAACAGACTTCAGGATAACATAGATGATTTACAGGTTGCCGGAACGGGAGGTAGCTGGGTGAATATCAGTCCGGGATTAAGTATTGAACCGAGTAATTACTGGGCAATTAATATAAGTGGCGAACTGCCGGTTTATCAGAATTTACAAGGTACACAACTAACAACAACCTACCGGATTAATGTTGGTATTACAATTAAACTTTTCAATAATTAAAATTAAATAGTCATGAAACGAGTAGTATTATTAGTATTTGCAGCAACTCTGTTGTTAAGCTGCAGCAAAGAGACCGGGGATGAAATTGTTGATGTTGAAGATTTATCGCCACCCAAAACAGATAAACCTTTAACTTCGGAAGTAGTTGTTTTTACAGATGTTTTTGAAGGGAAGAAGATTGTACTTGCCGGAAATGCAAAAGATCTGTTTATCGTCTCTTTCGAGCGTGAATTGGATACTATATCCCGGTTCTAAAGTTATGAATTATAACACCGGTTATAACCGTAACTACGGTAATTATCCTTATGGAGATTATAAGGAAAATTCAGCTTTAATATTTCCTGTTAAATATTTAGATACCCGTTTACATGCTAAAGAGCGTGTGCACGCAGTTATTATAAACGAAAATGCAAGAGTTTACAGGTTCGAACAATTTACCGGAAATTAAAATAATGGGTGTTAGTTTAATTAGGTGTTTAAAAGGTTGGGGAGCAGGAGTTTTTATATTGGGTTTTCCGGTTATATTTTTTAACGATGATTTTTATTGGGGGGATGAAATATGGAAAACATTCGTGTTTGTTTTTTTTGTTTTTTTTCCTGCTCTCCTTCTTTTTGAATTTGTATTTACACGGTTGCTATTGTTCTCAAAATTAAAACAATTTGTGGTGCTGGTATTTGTTTTAATAATGTCAGAAATTGTTTTTTTTCGTTTACCATTGACTTTAACTCAGGTTAAATTTTCAGGCGATTTTATTTCATTCATGCCTCTGTTTTTATCAATAATAATTGCGGCAATTATTGTCTTGCAAATTTTATTTCCCAAAAAGAGTTTGATAATTGTACAGAGAGAAATTTAAGAAAAACTTAGTAGTCTAAATTATTTGTGTCTGATTTCGGTGGTGCCTATGTTCTATACACCAAACCATTGAATTTATAACCTGCAACCAATTCTATTAACGTCTAATTCTTCATCAAATCAAAGTCTGCTTTTAATCAAAATCCTTCTCCTGTCGTATTCAATTTTACCCTGTTTTACCAGTTTGTTTAAAATGGTAGTGGCTGTTTGTCGTGTGGTAGCAGCTAAACTTGCTATTTCCTGATGTTTTAATCTGAGTGAAATTTCAACTCCTGCCTCTATCTTTTTCCCGTGGTCTTCGGCCAATTCATTTAAAAGATATTTAATGCGCTCTTCGGCAGATTTAAACCACATTCTTTCCAGCCGCGTTCGTATCTTTTTTAACCGAAAACCAATTAGTTTTGTGATCTCCAAATTCAAAAGTGGGTTGCTTTTTAATATGCGTTCAAACTCCGTAACACTAACCTGACAAACAACTGAATCTTCTGTTACCATTGCAAAATTCTCGCGGTGGTTTTCGCCTGCCAACGCCAACTCCCCAAAAATTTCACCTGCCTTTAAAATTCCATGTATCAATTCTCTTCCTTCCTCAGAATAGGAAATAATCTTCACTTTTCCCTCTTTTAAAAAATATATTCTCGACGAAATATCGTGAGGCAGATAAACCGACTCATTACGCTTAATCTCTTTCATAACCGAACATTCACTAAGTTCTAACTTCTCAGCTTTTGTCATCGATTCCAGAAAATTAAAATTTTCAAAAAACCAAAGTTTCGATTTCCCATTTGTATTTTCCATCTCTGTTAATTGTTTCTATAATATTGACGGAGTTTCAATTGAATCCTGACAAAAACAGAGAAGTGATATTTTGTATTTAAAACTTAAATTAAATTACGTTGTTCCTTTTATTAATGAGAAAACAAATTTTTATACTGCTACTATTTGCATCGACAAGTTGTAACAGTCAAAATTCAAAAAAAATGAAACACAATTATACAAATGATTTGATTAATTCTACCTCGCCATATTTGTTGCAACATGCACACAATCCGGTTAACTGGCAACCGTGGAGCGACGAAATAACTGAACGTGCAGAACGAGAAAACAAACTTATTTTGGTGAGTATTGGTTACGCTGCCTGCCACTGGTGCCACGTAATGGAACACGAAAGTTTCGAAGATTTGGAAGTGGCGAATTTGATGAACGAGAATTTTATTTGTGTAAAAGTTGACCGCGAGGAGCGACCTGATGTCGATCATTATTTTATGACTGCTGTGCAATTGATGCAGCAGCGCGGTGGCTGGCCGTTAAATGTAATTACATTACCCGATGGACGGCCAATTTGGGGCGGCACATATTTCCCGAAGGAGAGTTGGATGAAAAATATTTTGTCGGTTGCCAATTTTTATAAACAGAATAAAAACAAGGCGGAGCAGTACGCAACTGATTTACATAAAGGGATTCAACAGATTTCTCTAACGGCTGAAATCGACGAAGTTGTTCCTGCAAATTCAAAACTTTTAGAGCAGGGAGTCGAGAGGTGGAAAGGTAGATTTGATATGAAAGAAGGCGGTAATACTGGTGCGCCTAAATTCCCGATGCCGGTAAATTTGGAGTTTTTGCTCTATTATGGTTTTATGAAAAAAGATAATATATCGTTGGAGTATATAAAAACTACGTTGGAGAAAATGGCTCGTGGTGGAATTTACGACCAGATTGGCGGTGGTTTTGCCCGATATTCTGTCGATGGAAAATGGAAAGTCCCACACTTCGAGAAAATGCTTTACGACAACGGGCAGTTGTTAAGTATCTATTCCAAAGGATTTCAGCAGTATAAAAACGAAGAGTTTAAAACTGTAATTTACGAAACCGTAGATTTTATTGAACGCGAATTAATGGATAAATCGGGAGCTTTTTATTCGTCGCTCGATGCAGATAGCGAAGGCGAAGAAGGGAGATTTTATGTTTGGAATAAACCGGAATTAGAAGAGATTTTAAAGGATGATTTTGAACTGTTTTCAAAATATTACAATATAAATAAGAAAGGTTTTTGGGAACATGGTAACTATATTTTACTGCGAGATGAGTCGGATAAAAAGTTCGCAAGGGAAAATAAATTAACTGCAGAACAACTTCATAAAAATGTATTAAACTGGAAAAGTATTTTATTGAATGAGCGTTCAAAAAGAGTTCGCCCGGGATTAGACGATAAAACTCTGACTTCGTGGAATGCTTTGGTAATTCAAGGTTTAACAGATGCTTATAAAGCTTTTGGCGATAAACGGTTTCTCGATATGGCAAAAAAGAATGCAACTTTTCTAAAGGAAAATGTGATGCAACCGAACGGTAAACTTTTTCATAACTGGAAAAATAAAACAGCCTCGGTTGATGGATTTATGGAAGATTATTCGCTTTTAATTCAGGCAACTATTTCTCTGTTCGAAGTAACTGGTGATAAGGAGTGGCTCGATATTGCCAATAAACTTTGCGATTATACTTTTTCTCACTTTTACGATGAAAAAAGCGGACTGTTTTACTTCTCCAAAAAGAATGAAAACTCGGTTGTTACTAACCATTTTCAGAAAGAAGATAATGTGTTACCCTCTTCCAATTCTGTGATGGCAAACAACTTACACCGGTTGTATCTTATTTTGGGTAATACTGACTATTTAACAGCGGCACAAAAGATGGTTCAGCACATTACACCTCAATTTGTACAATACCCGATGGCTTATGCAAATTGGGGAATTTTAATGTTGAAAACAACGGAGCCATTTATTGAGGTTGCGTTAACAGGTAAAAACGCAGAACATATTTTTAGAGAAATACTGAATGGTTATCAACCAAATATTCTTTGGGCTTTTTCAAAAAAAAGCAGTGATATTCCAATTTTAAAAGATAGGTTTATTGAAAACAAAACACTCATTTATATTTGTGAAAATATGGCGTGCCAAATACCGGTTGAAAGTGTGGAGGAAGCCAATAAATTACTTTTGACATTCAATTAACAGCAGTTAAATATTGTCCATAAAAAAAATCCCGGCGTCCACTCCGGGATTTTATAATTCTTATTCCTCCTGCGTTTATAACAACTTAACGGGTTTGTATGCCACAAATATAATTAAAGATTTATACGTGGTTAAAAATTAATTGTTTTTATTGACAATAAATATTAATTCTAAATAACCGAACTGTTTATTTTGTCCCAATATTGTAATTGTATGTATTTTGATTATTATCAATTCATCAACTTTATTTGCAGGCTCTAGTAAATTAGCACATACATTATTGCACGTTGCACGTTTACGAAAGTCCCGGCATGTGAGCCTTCTGTGTTTTTTTAGTAATAAATCCTATATCTCATCTCATTCATTTTTGCACTCGTTTTTCTGGTGTGTCCAGAATATAAACGGTCGTTTTGTATTGAAAATGTAAAAAATAATTCAGAATAATCCATGCCAAGTTTTATATTTTGGCATGGCGAATCTTTTTTTAAATGGATATCCTCTTATTTACCTAGGATTTGCTAAACATGACATTTATGTTTTGATTATTAAAGTGCAGTAGTTATGTTTGCTGTTCAATTAATAAGTTGTATAAATATTTTATAATGAAAAATCAAAAAGTTGCGCTATTCCTGTTTTCTATTCTATTTGTTAGCTTTATTTCATTTCCTGCTCACGCCCAGCAGTGGATAAAAGATATGCCGGGTTATGCCCGATATAAAGAGATGAGTCCACAAATTAGGAGTTCAGTAAAACAGGGTCGTATTTCGGCAAAATGGGCAGATGACGGAAAATCGTTTGAATATAAATTCGATGGTAAAAAATACATTTTTGATGTAAAAAAGAAAAAGGCAACAGAGGTTGGCGAAGCTGGCGCACCCGAAGATATGTACGCGAAGTACCGGAGAATGTACGCCAACCGTCCGCAGCGAGGAAGACAATATGCAGAGGAGACGGCACCGGATAAAAATTTAAAGTCGGTTTATCGTGATGGGAATGTTTATATAACCGATTCGTTGGGCGCAAACGAAGTGGCTGTCACAACCGAGGGTTCGATTGAAAAACGGTTTACTTTCGGGACAGCAACCTGGGTTTATGGCGAAGAGTTAAGTCAACTACACGCAATGTGGTGGTCGCCCGACAGTAAAAAACTGGCGTTCTACCACTTCGATATGAGCAAAGTGCGAAATTACTATTTGCAATACGAACAGACCGAGATTTACGACTCGATGAATATTGAAGCATATACAAAAGTTGGTGCAATAAATCCTGTGGTTGAACTTTTTATTTATGATTTGGAAACAGCAAAAACAGTTAAAGTTGATGTACGCGACGGAGAGCCTTTTAATGATAATGTTGTTGGACATTACGTTTATAAGATTGAGTGGTCGCCCGATGGAACTGAGCTGCTATTTCACCGCACAAACCGTAAACAGGATATTATGGAGTGGACTGCTGCCAATGCCGAAACCGGAAAATGCCGTGTTGTTGTGCGCGAAGAGTGGCCGGCAAGTTTTACCGAGAACACTCCGTTTATGAAGTACCTCGACGATGAAAAAAGATTTATCTGGGAGAGCGAACGAAATGGTTTTAAAAACTACTATCTATACGATTTACAAGATGGTTTAATTAATCCGATTACAAATCATGAATATGAAGTTGCCGGAGTTGTTAAGTTAGACGAAAAGAAAAACCTGCTTTATTATATGGCCCGAAGCGGTGATAACCACATGAAACTTCAACTGCATCGTGTAAAACTTGACGGAACGGGCGATGTACGTTTAACCGATCCCTCATTTAATCACAGCGTGAAAATTTCGCCCAACGGAAAATATTTTGTAGATCAGGCACAAACACACGATATTCCGCCTTTCACACAATTATTTGATATGAAAGGAAAGCTTCTTGCTGAAATAGCCAAAAGCGATATGACAAAATTTAACGAGCTCGGCTTAAAAAAAGTGGAGATATTTACTTTTACTTCTGCTGATGGAGAAACCAAATTACACGGAATGTTACACTTCCCGAGTAATTTCGACCCCAATAAAAAATACCCGATGATTTTATCGAATTATGGTGGCCCTGCAACTAATGCAGTTCGCGAAAATTTTTCGCTGCCAAATTCGTTGACCGAATATGGCTTTTTGATTGTAAATATCGATGGTAGAAATGCAGCCGGCAAAGGTAAAAAGATGTTGGATAAACTCTATGGTAATCTTACTATTGTTGAACAGGACGATTTTGCAGAAGGAATAAAATCGTTATATAATCGCCCGTATTTCGATAAAAACAGAGTTGGAGTTTACGGAACTTCGTACGGTGGAACAACAGCAGCAGCAAGTATTCTGCGACACCCGGAGGTTTATCATGCTGCTGTTGCCAATTCGGGAGTTATGGACTGGCGCAATTACGACAATATTTATACCGAGCGATACATGAATCTAATAGAGAATAACCCGGAAGGTTACGATGCAGCCAACCTGAGAAACTATGCCGAAAATCTGGAAGGAAAACTGATGATTTATTACGGTACAAATGACAATAATGTTCATCCGTCGAACTCGCTGCAACTAATTCAGGCACTTCAAAAAGCGGGTAAAAGTTTCGAAGTTCAGGTTGGTCCAGACAAAGGACACACCGCCGTAAACCGCGACCGGATGATGGAATTTTTTATTCAGAACCTTGTTATAGACAAGTAGATTATTAGTGTTCTTTATTGGCTACTACTCAGCAGTACAAGTAAAACTTAAATCGTTTATTACCACCTTGTTTTGTCATAATTTTTGTTCAAGAAAAACAAAAATCTCGCCAAAACCACTGACTCTCACAACATTTACCCCCAAGCTAAAGCATGGGGTTATTGATATTCAAAACTTTAAATCTGCTGAGTAGTAACCTTTATTGAGTGGATGAACTTTCTTTTTCCCCTTGTTTGCAACGAGGGATTAGATGTCAGACGATTGAGTGATAATATTGAAATAGTTATTGTTTTTCTTGCAAACGAGGGAGAAAGGAAAATCAAAACTTAATCTCTCAAAATAATAATTACCTCCAAAATTTTATAATTTCACATTCGTATTATTTTTAATGGTAATTTTGGAGAATAGAGAAACAGAATGCTAAACAAATTCATCGAAAAGATTAAACAGAATCAACTTATTGAGGCATCTCAGAAAGTGTTGCTGGCTATTAGCGGCGGAATAGATAGTATGGTATTATTGCACCTTTTCGAAAAATCGGGGTTCGATTATGGTATTGTTCATTGTAATTTTCAACTGCGTGGCGATGAGTCGGATGGTGATGAAGAGTTTGTAAAAAAGCAGGTGCTATTTCATGGAGTTCCGGCGTGGTTCGAAACATTCGACACAAAAGAATATGCCAGTTTAAATGGTATCTCAATTGAAATGGCAGCCCGCGAATTACGATATGAGTTTTTCGAGAAAGTGAGAATTGAAAATGGTTTCGATTTTGTTGCAACTGCTCATCATCAAGACGATTTAATAGAGACTTTCTTTTTAAACCTATCGCGAAAAACGGGTATAAAAGGATTAACCGGGATAAAAGAAAAGGCAGGAACAATAATTCGTCCGCTGCTATTTGCCGGACGAGCCGAAATTGAAAATTTTGCAAGTAAAAACTACATCGAATTCAGAGAAGATTCCAGCAACAGCGAAATTGTTTTTCAACGCAACTTTTTACGCCATAAAATTCTGCCGCTTTTTTCAGAGCTAAATCCTTCATTCAAAAGAAATATTATTGCAAGCATCGAAAACTTAAAAGATGCAGAGCAAGTTTATTCCGGTTTTTTACAATCTGAAAAGATGGAAGTAGTTTCAGAAAATAAAAATGAAACGGTAATAAATATTGAAAAACTACAAAAAACTTCATTCCCTAAAATATTACTGTTCGAGATTTTGACTGATTATAATTTTAATGCAACTGTTGTCGACGAAATTAATAAAAGTCTTTATACCGATTCGGGGAAACAGTTTTTTTCGAAAACTCACCGAGCCGTAAAAGACCGAAAGGAGCTTTTTATTTCGGAGATAAAAGATAATGACTCAAGAATTTTTTATATCGAGGATGATGACATAGAGTTATTTAAACCTCTAAATATTGTAATTGAAAAATTGCCCGCTGATAATTTTGAAATTATCAAAAAAGCAAATGTCGCTTGTTTAGATTTAAACGAAATAGAGTTTCCGCTACTAATTCGAAAATGGCAGCAGGGCGATTATTTTCAGCCACTGGGAATGACAGGTTTTAAAAAAGTAAGTGATTTTTTTATCGACCAGAAAATTCCTATTCACGAAAAAGAAAATATATGGATTTTATGCAGTGGTAAAAAAATTATCTGGATAATGGGGCACCGAATCGACAATCGTTTTAAAGTTACTCCTGAAACTTCAAAAATATTACTGATAAATATAAAAGAATAGCCAACTTTTTATTTCTCTGCAAACTGCAACTGCGACTGCAAACTTGTTATTTCCTTGAGTGCAAAGCAACCCGGTTTTCTTCGCTGTCGATAATAACTATAAAAAAATAAACAGAGTATTTTTTAAAATCGGTTTAAATAATTTGTAGTTTTAGCGTCATTCATTTTATTCGATATTTATGGTGTTTGAAAAAGTTAATAATTTTCGGGAAGCACGTATCAACCGGAAATACGAGATTTTGCTGTTAAGTCTTTTGCTTCTTCTTTTTGGTGATATTTTTTTCCCATTTGAATTTGATTCTTCTCCAATTCTTGTTATTCAGAATGTTTTTGCAAGTACAATTCTTTTTTATGGTAAGAAGAGATGGCGCTGGCCACTATATATTTTGTTATTCACTCTGGTATTTTTAGAGATAATAAATTTATTTGCGGGTCTCCTTGTCAGTAAATATTTATTTTCAATTTTGTATATTCTCTACTTTGTAATTCTTTCAATAGAAGTTTACCGTGAAATTCTAAAAAATAAAGGCGTTACAATTGGCATGGTTGCCGCAGTATTATCTGGTTTTATATTGCTGGCATTAATGGGTGGCTATCTTTTTATCATTATTGAAATGATTGTGTCCGGATCGTTTACTAATCTTTCTGAAGGTGTTACAAAATTTAGCGACTTGATTTATTTTAGTTTTATTACTGTTCTCTCTGTTGGCTATGGCGATATCTCACCAATTACTCCGTTAGCAAAAAAGGCAGCAGTGTTAATTGGTCTTCTGGGTCATTTTTATAGTGTTGTGGTTATCGGTATTGTTATCGGAAAATTCATTGCTAAAAATGAATAAAAAAATATCTGCCCTTTATAACACCAACCTTATAATCGGAACATTGAAAATATTTTTTCACACAATCTTATCATTAAAATATTCTCATTCGAATTGTTTTCAGCATTAGTAACAAAAGCATTTCCATTTTCTTATTGAATAGAAACTTTAAACATTTGAGAATTGGTTTCTTAGATTTTGAATTTTATTTTGAATTTAAAATTTTTAAATAGGTATTTTTTGTACTTTTGCCGCACTTCTAAAGGGGCTGACTGGTTTTGACAGCGGGTAGAAGAGACAAGTAAGCATGTAGGGTTTTGATTGTTGACCCGTAAAAAATAATAATCAAAATCACAATTGGCGATAACAATTACGCTCTTGCTGCGTAACCGAATCAAGTAGGTTGCCCTTTATTCCGGTACCAGGTACTGGAACGAGACATCGCCCGGATGCTATTGCTTTGAAGCGGTTCGGTCAGGCGGTGCAAGTAAATCGAAGCTAGTTGAGATAAAACTCTGGTATCTCAGCGAAATAAAAGAGTTAAGGTAATTATTGGTGGCCCGGATCCGGTATTTATTCGAAAATTAAGTCGGGGATAAACATGTAGAAAGCTTGTAGCTTCCTCGTTTGGACGCGGGTTCGATTCCCGCCAGCTCCACTATTCAAAACATAACTAACTGTAAACGAATGCTTTAATAGTGTTCGTTTTTCTTTTTAGTCAACCATTAGTCAACCAAATTGATTTAAGGTTAAATATATTCTTTTTTATAGGTTGAAAAACGAATCCTTTTTGATTGCGTGTATTGATTGATTTTTCTTTTTTTTTACGTTTGAATAGCAATTCAGTTTATTAAAAATATTCCACGCGCGTATAATGTCGGATAACTATGTTTAATTGTGGTTAGTTGATATATCTGCCATTAAATAACTGAAAGTGTCTTAAATGTGCCTTAAAACATCTTTTGTGATAGATTTTGTCTATAACAAACCATATAGTGATAGGTGTCGTGTGCATTAATTTTTGTTGCGCGCGTATTGATTATGAATATTTTTGACAACATCTCAAAACTGATGGCTTCTGCAATGAACTTGTGCGAGGGGGCGCAGGAACACTTGTTTCCTAAAAATGTAGGCTTGTTAATGTTCTCGGACAATCCAAAGCGCTTTCCCCCGGAGTACAAATTGATGTTGTTGAGTTTCCGTACGGTGTAGGCGCAAAAGAGTTCAACGAAAAAACTTTTGAAGGTGCAATTCAAAAACAGCTAACAGATGCTTTGTCGTACATTCAAACCAACATTATAAAGGGCAGGGTTAAAAAGTATTCCGACCGTGCCGAGGCAGATAAAATATTCAATTATCCGTATGAGGCAATTGAAGAAGCTTTGGCAAACGCAGTTTACCATAGAAATTACGAGTTGAGAGAACCAATAGAAGTGAGAATTTTACCGGAGTCAATTGAAATAATAAACTACAATGGCATTGACCATCGTTAAAACAAGCCGATTTTGAAAAAGGGAAAGTCAGAATCAGGCGTTACCGAAACCGCAGAATCGGTAGTTTTTTTTAAAAGAGCTGAAACTAACCGAAGCTCGTGGAACAGGAATACCAATCATTACAAACATTTGTTCGTTATAGTTTTGGTTTATAATATTTATATTCGTAACTTTGCTATTGATTATTAGAAATGTAAGTGTTGAATTATTTTGAAATATTAAACATATTAAATGCAATTTAATTCATAACTCTTACTAAAAACAATTATTTAAAATTTATTGACATTGAAATTTATTATTACATCAACAGGAGATAATCTTAAATCGAAATTTGATTTAAGGTTCGGTAGAGCAGGCTGGTTTTGTCTATACGATAGCGAAACTAAAACTGCAAAGTTTATTGAAAACAACAATAAAGACGCAAGAGGAGGGGCAGGAACAAAAGCAGTTGAAAAGATTATGGAACTAGGAGTAATGAGAGTTATTTCAGGAGATTTCGGTCCCAAAGCAAAAACACTTCTTGAACGATTAAAAATACAAATGGTAATGTTTGCCGAAAGCAACAAATCAGTTCAGGATATTATTGACAAAGTAAAAAGCTAATTTTAAAATTTGAGAGATGCCAGGATTTAACAGAACAGGCCCCAGCGGACAAGGTCCGATGACGGGCAGAAGAATGGGAACATGCGCTGATAACGACTACGCAGAAAACAGTGGTCGATTTAACGCAGGCAGGGGATTTGGAAGAGGATTTAATGGCAACCGAAGAATGGGTCTGGGAATGGGTTTCAGACATGGTTTTCAAAACCAATTCTTTGGAAATATGCCGGATGTTTCAGAAAAGACAATTATTGAAAATGAGATTAATACTCTCAAAAATCAATTGTCTCTGTTAGAAGACAGACTTTCGAAAACAAAAGATGCCTGAATTGATGAAGATGGAGCAAGATTCGATTAAATTGTTCCATCTTTTTATTTATTGAACTTAAAACAGAAAAAAATGAGAGGCTCAGGAAAAACTATTAACATGGGACAAGGTCGTGGCTTGGGTCAGGGCGGAGGTCAGGGAAGAAATAAGGGTGGTGCTTTCGGAACCGGAGGATATTGTGTTTGTGCTAAATGCGGAGCAAAACTCCCTCATCAGCAAGGATTAAAATGTACTACCATAAAATGCCCTGACTGTGGAAAAACTATGGTTAGAGAAGAGTTGCTAAATAAATAGTTTTTATAATTATTATTCAGTTTATTAACATTTTAAGAACGGAGGAAAAATCATGAAAAATTTAATGAATGTATTTGACGACAATGGATGGGAAGCAGCCGGTAACTATCCAAAAGGTACTCTTAAAAAAGTTTTGCGCGATGAAAATGGTGCAATAACAATGCTGATAAAATTTCCGGAAAATTTCAAAATGGAACCCCATTCTCATATTACAGCCGAACAACATTTTGTGCTCGAAGGTTCTTATACAAGTAAAGGGAAAGAATATCCGGCTGGTTCTTATCAGCTTATCGCTGCACACGAAGATCATGGACCTTTTGAGTCAGAAAACGGTGCTTTAATTTTAGTAATTTGGGATCCCTACAAATTCAACAAATAATAAAAAATAAATATTAACACAGAAACTTAGAGTCTATATGAAATTTGCTATTCCAATGTTAAATGGCCAGATAACAGCGCATTTTGGTCATTGCGAGAAATTTGCTGTTGTTGAAACAGAAGATAATAAAGTAGTCAGCGAAGAGATGGTTACACCACCAATTCACCAACCGGGAGTTTACCCGAGGTTTTTAGCCGATCAGGGCGTTCAGGTAATTATTGCCGGTGGGATGGGACAAAAAGCACAAGATTTGTTCGCATATAATAAAATTGTGGTATATATGGGAGTGGCACAAGGAACTGCCAAAGAGTTGGTTGAGAATTATTTAAACGACCAGTTGACAACAGGAGAGAATCTTTGCACTCATTAAAATGAATGATATTATTTTTCATCCAATCGGTGTAATAAATACGCCATATAAATCATCGGATAACATTCCAATTCAGGGGCGTTTTGACGATAGTACAGAAGGTTGTTGTGTTTTGTACGACAAGTATTCCGGAGGGTTATTACATCTCGATAAATTTAGTCATGCCATTCTGATTTATTATTTTCATAAATCTGAAAAGGAAGAGATTAAAGCAAGACCTTTTCTGGAATCTGAAGAACACGGTGTATTTGCAATTCGCACTCCGAACCGACCAAATAAAATTGGTTTTTCGACAGTAAAAATTAAGAGAATTGCTGGTAATAAGTTATTCTTTACTCAGGTTGATATTTTTGATGGAACTCCATTACTCGATATTAAACCTTTTGTAAAACATTTTGATAACAGGGAAAATGTAAAATCCGGATGGCTTGACAAACACTTTAAAAATGGGAATATCCCCAATGAAGTAATTATAAAAAAGAGATGAAGATTGCAGTTGCAAGCGGAAAAGGAGGAACGGGTAAAACAACTGTTTCGGTAAATATATATAATACCATTGCAAAATACATTGATAAAAATGTATTATTGGTTGATTGTGATGTTGAAGAGCCAAACGATGCTATCTTTTTTCAAAATTCAAAATTAGTCGATACAAAAGAGGTAAAACAGCTAATTCCTCAAATTGATACAGAGGCATGTACTTTTTGTAAAAAATGTGCTGAATGGTGTGAATTTAATGCTATCACAATTATAAAAAAACTGCAATTTGCTGAGATAAACGGCGATCTCTGCCACTCTTGCGGAGCTTGTTCCGTAGCCTGCGAGTATGGTGCAATTACAGAATATCCACAACCTTTGGGAATAATTTCTCATTTTCAAACTGAATATGGAAAAGGTTTAATTGAAGGAAGACTTGAAATTGGCTCGGCAATGCAGACAGCACTAATTAAAGAGGTAAAAAAAGAGGTTGCCGGAGAAAACGGTTCGATTATTTTTTTTGATGCGCCCCCCGGAACAAGCTGCCCAGTTGTAGAAACGGTTTCGGATGCCGATTATATTATTTTGGTTACCGAACCCACTCCATTTGGTTTACACGACCTAAAAATTACCGTCGAACTTTTGAATGATTTACAAAAACCATTTGGAGTTATTGTTAATAAAGCCGGACTGGGTTCTAGCGAAGTTTACGATTTCATTGAAGAGAATAATATTGAATTGCTGGGCAAAATTCCATTCTCGAAAGAGTATGCAGCCAATTATGCTTCGGGCGATATTCTTAAAAGTATTACTGATGAAATTGAAACTACATACCGTGAAATTGCACAAAAACTAATAAATAAATAGTCGTTGTAATGAAAGAGATTACCATTTTAAGCGGTAAAGGAGGAGCAGGAAAAACGAGTGTAGCTGCGGCAATTGCATCGGTTGCACAAAATGCTGTATTTTGCGATAACGATGTTGATGCCGCCGATTTACACCTTATTTTTAATCCTAAAATAATAGAAACGTATGATTTTGATAGCGGCACAATTGCAGTAATCGACCCCGAAATTTGTACAAATTGTGGGTTGTGTGAAGAGCATTGTCATTTCGATGCCATTCACCCAAATGCTGTTGAACAGTTGGAAGTAAATCCATTTCAGTGCGAAGGTTGCCGGTTGTGCGAACGTGTTTGCCCCGAGAATGCCATAGAATCTGTTCATAATAATAACAACCACTGGTACGTTTCCGAGACACGATTTGGAACTTTAGTACACGCAAAAATGGGACCCGGCGAAGAGAACTCGGGTAAGCTTGTTACTGAAGTGAGAAGAAAAGCCAGAGAAATTGCAACGGAAACAGGAGCCGATTTTATTATTAACGACGGCCCTCCCGGAATTGGTTGCTCTGCAATTGCATCGGTAACTGGAACTAACGCGGTGCTTTTGGTAATAGAACCAACACTTTCGGGCTTGCACGATGCAAAACGATTAAAAAAATTAGTTGACTCATTTAACATTCCGGTTTTCGCAGTGATTAATAAATTCGATATTAATAAGAAAATTACAAACAAAGTTGAAAGTTACTTGTTTGACAATAAAATTCCATTAATCGGTCGGTTGCCATTCAACACTAAAATGGTAGAATCGATGGTTCGTGGAAAGACAATTATTGAATATGTTCCTGACGAAAAAATCAGCAGGGAGTTTTATTCTATATGGGAAAAAATCATTCAAAATTAATTAGTAAACAGATGAGCACATTTAAAGTAAATTCAGAAGAGTGTATTGGTTGTAAAGCCTGTGTAATGGTAGCACCAACAAATTTCGAGATAAACGATAAAAACATTGCGTTTGTTAAAATTCAGCCCGAAAACCAGGATGAGGAAGACGAGTGTAATTTGGCACTCGAAGTTTGTCCGGTTGACGCAATTTCGTCGGAGGAAATTATAGAAACTTTAATTCTTGCAAACCCGGTTATTGCAAGCGATATTATTAAAACAACATTAGATACTTACCCACAATTAAAACCGATATTAACAAAACTTTCGCCAAAATTTAAAAAGCTGCAAATACCGGCAATGTACAATACAGTTGCACGCTTTGCCACTTTCAGAGACGCAGCAAAACTGGCGGGTCTGTCGGTTTGCGAAATACTGCATGCGCTTAACAAAGAGTTGGGGACAGAACAACAATTGATAAAAAATATGCCGGAATGTATTTCGTCTGATTCAGAAGAAAAAGATATTACCGGCGAAGAAATTACCTGGGAAGAGAACAGCGAAAGATATATTTACAATGTTGATGTTATTACAGAAATAATGGACAAAGTTACGAACCTGCAACCGCAGGAAAGCATTGTAATTATTGCAGTTGAAAAACCAGATGCACTAATTAAAACAGCTGCCGGACTGGGATTAAAACTAAACATCGAACAAAACAGAGAGTATCGTATCTCAATTTTTAATCCTGAAAAAATAAAACCTGAAACCGACTGGACGGAACGAATGGAGGATTTTGAGCAGTTGGATGTTCGGAATATGCAAACCGACCCGTTTGATATAATTATTAAACACTCGTACAGTGTTGAAGAAGACGGAGGATTTATTTTAATTCAGACTTTCGAGCCCTACCCGATGATAAATATGCTTAACGAAATGGGCTTCGAAAGTATTACCGAAGAGAAAGGTCCGGGCGAAATTTGGATATATTTTCACAAAAAAGTTATTGAACTTGAAGAGGGCGAAGTTGCCGGAGATAAACCTTCGGTAGTTATTCAATCTGCCACACCGGTTGCTTATCCTGTTATTATGCGACTTCTGCAGTCGGAGAAAATCCGCAAATCGATACAGATAAAGGAACTTAAAGTTTGGGAAGAAACAGAGAAACATTTAAGCTGGATTGTAAACGGACGGGCAGATATTAGTTTTTCGGCATTAATAACTTCAGCAAAATTACGAGACAGTGATATAATAATTCCGGCAATGTTTGTGTGGGATAATTTCTACATTTTAACCCGCGGGTACAAAGCCACTAAACTGGAAGATATTAAGGGGAAACAAATTTATACTCCACTGTTCGAAGAAGCTCCTCCGGCAAAAATTACAAAGTACCTGATTAAAGCAAAAGGGTTAGACGTTAACGACTTCAACTTTGTTTACGGACAACCATTTGGGCGTCCCGAAGAAATTTTTGCAGATTTTGTTAACGGAATGGCAGACACAGTTATTCTTCGCGAGCCCGAAGCGAGTTACGCAATAAAAGCAATGGAAAAAATTGGCGAAGAGATCTCTATTATTTCATACAACAAAATATGGAATGATATTAATGAAAACTTCGGGAGTTTCCCCAACGCCGGACTTGTTTTAAAAGGCGAATTTGCTCGTAAATACCCGGAGCTTACAAAAGTTTTTCTCGAAGAGTTAAAAGATGCAATTAACTGGGTAAACGAAAATAGACACGATTCGGCAGAACTTTCGTTCGATTTAATGCGTCAGCCGGTTGACAGTATCGAACTGTTTCTGAACCGCGTAAAATTTGAATATGTTGAAGGCGACGAATTGGTTGAAAAAGTAAAAGCATATTTCGACATTCTGGTTGAACAAGGAATTGTTGATGCAAAAATTGATGATGATTTTTTTAAAATTTTCAGGCTGTAAACTTAAAACTATAATTATGAACGAAGAAGAAAAAGCAACATTTTTACAACTTGAAGGCGAAGCCTGGAAAGGGTTATAAATTATGGATCTGCAAAATATAATATTGGAACTCGAAAAAGTTAAACATCCAACAATTAACTGTTCGCTTGTAAAACTTGGTATTGTAAACGATATTCGTTTAATTGACAATAAGATACTGGTTACCTTCGCATTTCCGTATGCCAACACATCAATTGCCAACGATGTAAAAGTAGCGATAGAACATAAAAACGAAAGTCTGTTTTACAACGAAGCCACTTTTTTTAGTACCGATGAAATAATTTCGCTACTTGAAAATGCACGATTTCGTATAGAAGAAATTAACCAAACAGTTTTTGGTTTATTACACGAATTAACCGAAACTCAAATGCCTAAAAAAGGCTTTGGAGAAGGAAGTTTCGTGGTTATAAAAGCTAAAAAGTAAAATACTGTTTCTATTATCTGGTAGATATGATTAAAATGTTTTTACCAATACTATTAAAATCGATAATGATAACCGGTTTCGTATTTATTATGATGCTGGTTATTGAATATTTTAATGTGCAAACCAAAGGTATTTGGCAAAATAAAATTGCAAAAAATGGTTGGCAACAATATATTTTTGCCGCTTTACTGGGCGCAATTCCGGGATGTCTCGGGGCTTTTACAGCGGTTGCACTTTTTTCTCACCGGTTAATATCGTTTGGTGCAGTAGTTGCCGCAATGATTGCTACCAGCGGCGACGAAGCGTTTGTGATGTTTGCTATGTTTCCGCAAAAAGCAATTATTCTAACTGTAATTATTTTTACTGTCGGAATTATTGCCGGATACCTGACCGACAAGTTTTACACACCACATAAACTTCTCGACAAATTTGCGGAGCACAGTTTCCCTCTTCATTCTGAAACAGAAGATTGCAAATGTTTTCAGCCCAATAAATTTTTCACTTACATTTTTCACCCCTCCATTTATCGACTGTTATTAATTGCTTCTGTTTTTATATTTCTTGCAGCGATAGTTTCCGGACTAATTGCAGGCGAAGCAAAACTTTGGATTAGAGTTAGTTTAACTCTGGCAATAGGATTTGCTCTGTTTGTAGTTTCAACTGTTCCCGAACATTTTCTAAAAAAACATATTTGGGAACACATAGTAAAAAAGCATATTCCCCGCATATTTTTATGGACATTCGGTACCCTTTTCGTTTTTGCAATACTATTAAACTACATAAATGTTGAAGAGTGGTTATCGAATAATATGTTGATTGTTTTGATTATTGCAGTACTCGTTGGAATTATTCCAGAGTCGGGACCACACTTAATTTTTGTTACTCTTTTTGCACAAGGAAGCATACCGTTTAGTGTGCTGCTTGCAGGTTCAATCTCGCAAGACGGACACGGAATGTTGCCCCTTCTGGCAGAGTCGAAACGAGGTTTTTTGGCTGTCAAAATTGTGAATATTATTGTCGCTTTAATTATTGGAATTTCAGGTTATTTAATTGGTTTTTAAATCAAATGTCATGTTCAAATTAAAAAACGAATTCTTACTACCTCCTTTAAAATTAGGATATACAACCGGAGACGGGAAAGTAAATAATCGCTACTTTGATTTTTACAATCAACGAAGTAAAAATATTGGAGCAGTAACTTTAGAACCGCTCTATCTCGACAAAGGACTGCGCGAACTGCCAACGCAACTGGGAATTGACAGCGACGATAAAATTAAGGGACTTGCAGAATTGGTCAGTTTAATTCATAAAAATGGAGCAAAAGTAATCGCACACCTAAACCATCCGGGACGAATGGTCAACCCTAAAATACCGGGGAATTTCCATTGGTCGTCAACCGATGCGGCTTGCGAAAATGGCGGAGCAAAACCACAGGCAATGAACCGCGAAATGATGGATACAGTAATCCAGCTATTTATAGACACTGCACAAAGAGCAGAAAAATCGGGATTCGATTTTGTTGAATTACAATTCGGGCTGGGTTATTTAATGGCTCAATTTTTATCGCCCGCCGTAAATAACCGCACCGATGAATATAATGGAAGTTTAAACAACCGTGCAAAATTTCCCGTAGAAGTTTTCGATGCAGTAAAAAAAGCAATTCGTATCCCAATTATTACCCGGATTAGCGGCGACGAAATGATTCCAAACGGGTTTCATTTAGGTGAGATGCAACAATTTGTAAAGACTCTTGAAAATCATGGTGCAGCAGCTATTCACGTTTCGGCGGGCTCGGCTTGTTCTACCCCACCCTGGTTTTTTCAGCACATGTTTGTACCCAAAGGAAAAACATGGGAACTGGCAGCGAAAATCAAAGAGGTTGTTTCGGTTCCTGTTATTTCGGTGGGGCAAATAAATTCATTCGATGATATAAAATCACTTAAAGAAAAATATAACGTCGATTACATTGCGGTTGGGCGTGCAATAGTTGCCGATCCCAATTTTACAGGAAAATATTTGGGTGAAATAGAAGGAGATATTCGCCCGTGTTTGGCATGTTCTGATGGATGTTTGGGAAATGTAAAAAAAGGAAATGGGTTGAAATGCCTTGTAAACCCAACTGTTAACACAGGTTTGCCTACACTTCAAAAAGCAGAAACAATTAAAAATATTGCAATTATAGGTGCTGGTTTATCAGGAATGGAAGCCGCAATTACCCTAAAACGCAGAGGACACTCGGTTAACCTTTTTGAAAAAAACAAATTAGGCGGCCAGTTTATTTATGCACCCATGACACCAAAAAAGCGGTCGATGCAAACTCTTATTCCATTCTACCAAAAAGAGCTGAAAAACAACAAAATCGATGTTATTTACAAAGAGGTAACAGCCAACGATATCGGGTCGAAATATGATGCTGTAATTTTTGCTACCGGTGCTGTTCCTTCAATTCCTCCAATTAACGGATTAAATAATTTTTATTGGGCAGAAATTCTATTAATAAATAATTTACCTGAGAACAAAAAGATACTGATTATTGGCGGTGGTTTAACTGGAGTTGATATTGCAACCGCCCTCCTTCCTAAAGGAAACAAAGTGATTATTGTAAAACGAACCACAGATTTTGGGGAAGATATGGAGATGATTTCAAAAACACTTTCGCTGAAAATGATGAAAGAGATGGGTACTGTTTTCAGCGACAAAACACATATTAAAAAGATTGACGGAAAAACAGTTTATGCCGAAAGAGACGGAGAAAAAATCAAATTTAACGACATCGATATAATTGTTATTTCAACCGGAATGAAAAGCTATATTCCTTTTCACACAAAAACTGAAGCTGATATTTATTTTATTGGCGATGCCAATAAAGTGAGAAAAGCCGAAGAGGCAATTAACGACGCATACAAATTAGCATTAAAATTATAAATTTATAAATATGAATATAACATTCGCATTAGCATTAAACGAAGAGGGAGTTTTTGAAAGAAGACATTTTGGAGATACTGATAAATTTGCCATCTACAAATTTGGTGACGGTGAACTAACTTTTATCGAAGAGTGGCCAAATACATTTAAAGATATGGATGAAGTTCAGGAACATGGTTCAAAAAAGAAAGGAAATGCAATTATCTCATTTCTAAAAGAGAAGGGTGTTTCTGTTCTGGTATCGAAACAGTTTGGCAGAAATATAAAAATGGTAAATCAGCATTTTGTTCCGGTAATTATTGCCGAGGATGAACCAGAGCAGGTACTTTCAATTTTACATAAAAAAGTGAACTGGTTTAAAGATGAGCTTAAAAACAGGGAAACAGATTACATGTTATTCCATATTAAAAATGGAATATTAAAAATGCATGTAAAAAAATAATTGTGTTTACATAAAATATCATTGTTGTTCGGTAAAACTACAAAACACAAAATAGATTGCTTCACTACGTGCGCAATGGTCTTATTAATAGGTTGTTGATTTGGGCATAATGAGGAAATAACAATAGATGCTGAAACAAGTTCAGCATGACGGTATTAACTAAAGTTTAAGTTTAGAACGTCATCCCTGACTGGTTTCGAGATCTCTAAATTAAGATCTGTTATTGGCAGAGTATCGAAGTAATCTATTATTTTTACCGGACACTACTGAAAAAATATGATTTTTGTAGTAGCAAATTCAATCTTTGTAAATGGTTTTAACAAAAAAAATATCAACACATAATTTCAAATCATTTTTGTGGCATGCAACTTTTTTGGCATTCGCTAAAAACTTTATGGATGTAGATACCATTATCCCGTCGATGATAGTTGAAGCGGGCGGCGGAGCAATGCACATCGGAATTCTGACTGCAATAATGATGGGAGGTTCCAGTTTAACCCAACTGTTTTTTGCCCCCTTTGTAAGCAATAAAACCTACAAAAAGAATTTTCTTCTGTTTGGTATAAACACACGCGTATTTGCACTTTTTGGATTGGGCGGCCTTCTGTTTTTATTGCAAGGCGGACAACACGGTTATGTTCTTTGGCTGGTATTCTTTTTTATTACAACATTCTCGCTTGCCGGTGCTTTCACGAATATTAGTTATGTCGATATTTTAGGGAAATCGGTAAATCCTAAAAAACGAAAAACCTTTTTCTCAACCGTTCAAATTGTTGGCGGAATTGTTGTTTTGGTAAGTGCATTTTTTGCTAAAAAGGTGCTGGTATGGAAAGAGTTTCCGATGAATTACGCATTTATGTTTTTTATTGGTGCATCGTTTTTGCTAATTGCCACTGCAGGATTTTGGAGTATTAAAGAGGTTGTTCCATCGAAGTTAAAAATTTCGGGGTTAAAAGCATTTCTCAAAGTTCTGAAAACCGAACTAAAGCAAAACAAAAAACTGGGCTATTTTCTTGGTTACATAAATACTCAGGGAGTTGCAATTTCGTTTCTGCCGTTTATAATCTTATATGCCAAAGAAACATTCAACACACAAAGTAGCGACACAGGACTATTTCTGATTTATAAAATAACGGGAGTTGTTTTTGTAAGTATTTTAGTTCTGTTAGGTGCAAAAAAAATAAAATACAATTTGCTGCTTTACAGTAATGTTATTCTCTCGCTTTCGCTGGTAGCACTTGCCCTTTTTATAAATGACGGCTCGTTAATAAAGTATATTTTTATTCTTGGTGGAATTGTATTTTCACTATTTTCAATGTCGATGAACGGATTACTTTTAGAAGTTTCTGGAACCGAGAACCGCGCCTTATATACAGGTTTTTCGGGAGCAGGAAATATTCTGCCGGCAATTTTCCCTTTAATTGGTGGAGCAATAATTAGTCAGTTTGGCTACCAAACATTTTTTGTGATGTTTATGATTATTATTGCGATGGCTGCATTTTTCATTTTCAAAATTGATTGTAAAAAATGAACAACTTAAAAATTACTATTCTAACAGAAAACGTGGCAGGAGGAAAATTATTTGCCGAACACGGATTATCATATTTAATTGAAATTGATAATGAACAAATTTTGTTTGATACCGGACACTCCGATGTTTTTCTAAAAAATGCAAAACGACTTGACATCGACATAAAAAAAAATATAAAAACTGTTGTTCTTAGTCACGGTCACTGGGATCATGGCGATGGACTTCGGTTTCTTGAAAACAAAAAACTAATTACCCACCCAACGTCTTTTATAAAACGATTTCGAAAAGCAGATAACTCAACCGTTGGTTTATCTTTATCGAAAGATGAAATCAGAAATAAATTCGATCTATTCGAATCTAAAAGTCCTTTGCAAATTACTAAGAATCTGTTTTATCTTGGAGAAATTCCACGTGTAAATAGTTTTGAAAGTCATTCAACCACTTTTATCGACGAATATGGAAATCCCGATTTTATACCAGACGATTCAGCGCTGGTTGCAATAATAAAGAGTAGGCTTGTTATAATTACCGGCTGTTCTCATTCAGGTATTTGTAACATTTGTGCATACGCTAAAAAGGTTACAGGAATAAAGAAAATAGGCACTGTAATTGGCGGATTCCATTTGAAATATCAAAATATTCAAACCCTTGAAACCATCGAATGTTTTAAACAAAGCGAGGTTGAAAATATCTATCCATCGCACTGTACAGAACTGCCGGCACTTACTGCTTTTTACAAACAATTCAAAATTAAACAAGTTAAGACGGGAATGAGATTTGAATTTTAATGAACAAAACAATTTTTATAACGGGAGCTACTGATGGCATTGGAAAAGCCACAGCCTGCCTGCTGGCAAACAGTGGGCACGAAATTATTATACATTCACGTACTTCCGAAAAAGGCAAAAAAATTGTAAATGAAATTTTACTCTCATTATTAAAAAAATCGCAACAAGCACGAATTATTAACGTCTCATCAATGATTCACGCTTCAACCATTAACCTCAATAATCTGCAAAGCGAAATGTACTTTGATGGAGATAATGCGTACTCGGTGAGTAAACTGTGCAATATTCTATTTACACATAAACTTGCTGACAAATTGAAAGATATTCAAAATAAATTATGGGAAGTTTCGAATAACTTAGTTGATTAATTGAGAGAAAATGTCGATTAACAAGAGGGACAAACTCGAGCACAAACCTTTTTATGGATCCTTGGGAAGATTAATTACTTCTGTTTAGAATTAACCGCCGACAACCGGTAAACTACAAAATTATCGTAAATGGCAATTTGTTTTTGAGTATGCCTGATTCCGATTGCTCCCCGTGAAGTAATTTTGCCTGTTCCGGCGCATGGTAAATTGTGTAGCCAGCTTGTTGTGCTTATACACGGTTGCCCGGTATCTACAAAATCGTGAATGAGATTCCCGTCAACAAAAACCCTCTGCCTGTTTTCGATACTGGCAATAGTTATTCGGTGCGTAGTTGTGTCGTTCATTTCAATAGGATCGGAAACCGATGAGATTAGATGAAAACCCGGTGCTTTTCTGACATTCGATAAATTACTGCCAAACCGATGAAATGATAAATGGTACGCCCGAAGACGATCGCTAATATACTCTTCGTATTTCCCCGTTCTTTTCCACGAAAAAACATCATCGCCATTTAATGCCTCGGCATTCCAAAAAATCATCGACAATCCGTGATTGGTAACCGACTTATAATCGAACTCCAAAATGTACGGCGACTGAACATTTACCTTCCACCAAATATTACCTTTTGGATTTTCAATTACATCATCCAACGATTCAAAATGTAGTTTCCCCGCAATAATTTTTGCTTTCACTTTTCCTTCTGTCATCCAATTTTCAAGTCCATCCGAAAAATCTTCAGAATAAAGTATTTCGCTTTTTATAAAACCTGACAAGTTAATCTCCTGTGCATAAACACTATAAGTATGCATTGCAAAAGACATAACAACACAAGCTGTTAAAACGTTATTTGTAAATATTTTCATCAATAATAATTTATAAAAAAATCAGAATTCTGGATTCGGATTCCATTGGTTTTCTCTTCCTACTTTATAACATTCAAACTTCCCATTGTGTACCACCCCTCAGAATCTTTACCTTTGATTGCCAGATTAACTTTGGGCTGATGAGATTGTCTGTCAACAATACCAACCTGAATTTTATATTCTCCGGTTGGAAAGTTGGCAGGAATAAAAAAACTGTTAGTTAACTCAATATTTTAATTTATAAATCTCAAAATCCTGCATTAAACCGTAGTCAAGTAGATTATACTCATCGCCAGCCGGTTGAATATCAGGAGCAAATTTGAAACTCCATGGAGTAACAATTCCGGGTGTTTTGAAGTTGTGGTGTGGCCCCAAAATATTTTTGTTGCTGCCATTAACAATCACTGCAATTTCATGTTTGCCATAAGGCAAATACACTTTAAACTCGTAGGGTTCCGATTGAATAATTCCACGATGCTCACCATCAATAATTATTTCGGCAACGGTTCCTTTCCACTTTGGCAATTGAATAATATAATCGCCATCAACTTTTGCATTTACCATTTTTGTGTACGAAACCGTTTTTCCATAAAATGGCATTCCCTGATTTTTCCACGATCCAAAATCAAGTTGATTGCTATTTTCAATTTTCCAACCTCTCTTTTGAGGTTTTACAGCAAAGTCGCCCAGTAAATAAACCGGTTGCAATTCGCAATAGATTGAAAATGGCGAGGCTTTTATAACCACCTCATTTCTACCCATTTTCACAAAGTCTGAAATTTCGAAAACATTAAAATCGGGATCAAGCCACCTCTCCCACTCACTGGGTTTAACAAGTGTTCTGTTAACAGTTACCTCATATAACCACGCTCTTTCAACAACCAGTTTAACATCGACTGCATTCCACTTATCGTCAACAAAAAACGGATAGCAAACAGTAAAACCGGTACCATCAGGGAAAGTATCAGCATCAATCAACTCCGTTTTAAACTGGCTCGACGAAACCCAGGGATTATCAGGATAACCATGTTCTTGCCAAATTTTATTTGAAGCTGAATAATAATACATTGGTTGCGATTTGAACTCTGCCATGGTTAGCTCAACATAATCGATGTTTAAAATATTAGGTTCGGTAACTTTTATTTTAGATTTGCCGGTAACGTATAATTCCCGCGTGGTTGATTCAGGCTTTTTGCTTTTACCTTTTTGATTTGAAATAAACAGTAACCGACTACCCGAAGGAGGCAATGAAATTGTAAAATGTACCCTACCCCACTTTTTCACAAATGTGTAAGGTTCAATGTTTCCTGTTGAACTATTTAAATCAATCACCGATTTACCCGACATATTAATCTGAATTTCAGCAGTTTCTTCTTTATCGAAATTAGTTACAAAAAGCAACTGCCCATTTTCAAATTCCCTACGCTGATGGAAAACTCTTCCCCGAATAGAATCTAAATTTTCAAACTGAATGTTTTCGTTTTTCGATAATTCAGTAAACAGTGAGTTATTTAAATCGGAAATAATCTCCCAGTTTTCGCTGTTTTGAAGTTCAGAATAAGAATGGTTCTCTCCGTTTACAAACTGTAGATTTGAATTTACCTGTAAAACTTTTCCTCCCGATTCAACAAATTGTTTTAATAAATTAAAAGTTGTTTTGTCTAAGTTTTCAAGTCCGGGCGGAAGAATTACCAGTTCGTAACCAGCTTTATTAACAACAAATTTCCCATCCTCAATTTTCCCATGGTCTTTTATAATATTCTCGCAGCCCAAATCGTATTCAACCTGATACTTTTCCAGCTCAACTAAAAATGGTTCGAATTGAGATTTTACATTGTTCATTTTGGCATTTTCTCTTTCGTTCGGATTATAAAACATCCATGCTGTGGTAGTTGGCTCGATTATCAAAATATTATTGCGTTGATGTCCGGAAGAGAGTGCCAGCGAAAGCCGTGCAAAATAATCTGTTTGATAGCGAAAAACGCCCCAGTATGGCGAGTGTGTCCCAAACGACTGTGGAAAATCGTGTTTGCGGTCGCCGGCCATCGAGATGTACGACAGGTGTTGATTCATAAAATTTACACCCAAAACAAATTCCCAGTCGCCCAGCCGTTTCATATCATCGAAAGTGAGTTCCCAACCGGCTGCGCCGTATGTTTCGCTCAATGCACGATGCCTGTCGAATTGGTTTACCACCGATGAAAGTTCCTTTACATTACGGATATTCCCAAACTGGTCGGGGCGCAACTCCTCAGAATTAAATAACATATCGATTGCCGGAGTTTGATGCCACGCATACATTGCCATATTATCCGGTCCCTCTTTCGGACTTGGCCAACCGTGTTCCCAATAATGCCCGGTCCATTGCAGATTTTTCTCCTCGGTATATTTGTTCCACGGTTTCGACCAACGATCTATGAACAACTGTAAAATGGTTGATTGATAATTGTGTCGTACCCTTTTCCATTCGCCGGTTTCGGTAATCAACGACATTAAATGCGGCTGCAAATTATATCCCCACTGTTTTTCAAACTGCTCGTATAAATCGGGTGTATAACGAATTGGACCTGCGCTGCGTGTGTTAGTATTTGGCTCGTCGGTAAAAATTCCCGGAACTCGTTTCCCGAATTCAGACCCCAAAGTTTTTTCGTAACCAGGCATGGTTATCTCCATAAATTTTTCTGTTACTCCCGGTTTTAAAATATCGATGTAAGAATACCCACCAAACCATTTTGAAGTTTCATAGTCATTCAAATCCAAAATACAATACTCCCCTTTTTTATTCAATTCCGATTTTACTTTTGAAGTAATTTCAATCCATTTATCTCCTTCTTTTTTGAAAATATGTTTTGGTCTTTCAGCAGCTTTTGGGATTTTAAGAACATCCATAAAATAAGGTTTCAGAGCAACACCCTCACTGTTTGCTTCAGGCATTTGCGCAACAACATGTCCGCCGGCAAAACCGCTCGGGAATGAGTTTTCATCATAAATCCATATATTCAAATCAAGCTCTTTGGCTTTTTGTAATGAATAAGCAACAAGTTCCCACCATTCGTCTGAAAGATATTCGGTAATCAATCCATAGCGCGGATGAATAAACACACCACCGAATCCCTTGTCTTTAAATTCAACCAATGTGTGGTCGATGTCTTGTTTGGAAACATCGTTATTCCAAACCCAAAACGGTACTGTGCGATACTCTGTCGGAGGGTTTTGAAAGTTTGCCGCCAACTGTTCGTAGCTCGTTATCCGCCCATCGAGAGGCTCAACTGTTTCTGTTTTTTTACTACACGAAAACAGAATAGTTACCGATATAAATATTAAAATGTATTTATTCATAATACTTGATTTTCGTTTTTAATTATCTCGAATGCGAGAATATTTTTTCAATAAGCTTTCTGAAAAACAATTTCAGAAATACCTGCCACTTTCTTATTTGACTCATCCACAAAAATACGAATTGTGAGTTTGCCATCTTTAACTTTTACCACTTTTTCCGAAGTCCATTTAATCTCGCCCGCATCCAGTGAATATGTAGCTGCCGTAACTCCTTCGAATTGAACTTTTTGCCAGCTTGCTAATTCCAAATCACCAATATTTGCCCGAATCCTATAAACTCCATTTCGTACATTTATTTCAAAATCGTAATAATTTTCAGGATTTATACACGATGTCTTCTCTTTACGGAACAGTATTTTTCGCAACCTTGCATTTCCTTTATCTCCCTTCGAAATCCATTCAACTCTGTCGGTTACATTCCAATCGCCTAGTTTCCATCCTTTTCCCAGATACTCCTCAAAAGCAATTATATTTTTTTTGTTACCGTTAATATTACACCGTCTGCCAAAACTAAGTTTACCCTTTGTGTAATTTCTGCTAAAACTATAAGTCTGCTTAAAATACAATTCGTAAAGTTGAGGGAAACAATTTACTGCATTAAAAAATTTTGTATCGAAAGTTGGAACGGTATCCGATTTTATAACAGAGAATTGCAAATGTCCCCAATTGTAATCGCCCCAAATTGTACCAATTAATTCACCTCTAACCAGTTGATCTCCCTTTTTTACAATTATATTTTTGTCGAATAAATGGCTGTAAACGTAATAGATCCCTGGCTGCGAGCTGCTCTCTAAAAGTACACATGCAGCTATTTCCGAGTCGTTCAAATTTTCATTTTTCACCCAAATAACAGTACTTTTCTCCAAGGCAACTATCCAGTGTTTTTCAATTCCACAGGCATCGTTCAAATCGAAAGCAACTCCGGGATACGATAAATACTTTCCATCAACTTTCCCCTCGTACGAAAACATGGTACTACTCTCTTCAACACTCCATAAAAAACCATCGTTAAAACTTATTGGAAAAATATAATTGTTTTGATTTAGCAATGGCTGCTTAAAATCTGAAACACAGATTAAAGCATCTTTTTTTAGCAAACCATGAACCTCCTGATCGTCAGTTAAAGCTTTAACATTTTTATTGTCGGCAACAAAAATCCGCAATCCTCCAACATTTACAGGCAGTGTGCGCCTGCTGACTTTTATCCAAATTGTATCGTTGCCAATTTTAAGCTGGTTAAAAATATTGTTTTGCTCAAGCAATTTTACTTCAATGTCTCGAAAGGTAATAGAATCTCCAATACCGATATTAAAATACGAGCCATTTCCCCAATGAAAGTCGGGTTGAGTTTGAGCATAAATATTTGCTGAGAAAAAAATACTCAATAAAAAAAATAGTATGAAATATGTATGTTTCAATATTTTACATTAAAAGTAGTGTCGTTCAACGAAAAATTAATTTCAGCCTCTTTCCTATCCAGTATCTCCTGAAAATACAATTTCAATTCAATCTCAGAGTCTGTCAGGTTACTTAACGGCGCCTTCTCCAACGTATCTTTTACGGTATTGAAAAACCGACCATCGCGATAAAGTTTATATTCGTCATTCATCACCCATCTGTTATGTTTTTTATTTCCCCAACGAGGTGTGTAATGAATGAAAACTTCATCCTGAATTTTATCCTCTTTTCCCAAAATCAGGTTTAAAAAACTTTTACCATCAGTTTTATATTTGTCAGGATTAATACCGGCTGCATCGCAAATAGTAGGTAAAACATCAGCAAATGATATTACCGATTTCACCACTCTTTTATCTTTAATAAAGCCGGGCCACGAAATTACCATCGGAACATGGTTTCCTGTATTTTTTGTAAATCCTTTTCCGCCTATTACTTTCGCATAATTTGTTGATGAAATAATTGTAGGATGCGTTCCATTATCGCCTGTAAAAATAAATAGTGTATTTTCCCAAACTCCTTTCTTTTTTAGTTTTGCTTCAATTTGACCAATAATTTTATCGGTAAAAGCCATCATATCAGCAAAATATGCAGTGTCTTTTTTATAACGCCGCTCCGGATTTTTCCACTCAGGCGAATCGGGAGTGGGAACAAATGGGTCGTGTACCAAAACCATCGGGTAATAAACAAAAAATGGCTGACCGGCTTTACGTTCAATAAAATCTGAAATATAATTGGCAAAAATCTGTGGACCGTAACTATTTTTATCGCGAGGTAAATCTTTCCCGTTTTGCGTTATTAGTGGATTTGCAAAACGCTTACCATCTTTCCGGGGATGATTTAACTGCCACAAACAATACTCGTCGAATCCAAAATGATACGGACGATTTACATCCTGATTATCAGGATTATTTCGGTTTATTCCATTCAACTGCCACTTTCCGGCAATGCAAGTTGAGTAACCTGCATCGTGCAACAAATTTCCGAAAGTTTGCTGGTTCGGATTGAGATAACCAAAATCTTCGTAATTGCGATAATTAAATTTCCCTGTCATTATTTTAACACGCGACGGCGTACAAAGTGGTTGCGAGTAACAATGCTCAAACCTCAGCCCATCTTCCGCAAGCCTGTCGATATTTGGAGTTTGATACTCTGTACTTCCGTTTGCTCCAATACATTCGTAACCCATGTCGTCTGCCATAATTAGCACGATGTTGGGTAACTGGCTAACCGGTTTATTTTTACATGATATAAAACCAATAATCAATACTAAAACAATCAGATACTTCATACAAATTTAGGTTTATGGAATTATTAAATCATCTCTTTTCGAAATGTGATTATTCAGTTTTTTTGAAAGCTCTTCAACCAAATTTTTATTCTCTTTTTCCTCCGAAATATTCACCGTTTCTTCCGGGTCATTATTCAAATCGTATAACATCCGGGCTGATACTTCGCCCGTTTTATCATCAAACCATTCGGTGTAAGTGTGAGTTTGTGTAACTACTGTTTCTCCTCTTATCCAGCGGCAATAAACTTCCTCTTTCCAAGGCTGATTTGGGTTTTCTGTTAAAGGAACAAAACTTTTACCCTGCAAATGAAATGGTTTTGGCAAACCCGCCAACTCACACAGCGAAGGATAAATGTCGACATATTCGACCAGTGCATTCGTCTGGATGTTTTTTGTTTTCCCGGATGCTTTTAAAATTAAAGGAGTGTGTAATACTTTTTCAAAATTACAGTGCTTGCACCAGAGATTATGTTCTCCGAGATGCCAGCCGTGGTCGCCCCATAAAATTACAATTGTATTTTCTGCCAGCCCAAGTCGCTCCAGTTCATCCAAAACCTTACCAATCTGAGTATCGGTGTAACTTACACAAGCATAATATCCATGAATCAGTTTCCGCATAAACTCTTTTTCCAGCGGTCCGCTGTCTGGCACGTCGGTATAATTACGCAACTCGCCAAACGTGTGCATACATTCATCGGGAGCATTTTTGGGCTTTTGCATATTTTCAGGAAGTTTAATTTCGTCGAAATCATACATATCCCAATACTTTTTAGGTGCATTAAAAGGAAGGTGAGGTTTTAAAAATCCAACCGCAAGAAAAAATGGTTCATCAGAATTCTTAAATTTATCTAATTGCCGTATAGCTTCTTCGGCTATCATTCCATCAGGATAAGCATTGTCGGGTACATCCGGCCATTCAAATGAAGGACCATTTATACCTCTTCCATTTGCCCGCGGCTTAATCTGTTTAATAGATTCGGGCAAAACATAAGCCTGCCAACCCTGCCAGTTACCTTTTGGCGACCAGGGAGTTTCACTCCAACTACCTTTTCCATCTTCTTTTGTATGATGATAAATTTTCCCCAGCGATATTGTTTGATATCCATTATTTTTAAAGTGCATCGGCAAACTTACTACCCCCGGAACATCTTTATCTTGCCAGCAACTATAATCCAGAAACCGATGCCGGTTGGGACGAAGTCCTGATAACAAACTAGCTCGCGATGCACCACAAACAGGTATATTACAATACGACTTATTAAAAATTAAACCCGACTCTGCCAGTTTATCAATATTTGGCGATTTAATTTGCTCGTGCCCGTAACAGCCAAGTTCAGGGCGTAAATCGTCAACCGCAATAAATAGCACATTTGGTTTTTGGTTTTGTGCAGAAATGATTCCTGAGAATATGATTAGTAAAAGTAGAATGTTTATTTTTTTCATGATTTTTCTTTTTGCCCCCCTAAATCCCCCAAAGGGAGACTTTTAGAGTCTGCTAATTTTATGCTGTTACTTTATATTTTTCTTTCCCTTTCTTTTCTTACCCTTCTCCTTTGGTGAGGTTGGGTGAGGTTGCTATTCTTCATCAAAAATATAACTTTGTTACTGGCATTTTTTCTTTTTGACCCCCTAAATCCCCCAAAGGGAGACTTTTAGAGTCTGCTATTTTTATGCTGTTACTTTATATTTTTCTTTCCCTTTCTTTTCTTACCCCTCTCCTTTGGAGAGGTTGGGTGAGGTCAGATTATCAATCTCCATCCTTATTTTGCTCAATACTTTTTCAATCTCATTTTCCACCTCCTCATTTGTAAAACGAATAACTTTATAACCTATAAACTCAAGATTTTTTGTTCTTTGTTTATCTTGCGCCCTTCTCTTCAAATGAATTTTACCATCAACCTCAATTATTAATTTAATCGATAAAGCGACAAAATCAGGAATATAAAAATCAATAATATGTTGTCTTCTAAATTTTACTCCTAATTTTTTATTACGTAAATACTCCCAGAGAATTATCTCCGCAGAAGTCATATTATTCTTTAATCTTTCCCTGTTATATTTAAACCTTCTGTAAAACTGTTTATTTGCAGTTAGCCAGCGAGGTTTTTTATTTTCATCGTTATCACACATTTACTTTTTTTGCCCCCCTAAATCCCCCAAAGGGAGACTTTTAGAGTCTGCTATTTTTATGCTGTTACTTTATATTTTTCTTTCTCTTTCTTAACTTACCCCTCTCCTTTGGAGAGGTTGTCCCGAAAGTCGGGAGGTTGGGAGAGGCTGCTTTTATCTGTGAAACTTCTCCGAAATAAATTTTAATCCTGCAGGCAATCCGGTTCGCCAATATCCCCAACTATGAGATCCATCGCGTACACGGTATTCGTGTTTAATTCCCAACATTAACATTTTTTTATGTAGCTCTGCATTTCCCAATCCTAAAAAATCGTCATCGCCACAATCAATATAATATCTTACCGACTTTAATTTATCAATATCAACACTCTCCAGTAAATCCAGTGGGTTGTTTGCTTTCCAGTGATCGCTCACACCATTTTCCGGTTTAGTATCGTAAAATATTTTTCCAAAATAGTGGTCAAATTCAGTTGAATTGGCAATTATTTTGTCAGGAATTACTCCCGCACTCAAAGCCACAGAAGTCGAAAACATATCGGTATGATGCATTGCCAGCATTAGCGCACCAAATCCTCCCATCGACAAACCTGCAATTGCGCGAAACTCTTTTTTTGAACGTACACGATACTCTTTTTCAATATACGGAATAAACTCGTCTATAAACATATCTTCCCACGGGTCGGAGCCATCGTAACTGTTACAATACCAGGTAACTTTTCCATCGGGCATAACAATTATACTCGACGATATATCTCCATTTGCAATTCCGCGGTCGGCAATCCTGTCAATCTCGCCAAACTGTACCCAGCCAGTTTCGTCGTCGGAATAACCATGCAACAAATACACAACCGGATAACTTCTTTCTGATATATCGTAACCTGGTGGTAAATATATTGAATACTTTACCGGCGAACTAACCAGTTTGCTTGTAAACTCAAGCGACTCTAAAACTTTACCCGTTTGTGCAAATAGCGATAAGGTGTAAAAAAATATTAAGGATAAAAAGAGAATTTTTTTCATGATTTTAGGTTTTTTATATGTTAGAAACAAAGCTATTAATATTCTGAGAAATGACATACACAAATGATTATTAATTGTATAATCAAAACGTTCACTATGTTTACAAGAAAATTTAAAATAATAAGATCGCAATCGAAGTACCTGTTTATCGCTTGTGTGTTTAACCAATAATTATCCAGTTCACAGCTGCCTCTACCGAAGAGAAAGGTCTAATTTGTATATTGGTATAACGATGCTCACCAAGCATTGGAAAAACGAGCTTTCCCGGCGAATCACAAACAACAGCTAATTTAATATCTTTAAATTGCTTATGCTTTTTAAAATATTCGATTACAACTTTAAAACCATTCATATCCATATTCAGCTCGCATCCTACCAAATTATTTATCACACCTTTTATTGTTGGGGTAATCATCTTATTTTCAATAACAAATCCCCATGATTTTACAATATCGTCCTCATTAACTTTACCAATAAAATCTCTGACCAATATTTCTTCAGGGAATAAACTATATTTTTTATGAACTATATTCATATTGTTATTTTGACTATTTAACAATTAGTAAATGGTTTTATTTAATACACAATCAAACAAGTTATTATGTTGTTTACAATATAGGATTTAAGGCACAGTTGAGTCCAAATAAAAGGCAGTGAGTTACGATACCCCACTGCCTTTTATAATTGCTGCGCCACCAACTGTTTGCAAGCTCAATTGTGTTTTAAATCTTGTTGGACTAAGCCGCTGATA
>JAJRSD010000026.1 GCA_024278975.1 Bacteroidota bacterium
CGAGTTGCTATGCGTCTAGCGGTTTAAAACCGCTTGCCGCGTTGTTGCCTGACGTTTATAGCGAGTACCTTGTTTATATTGTAATTCTACATTCATTATTCGTTAATCATTATTCAACCCGGAACTTTTTCCTGCGAGTTGTTATGCGTCTAGCGGTTTAAAACCGCTTGCCGCGTTGTTGCCTGACGTTTATAGCGAGTACCTCGTTTATATTGTAATTCTACATTCATTATTCGTTAATCATTATTCAACCCGAAACCTCTTTTTGCGAGTTACTATGCGTCTAGCGGTTTAAAACCGCTTGCCGCGTTGTTGCCTGAAAACTGCGACTGCCACTGTAAACTTTCTTAGCTTCTTGCTTTTACATTTATTATTGAGTCCTCTCCGAAAAGTAAATAAATAGAAATTTAGTCATCTGATGAATTTGTAACCAACTGATTGCCAGACTTTAATTTCCTGTGCTTTCTGCTAAATGATTCATCTGATGACTTTTCAGAGTGGACTCAAACCTTGAACTCGAAACTTGAAACTTTGAACTTTGAACCCGAAACGAATTCCCCCTCCCCTCAATTTCCCATTTTAACCTGACTATTAATTTTGTCGTTTTTGGGCTGTTCGTTCATTTCAAGAGAATAGATCATTGCCTCTACTTGTTGGATAAAATTACGCTTGTCTTTACTTGGTGCATAAACATATCCAAATGCAACAACTACACGTTGATTTGTGGCATCCAGCTCTGCCAGCGAAATATACGGACCACCCATAAAATCGTTTTCCACACGCCAAAGTCCCCGCATTTCGGAAGCATAATTACCGTTGTGTTCGAAAATGTTAAAGGTTTGGTCAAATCTTTTTTCGGTTGCCATATAACTGTTTTTGATTGCTCCCGGAACATTCTCTTTTAATATTTTATCCTGAATATCTAACAGGTAATTTACTGAAAAAGTACTATCTGAAACATAAGGGAAAGTATATAAGATAATACCTTGCGAAATTGCCGGTGTCTCGTATTTATACCAGATAAAATCCTTTTTCTGTTCGACAATAGCAAAACCCGGAGGTACTTTCATTGTAACTCCAAAATCTTTATGCAATACGTTGTAAACTCCTTTTTCGTAAAACTTTTTGTAGTTCATTGTTAACCGTTCTTTTTCGGCTGCAATAAAATACGATATAATTTTACCACTGTTCTCTTTGAAAATCTCCTCAAACTTTTTGGCAGTTTTTGCTTTTATCTGAACTGTTGCTTGCGGATATGCCCAAACATCGTCGGTAAAAGTGATGCCTTCGGTTTTTACATTTACAGAAATGCTTGTTTGCAGAATATTTCTGGTACTCTTGAAAATATCTTTAAATGCTGAATGAGGCACATCAATAACATCAAAAATGGGTTCGTCTTGTGGCAATCCAACATGTGGTTGAGCAAGTGTTTCTCTGATTAATTTGCCGGTGGGACCAGCCCACGACTCTTTGGAAATTACTACCACCAACTCTCCTGATTTGCCGGTAATATTCTTATGGATTACCTGCCCGTTGTTTGAACACGACTGTAAAATAGCAATTGCAATAAATAGAAAAAATGGGTGTAAAATTGCTCGTTTCATTTTGTTTAAATTTTTAGAATTTGGTTAAATGTAGCAAAAACCTTACCAGTTTAAAACAATAAATCCCGTTTCTGCAATACACAAAAACGGGATTCATAAATTAAGCTAACAAATATTAGCTGTCAATTTTTTCTGATTCGGATTTACTTGACTCCGGGTCCTCGTCTTTAGTAGCTTTTTTAAACTCCTTCATTCCTTTTCCAAGTCCTTTCATTAACTCCGGAATTTTACGTCCACCAAAAAGTAAAAGAACAATAATTAATATAATAATTACCTCCTGTGGTCCTACAAATCCTGCTATTACAAATAAATTCATGTCGATATGTTTATTATTGGTTCGTTACAAAAATATAATTTTTTTACTAAAATGTTCCGTTAAAAATTTTTATTATATCATTTGCGTTGGCAAAAAGCACCAAAGCTAATAATAAAACCATGCCCGCAATTTGTGCATATTCTAAAAATTTCTCGTTTGGTTTTCTACCGGTAATCATCTCGCCCAGTAGAAACATAACGTGCCCGCCATCCAATGCCGGTATTGGCAACAAGTTCATAATAGCGAGTATTATCGAAATAAACGCAGTCATGTTCCAAAACGAATACCAGTCCCACGTTCCGGGGAAAATATTTCCGATAGTTGCAAAACCACCCAACGATTCGTATGCTTTTGTCTCTTTTTTAAAGAATAGTTTAAACTGTTTCAGATAATCGCCGGTTGTTTTTACACCCCTTTTTATACCTGCCGGAATAGATGCAATAAAGCCGTATTTTATAGTTTTGAATTCGAATATATCCGGATTATTAAAAACAGGATAAAATCCGATTTTTCCATCATCGCCAACAGTAACTTTTTTGTTAACTTTGCTACCGTTTCTTTCCAACTCCATTTCAATTTCCGAATTCTTTTTCGAAGTAAGATATTGTGCAAACTCATCGTAAAACTCAAACGATTTATCATCAACCTTTTTTAGGATATCTCCTTTTTCGAGACCTGCATTTTCTGCAGGAGAATCTTTGACTAATTTTCCAATACTGTGGTCGAATGGGAAACGTGGTGCAATTACCGACTTACTTTTTAGCATAAGTGCCAAATCGGAATCGCTAATTTCAACGTCAACTTTTGCTCCATTTCGTTCAACCTGAACTGCTTTAACATCATCTAAAACAATGGTTGGAATAATTTTATTGAAATTTTCAACAAATACATTGTCAACTGTCAGTATTTTATCTCCGTTTCGAAAGCCAATTTCGCGACCAACTTCACTAACTTCGATACCAAATTTAGCATTCTCTGTTGGTAAGTACGACTCGCCCCAGGCATATAAAATACCAATGTAAATAATTAGTGCGGTCAGGAAATTCATCATCACTCCACCCAACATAATCAGCAGTCGTTGCCATGCCGGTTTCGCTCTAAATTCCCATGGTTGGGGTGGAAGTTTCATTGCTTCCTTGTCCATCGACTCGTCAATCATTCCCGAAATTTTAACGTAACCACCAAGTGGCAGCCAGCCAATTCCATATTCGGTATCGCCTTTTTTAACTTTAAAAAGCGAAAACCAGGGATTGAAAAAGAGATAAAATTTTTCGACGCGGGTTTTAAAAAGACGGGCAAACATAAAATGCCCAAACTCGTGTAACACAACCAAAAGTGAAAGACTCAAAAGCAGTTGTGCCGTTTTTATTAATATTGTTCCCATTAAATTTCTTAACCTTCAATTAACAACTCAGTAACTCTTTTTGCTTCAGCATTTGTTTGAATTAAATCATCTAACCCGGGTTTCTCAATAAATTCAACCTTTTGTAACGCCTTTTCAATAATCTCAGACATCTGCAAAAAACCTATTTTTTTACCCAGAAATGCATCTACAACTACCTCATTTGCAGCATTTAACACGCACGGTTTATTGCCGCCATAATCGAGTGCCTCAAAAGAGAGTGCAAGGTTACGAAAAATTTTTGTATTTGGTGGTTCAAAGTTCAGTGTTGGATAGTCTAAAAAATTAAAACGCGGGAAGTCATTTTTAAGACGATACGGAAATCCAATTGCATATTGAATTGGCAGCTTCATATCGGGCAATCCCATTTGTGCTTTTATGGAGCCATCTTCGAACTGAACAAGAGAATGAATAATTGACTCGGGGTGTACAATCACCTCGATTTTTGATGACGACAGACCAAAAAGCCAGTGTGCCTCAATCATTTCGAATCCTTTGTTCATAAGAGTTGCCGAATCGATTGTAATTTTATTACCCATTTCCCAGTTTGGGTGTGCAAGTGCATTTTCGACAGTAACATTTTTAAGCTCATTTTCCGACATTCCCCGAAACGGACCACCCGAGCAGGTAAGATATAATTTTTCAACCGGATTCATAAATTCGCCAACCAAACACTGGAAAATTGCTGAATGTTCAGAATCGACGGGAAGTATCTCAACCTTTTTTTCGTGTGCTATTTTCGTTATAATCTCGCCGGCAACAACCAGTGTCTCTTTATTTGCCAGTGCAATATTTTTCCCGGCATTAATTGCATTATAAGTTGGAATTAAACCTGAATAACCAACCATTGCTGTTAACACCAAATCTACCGTGTCCATTTGCACAACCTGATTTATTGCATCGCTTCCGGCATAAATTTTAATTGGCTCTTTTTCCAACGCTTCAGAAACATATTTGTACTTGTCGCTATTTGCAATAACAACCACGTTTGGCTGATATTTTTTTGCCTGACGGATAAGCAAATCAACATTGTTGTTTGCTGTTAAAACTTCAACTTCAAACTTATCGGAATTTTGCTCAATAACTTCCAGCGTCTGCGTTCCGATTGACCCGGTTGACCCGAGAATTGCTATTCGTTTCTTCATAAATTAAAAATCGATATACTGTTCAGGATTTAGAGCATTTCCATTGTGCCAGAGTTCGAAATGCAAATGTGGACCAGTTGACAATTCGCCGGTATTACCAATAATTGCAATTGCTTCGCCGGCTTTTACTTTATCTCCGGCATTTTTAAATAATTCGGCATTGTGTTTATACACCGAAATCAGGTCTGATTCGTGCTGAATATAAATTACGTATCCCGTTTCCAATGTCCATCCCGAAAAAATAATTGTACCCTTTAAAACTGCTGATATTATTGCATTTGGCTTGCTAACCAAGTCAATACCAAAATGGTCTTTCCCCGAATCGAACTTATTTGAGACCACCCCTTTTACCGGTACAAAAAAATGTATTTGGCTCAATCCGGGTTTTATATTATTATTGTTTTGAATGGAAAGACTCAACTGTTCGGCAAGTAATTTATCCTGAAATATTGAGTCGTGATTATACTCTTTAATTTCAATTTCGCCGGGTTTAATATCTGTGTTTGTATTTAGACTATCTTCCGGAACTTCGCCTGCAATTATGGCTTTTATCCCTCTGAAAAACTCATCTCGTTTTGCCAATTCGTTTTCAAGCGAATCTACTTTTAATGCATTGTGTACAAGCATCTGGCGATATTCGGCTTTTGGATAACCCGGAATATATTCGCGCAATGCCGTGGTGGCAATCAATAATATTACCAGTATTACAATTGTTGCCGATAATAAACTTGTAACTGTAAACACTTTTAACCTCGAGAGTTTCATACTCCAAACCGATTGAAAAGTAGTGTCGTTATAAATTATTAACCGATACTTGTCTTTTAATTTCCCAAAGAATTTTTGTCTCTTTTTTTCTTCCACCCTGTTTAAATTGAGATTGCAAATTTAGAAAGAATTGAGAAACAAAATGAAGTTTAACCTTTTTTATCGGTTTCTATTAAATGAATATCCACAAACCTACCCAAATATTTACTTCCGGAATGAAATGATTTGTATATCAGCAGGTTGTTATGAATTTTTTAGATACCCCCTGTTTCCACTTACAATCGCGTGTAGGTTAGGGGGTACATAATTCCCTAAACTCACAAAATATAAACTCACCATGAACATCTGATTACTTTGAAATTTTGTTCCGGGTAGTAAAATAAATAATCCTAAAAAGTCATTTTTAAAAGTCGTACGAAAAACTATATTTGCACTCTATTTTATAACAACCCAAAAAAGAGACAAAACGAGCATGAGAAATTCAATAATCGGAGTTATTATTATATCCGTACAATGTTAAATACCTTATAAATAAATAATTATAATCAAATGAAAAAATTAAATTTACTTCTGTTGCTAACCGTATTTATTTACGGGTCGGTATTGGCCGACGAGGGAATGTGGCTCCCTTCATTAATCAATAAACTAAATATTGCCGACATGCAAAAAATGGGCTGCGAATTGAGTGCTGAAGATATTTACAGCATCAACAATTCGAGTTTAAAAGATGCAGTTGTTGCTTTGGATCATGGTTCGTGTACTGCCGAATTAATTTCGAAAGACGGATTATTACTAACAAATCACCACTGTGGTTTTGGCGAGATTCAGAAGCATTCGAGTGTTGAACACGATTATTTAAGAGATGGTTTTTGGGCAATGTCGAGAGACGAAGAGCTGCCAAATCCCGGGAAAACAGTTTCGTTTTTAATTAGTATTGAAGATGTAACTGCCAAAGTTCTTGCCGATGTTACCGACGAAATGAGTGCGGAGGATAGAACAAAAGCAGTTCGGAAGGTTACTGCAGAATTAGAAAAAGAGGCAAAAGGCGACACTCATTACGAAGTTTATGTTCGTAGTTTCTTTAACTCAAATCAATATTTCCTTTTCGTATTAGAAACATTTAAAGATATTCGTTTGGTGGGAGCACCACCACAGGCATTAGGTAAGTTTGGTGGCGATACCGACAACTGGATGTGGCCACGCCATACCAACGATTTTTCGATGTTCCGCGTTTATTGTGGTCCCGACGGAAAACCGGCAAGCTACGCAGAAGACAATATTCCTTATCAGCCAAAACACTTTTTACCAATATCTTTAAAAGGTGTTGAAGAGGGCGATTATGCAATGATTATGGGATATCCCGGAGGAACAAATCGTTATAAAACTTCTTTTGGGGTTGAAAATACCATGGAAGTTACAAATACTGTTAGAGAAGAAGTGCGTGAGAAACTTTTGGAAATATGGGGCGAATATATGACTACAAGTCAAAAAGCACGTATTCAGTACGCATCGAAATACGCGCGGAGTTCGAATTATTACAAATACAGTATCGGGCAGAATAACGGTTTAAAAAACTTAAAAGTAGTTGATAAGAAAAAAGCCATTGAAGATAATTTTACAAATTGGGTGAATGCTGATAATTCTCGAAAAGAGAAATATGGCGAGGCTCTGAAATTTATTGAAGAGTCGTATAAAGACACCGAAGATGATAAAGCAAAAGCATATATTGTTGAGGCACTTTTACGTGGTCCCGAAATTTTTATGTTTGCATTACCCGCAAAATCGTTGGCAGATTTACTTGAAGACCCTGAAGAAAACAAAGATAAAATTGAAAAAATTACCGCTGGGATGAAAGGTCGTCTCGACAGCTATTTTAAAGATTACGATGCTGCCACCGATCAGAAAGTTGTTGGAACTTTACTGAAAATTTATGCCGAAAATAATGCTGCTTCATTTTATCCCGATTTTTATTCAACTATAAATAAAAAATATAAAGGAGATTATGCTAAGTATGCCGAAAAACTATTTCAAAAGTCGATGTTCGACAGTAAAGAAGAATTAACTGCATTTTTAGATAACCCAAAACTTAAGGTACTGAAAAAAGACATGGCATTTATTGGCGCATCAGATATTATTGCAAAATACCGCGAGGTTAGCAAAATGGTTGACGAGGGTCAGAAAAATTTAAAAACCGGACAACGACTTTTTGTAGCCGGTTTAATGGAGATGGAAAAAGACAAAACTTTTTATCCTGATGCCAACTCAACAATGCGTTTAACTTACGGTAAAGTTTTAGATTACAACCCACGCGACGGTGTAACTTATAACTATTTCACAACCACCGATGGTTATCTCGAAAAAGAGATTCCGGGTGATACTGAATTTGATGTGCCGGCAAGAATGAAGGAGCTTCTAACTGCAAAAGAGTACGGACAATATGCTGATAAAGATGGCTCGTTGCATGCTTGTTTTATCACAAACAACGATATTACCGGAGGAAATTCAGGCAGCCCTGTTATTAACGGGAAAGGCGAATTAATTGGAATTGCTTTTGATGGTAACTGGGAAGCAATGAGTGGCGATATTGCATTCGAACCAGATTTGCAACGTTGTATTAATGTCGATATCAGGTTTGTACTTTGGGTAATTGATATTTATGCCGGCGCATCTAATCTTATTGATGAGATGGATATTAGAAAATAAAAGCCTCCTCCTAACCTCCTCCTAAGGAGAGGAGTAAGAAAAAATAAATATTTAACCTCGTCAGTTTTGGCGGGGTTTAATTATAGACAGGTAGATAATATGTATGACAAATTTCTATTTTACCCTTTTGACTTCGCCATTTTCCCTTAAAAAGGGAAAAGCGTTCTAATCTCAATACTGCTATACTAATTGTTTTAAAATAAAGCCTTTTTAGAACGTTCTCCCCTTCAAAAGGGGAGATGCCGACAACTTGTCCCGATTTTTTATCGGGAGGCAGTGGGGTAAAAAAATAAACTATATGAAAATTTGTCGTACACCTAGTAGATAGTTTGTAGTGCGTATTAAGACAAAAAAAGTAAATATTTGCTTTTCTATTTGTTTACTCACTACTTTGTACTCTGTACCCTGTATTTTTTACTCTGTACTTATTACTTTGTACTCTGTACTTATTACTTTGTACTCTATACTTATTACTTTGTACTCTATACTTATTACTTTTAAAAAATGGCACGACCAAAAATTACAATATATACCGATGGTGCAGCACGCGGAAATCCGGGCCCGGGCGGTTACGGAATTGTTATGCTTTCGGGCGGGCATCGCAAAGAACTCTCGCAAGGATACCGACACACAACAAATAACCGAATGGAATTGCTGGCAGTAATTGTTGCTCTCGAAGCGCTTAAAATTGAGGGAAGTGATGTTACTGTTTATACCGACTCGAAATATGTTTCCGACTCGGTTACAAAAGGCTGGGTTTTTAACTGGGTTAAAAAACGTTTTAAGGGCAAAAAAAATCCCGATTTATGGATGCGTTTTCTCGAAATTTATAAAAAGCACATCGTAAAGTTTGTGTGGGTAAAAGGCCACTCAAACAACCCTTTAAACGAACGCTGCGACCAGCTTGCAGTTGATGCCTCTTTTGAACCAAACCTGCCGGAAGACAAGGGATATAAACCTGAATAGTTTAAAATTGAAAAATTATATTTTGAAATACTTTAGCGTTGCATTAATTTTTTTATTGCTTTTTTCGTGCGGACAATATTCTGAATCGGATCGGAAAGAGATAGCAACAATTTCGTATATCGACCGACAAAGTGGGGAGACAAAAACAGAAGTTGTTCCCGGTGAAGGTGTTATGAAATGGCTCTACTCAACATCAACCGGAGAAGCAGCTCTGCATTTACTCGTTAAACGCAAGTTTGTTTCGGAGCTTGGCGGCTGGTATATGGACACCAGACTTTCGGCAAAACGTATTCATAAATTTGTTGTCGAAAACAATATTAATCTTGAGGAGTGCAAAATAAGTAATCCAAATGAATTCGCCACATTCAATAATTTTTTTTACCGCGAATTAAAAGCAGATGCAAGACCAATTGGTAAAAATATCATCTCTCCTGCCGATGGGAAAATTATAGCATTTCAATCGCTTAATAACATTTCGTCTTTTTTTGTGAAAGGGTTTAAGTTTACCATTAAAACCTTTTTACAAGATAAAAATTTAGCAAATAATTATGCGGACGGAGCAATGGCAATTATCCGCCTTGCTCCTGCCGATTACCATCGTTTTCACTTTCCTGCCGGCGGTAATGTATCAGCATCAAAATCGATAAAAGGATATTACTTCTCGGTTTCGCCACTGGCTTTACGAGGTAGTTTGAAAAATTTCTGCGAAAATTATCGCGAATATTGTATTCTCGAAACAAAACAGTATGGAGATATTTTAATTGCTGATGTGGGTGCAACAATGGTAGGAAGTATTACACAAACATACAAGGCAAACACCGATGTAAAAAAAGGCGACGAAAAAGGCTACTTTGCTTTTGGTGGTTCAACACTGGTTTTACTTTTCGAGAAAGATAAAATTACTTTCGATGATGATTTAATAAGCAATACAAAAAATGGAATGGAAACCTATATTAAAATGGGAGAAAGTATTGCAAAATAGGTGTTGGGTGTTTTTTAGTTCAAAGTTGCAGGTTGCAGGTTCCGGGTTACAGGTTGCAGGTTTCGATACTTGAACATTGAATATTGAGTGTTGGGTGTTGAATATTAAATTTCGAGAATCATGTTTAGAACAAAGTCTCCGCCAACTGGTGGAGGACGCGCGAAGCGAGGGGTCGAGAAGAAGTTCCGGGTTCAAAGTTCAAATTAATCTGATTACTTTTCAGACAATCTTCTTTTGTAAAAATAGATTATGACTACCCGCATTTATGCCTACACTTTACCCCTCGCCTTTCGGCACTTCCCCTCAAAAAGGGGAAGCAGATCCAAGCAAACGTTGAAGCAAACCTCGAAATAGTTCTGAATTGTGCTACGAGCTTTCTCTCCGTCAGCTGACGGAAGATGTCGACAGACAGAGGGGTAGAGCAATAGGTAATTATGCGGATAGTCATAAAATTAGATTAAAGAAATATTTCTTTTTCTTTAAAAATGCTGTAACTTGCTTTTTTATTGCCAAAGTCGATAATATGGGTCTTTATCTGCTTCGGAACTTGTTACTGGATAGAGTTATAGGAAAAAGATTAGGTGTCAGACATTAGATTATTTAGTGACAATTCCGTAGGTAATACAGTTAAATTTTAGAATGTACAAATTGTGTAAATATGTATGTACATTTATTGTAGTATGTTTTATTTTTAAAGTACTGAAATATTTATAACTTGTATAACTGATGAACTTATGTTCTGGAAAACACAAAGTTTTTGTTGGTAGTATTTTGTTATTGAGTTTTAAGAAAATATTACTTGTATTTTTACTGTATGTCTTGATTTACAGCATGATAGCGACAAGTTGAGTTTGATGTAAATTGAGTTTTTCGATTCTGAATTTTATTTATTTCTTATAATTGATATTAAAAAGTTATTAGGCATAATTACTATATTTTTTACGTAAAAGCACTCTGGAAACGAATTATTAACAATCATTAGTGAAGTTAATTGTTGAAAGTTAAAAACTATTTTTCGGTAACTAATTCATATTGATTTACTTCTGCTGTTGGAATTTAGGTGTTTTTACATATATTTGCCGCTACCCTAGAGATGAAACGAATTAATATTAAGTGAATTATGGAAGGATAATACTACTTTTTTTCTTGCTTATTACGCTGAAAGGATCAGCACAACAGGATCCTATTTTTACTCAGTATATGTATAATAACCAGATTATAAATCCGGCTTATGCAGGTATGTGGGAAAAAGTAGGATTTACCGCCTTGATAAGGAAGCAGTGGGCCGGCATTTACCGTGCGCCACTTACCGAAGCTATATCCATACACAGCCCCTTAGGTGGCCGGTCGGTTGGGATGGGTTTAAATGTTATCAACGATAATTACGGTCGCGAAAAAAGACTAAGTGTACTTGCCGATTATGCTTTTGAAGTTGCTTTAACACCACGACGACGATTACGATTAGGATTAAAATTTGGGTTCGTAAACTATAAAAATCCATTAACAGATTATAAACTTTACCCCGATGGCGAATACGACAGAGCTTTTGCCGAAGACATCGATTTAAGCTTTCTGCCAAACTTTGGTGTAGGTGCATTTTTATATGAAGATAACTACTACATCGGACTCTCAATTCCCAAAATTGTAGAAAACGATTTTCAGGATAATTACAACAACTACACTACCAAAGCAGAGATTAGAACTGCATACTTAAATATGGGTTATGTGTTTCAGATTTATGCTCTTAATAAAATAATTTTTAAACCCACTTTATTGATTAGGGCAAGTATGAACGAACCCATTCAGTTTGATATTGCTGCAAATATAATGCTGCGCGATAAGCTCTGGCTAGGTGTTATGCTCCGCTCGGGAAATGCGGTCTGTGGTACTATGCAGTGGATGATGAGCAACAACCTGCGAATTGGTTTTGCAATGGATATTACTTACAACGAAATATTTCCATATCAGTATGGAACTTACGAGTTTACAATAGGTTACGACATAGATTTTTTTGGAAGAAGTTATATGAGAGCGAAGTATTTTTGAGGAAGTAGCCCCTCTGTCCTTCGGACATCTCCCCAACGGGGAGAATGGAAGAAAAAGAGGAAGTTGGAAGACAGAAGTTGGAAGACCGAAGTCGGAAGCTGGAAGTCCGAAGACAGAAGTAAAGAAAAGAGACAGAACTAATTAATAACGATAATGGTAAAATTTAAATTTGAAAAACCAATAATCTGGCAAAAAGAAATGGATTTTGGAGAGCAAATAAATACACAAGGAAGTTGTTTGCATCGTCATGCTGAATTTATTTCAGCACCTCCAGGTTATACATGAGATCCCGAATCCGTCAACGGACGGACGGACGGACGGAATGACACACCCAAAATGAAAACTATACTTAACAAGATAACGATTTGACTAAAGCAAAAACCATAAAATTTATTCACATAACAGCAATGCTGATTGCCTTTGGTGTGAGTAACATTTTTGCTTCTGTCAATAATATTTTTGAAAACAAAAGAGAAATAACACCAACCTCATTAAACGATACAATTCAATTTCAATGCCCCGAAAACATTTCTACTTATACCGATTTAAACGAGTGTACTGCAGATATCAGCAACGGATTAAATTTGTTAATTTCCGGAAATTCAATCAAAACCCTAACATGGGAACTTACAGGAGCAACACAAGCTTCCGGTGTTAATCAGTTAATTAATTACGAATTTAACGAGGGCACAACAGTAGTAACATACACAGCAACCGATTTTAAAAATAATATTTCATCGTGTTCATTCGAAGTTTTAGTAACCGATAATCAGGTGCCACGCATTACCAATTTATCAAAATCTATTATTGTTGAATCCGATAAAAATGAATGTGGTGCTTTTGTAACCTGGGATAATCCTATTGTAAAGGACAATTGCATTATATCAAGCCAAATGATTATTAGCGGATCGCATGTCTCTGGAAGTTTTTTCCCAATTGGCAGTACCGAAGTTGTTTATACCATTAATGATGGGAATCAATTAGGTGATATTATTTCTTCCTTCACTGTTATTGTTGTCGATAATAAAAAGCCAATATTTACCGCACCCGAAAATTATTCCGTAGAATGTGGGACTCCGGTTCCTGATGCATTCACAACTTGGCAAATGTTTATCAACGCAGGTGGGTCTGCTATAGACGATTGCGGTTTAGATTACAATAGTTTTAGGTATTTAAAAGAAACCCGTAATAGTTCGTATTGCCCATATACAATTACCAGAACTTATAGTATTTCTGATAAAAATGGAAATGTTGCTGAAGTGGAACATTCTGTTTTTGTTAAAAAAGAACCAGAGCAGCAACCTCTCCTTAAATCGGCTATGGCTGAATGTACTGCAAGCACAGGAAACTGGAACAATGCCTCCACTTGGAGTTGCGGCTCGGTGCCAATATCAACTGATAATGTAACCATTCCGAACGGGGTAACCGTAACTATTGATGCTGCTGCAAACTGTGCAAATATCGATATTCAGAGCGGGGGAACTTTAAATTATAGTGGAGCATTTAATTTGCAAGTTTATGGTAACTGGAACAACAACGGAACATACAGTGGAGGAACCAACGGCATTGTTGAATTTACAGGTTCTACAAATGCTGTAATAAGTGGTACTACTTCTTTTGAAGAGCTAATAATTAGCAAAGGCAGTTTGAATACTACATTAACTATTAGTGGTACAGCCACTGTTTTAAGCAGTGGCAGTTTAACAATGACAAGTGGCTTGGTCACAATCCCAACCGGGGGTAGTTTTTCTGTTATTCCGAGTAGTGGTTTAACTATTGAACAAATTGCCGGTTTCGACGTAACAGGTGGAAATTTAAGTACAGGTAATTTCAGTATAACTAATGAGGGATTAATACGAATATCATCGGGAACAGCTAATTTTGGGACTGCTTCAGGGAACGAGGTACATACGCAGGTAGATGGTGCTTTTATTGTAACCGGCGGAACAGTTAATATTGCAGGAAGACTTTATAACTCTGCATCTGGCATTCTAAATCCACCAAATGTAACATCGGGAATTACAATCTCCGGCGGAACAGTTACCCTTTGTACAGTAGGTAATGGTGCAAGTAGTACTGGTTCGTTAAATGTTACATCAGCAGGTAATTTTATTTTTACCGGAGGTACAATTGTGTTTCAAAATCCAAGTACAGCAACTACAGAGTTGGATCTTGGACTGATTTCAGGAGGCGGAACAAAAAACACCACTGGCGGAACTTTTCAATTTGGAAACGCTTCAACTTCTGTGGGTTCTACATTTAATATTTCAAGCGATATTTTAATAGACAAAATTACTTCGAGTGCCAATGCAGATTTGGTATTGGAAGGAAATTTATTGGTAAATGATCTGTCTTTAGATAATACCACAACAATAGATCTTAACGGGTTTGCATTGCAGCAGGAAATTACAGGAAATGGCACATACACTTTCCCAATCGATGATGGATTAGGGAATTCTATTCCGGTAACAATTAATTTCACCGGAGGAACTTTTGCCTCGGGAGCTTATATTGAAATTGCAACTACCAGTTCAAAACATCCGAACAATGCAAGTTCCACAAATTACCTGAACCGTTACTGGACAATTAATACAAGTGGAATTACATCACCGGTTTATTCGATTACGGCAACCTATGCCAGCGGCGATATTCAAGGAGATGAATTGGGAATTGCCATGGGAAGCTGGTCGGGAAGCTTGCCCTGGACAAAATACGCAGCAGTAAATACAAGTGCCAACACAATTACTGCAACCGGCATTTCAACTACTGGTTTCGAGTTTACAGGAATTACACTCGATGCTCCAACAGTTACCATTACTAACGGAGCAACTGTTTCAATTTGCTATGGCACTTCTGTAAACTTAACAACCTCGGTTACTGGCGACCCAACAATAACTTACGCTTGGTCTTCAATTCCGTCTGGTTTTTCGTCAAATAATGCAAACCCAATCGTTTCGCCTACCGTAAATACAACTTATACCGTAGTTGTTACAGATGGAAATGGGTTTACTGCAAGTGATTATATTGGTGTGGTAGTCGACCCACTTCCAACAGCATCTGCCGGAGGAAGTACAACAATCTGTTCCAACGGAACAGCAACAGTAAGTGGAGCTTCATCAAGTAACGGAACAATTTCGTGGACAGAAAACGGAGCCGGTTCAATTACATCAGGAGGAACAACATTAACGCCAACTTATACGGCAGCAGCCGGAGACGAAGGAAATACTGTTACATTAACCATGACCGTTACCAGTAATAACACTTGCGGAACGGCAACTGCAACAGCCACTTATTCAATTATAGTCGACCCACTTCCAATAGCA
>JAJRSD010000027.1 GCA_024278975.1 Bacteroidota bacterium
ACTAAAAACCAGAAGATTAAATGGTTTTTTCTTCCGGCTTTTTTAACATAACAATAAATAATATGAGGAAATGACTGACTGCCCCTTCCCGCAAGGGCAAGGTACGAAAAATCCAAAAATAATATCCCGAAAAATATTTTTATTACATTGCTTAACTAATTGAATTTCAAGAATATTGTTTTTTTACCGAATTAATGTTCGATAGATTAAAATAAACTGTAATTAAATACCACAGAAACATAGTTTCTAATTATTTTTTTGAATCTTCGTGTTTTAAAGTTTAACAAAAAACTAATAATAAATATGAATATTGAAACAACAACTTTCGGAAAATTAAAGGATGATAGCAAGGTGAAACTTTTTACTCTTACCAACGATAAAATATCGATAAAAATTACCAATTACGGTGCAATTATTACAAGTATCGAAATGCCGGATAAAAATGGAATTAGCGAAAATATAGTTTGCGGATTCGGTAATTTGGATAATTATATTAGTGATGAATATGTGGGAGGTTGCCCATATTTTGGTGCAATAATCGGACGTTTTGGCAACCGCATTGCCAATGGCGATCTGGAAATTGAAGGAGTAAATTACAAAATGGCAATTAATAACGGACCAAACCATTTGCATGGTGGAATTTCGGGGTTTGACAAAAAACTGTGGAGTGCCGAAACCTTTGAGGAAACTGATAAAGCTGGTATTAAACTAACATATCTAAGTGTTGATGGTGAGGAGAATTATCCGGGTAATTTACACATAACCTGCATTTACACTCTCGATTTGGAAAATAATTTTGGTATTGAATATAAAGCTGAAACAGATAAAACAACGGTTGTAAATTTAACCAACCACACCTATTTTAATTTAACCGGAGGGAAAGAAAATATCTTAAATCACGAACTGGAATTGACAGCAACAAAAATGACCGAAATGATTGACCAAATTCCAACCGGTAAAATTATTCCGGTGGGTGGAACTGCATTCGATTTTACTTCATCTAAAAAAATTAATAGAGACATGGAAAGTCTGCCAACCGGATACGATGATAACTATGTTTTGGAAAATGAAAGTGGAGATTTAAAATATATTGGCTGTTTAAAAGAGACAACAAGCGGGCGTAAAATTGAAGTTCTAACAACTCAGCCCGGCATTCAGATTTATACCGGCTACTGGAATCCGGAAGTGGTTATTGACGGCACCAAAAAGTTTGGTAGTTATTCGGGAATTGCACTAGAAACACAACATTATCCCGACTCTGTTCATCACGAAAACTTCCCCACAACATTATTAAAACCGGGTGAAAAATATAGTCAGAAAACAATTTATAAATTTATTGTTGAATAGTTTTCAAAAATATTGAAGGCTTGTTACTTGAGTCTTATTTTAGAAAATCGAATTTGTCAAATTTTCTTACTTTTGATCAAACTAATATTTCCATAAAATGAAACAAACATGGCATAGATTAAGTCTCGTAAGAAAAAAATTAGTTTTTTTTTGCATTTCTGCGTCTGTGCGGTAAAAAATTAAGTGTATGAAAACGATAATCGAACTTTTTGAAACTGCCGTTGCCAATTTCCCCAACAATATTTATTTATGGGAAAAAAATAGTGGTGATTACGAAGGAACAACCTACTTCGAAACGCACGAACATGTTTTAAATCTCGCCGCCGCACTAATCGATTTGGGTTTCAAAAAAGGAGACCGCGCCGGATTAGTTGCCGATGGTAGAAACGACTGGATTATCAGCGAACTTGGAATGTTGTACGCCGGTGGAATCAATGTTCCTCTATCAATTCGGTTACAAGAAAACGAATTATCGTTCAGGTTAAAACATAGCGGCAGCAAATATATTTTTGTTTCGAAACAACACGCTCAAAAAGTTGAGGATATTAGAAACGAATTACCCGATTTGGAAAAGGTAATTTATATTGATGGGAAAGTGAACCTCGGGGAAAATGATGTTGATTATCGGGAACTCCTTAAAAAAGGGGCTAAACTCAGGAAAGAAAATCCCGCAATATTCGATACCATTTGGCAAAATATAGAACCCAATGATATTGCAAATATTTCATATACATCGGGTACAACCGCCGACCCCAAAGGAATTATGCTTTCGCACCTGAATTATGCTGCAAATGTTGTGCAGTCGAACACTTTAATGGATTTAAAAGCCGAGTGGAAAACTTTGGCCATTCTTCCGTGGGATCATGCGTTTGCACACACAACTTGTTTGTACGTTTTTATGTACAAAGGTGCAAGTATTGCTTCTGTTGAAATTGGTAAAACTCCTTTGGAAACTCTTAAAAATATTCCAAAAAACATTAAAGAGATCAAACCAACTTTAATGATGAGCGTTCCTGCATATTCAAAAGCATTCAGAAAAAATATTGAAGCAGGAATTAGAGGAAAGGGAGAGAAACTCTATAACGTTTTTCAATATGCTCTGAAAATTGCATACAAATACAACGGAAACGGGAAAGACCGTGGCAAGGGATTTACATTTCGATACAAACCACTGATTTGGCTTTTCGATAAAATTCTGTTTAAAAAAATACGTGATGGTTTTGGCGGAAAGCTGGAATTTTTTGTGGGCGGTGGCGCACTGTTAGATGTGGAACTTCAACGTTTCTTTTTTGCAATAGGAATGCCGGTTTGCCAGGGTTATGGATTAACTGAGGCAGCTCCCGTAATTTCATCGAACGTACCTCATGATACGAAATTTGGGTCGTCGGGAAGATTGGTGAAAAATATCGAGGTTAAAATTTTAGACGATAATGGAGAAAAATTACCAACCGGAACAAAAGGCGAAATAGTTGCAAAAGGCGACAACATAATGCTGGGATACTGGAACAACCCTAAAACAACTGCCGAAACTATTAAAAACGGCTGGTTACACACCGGCGACATGGGTTACATAGACGACGAAGGTTATCTTTATGTTTTGGGGCGCTTTAAGAGTTTGTTGATTGGAAACGATGGAGAGAAATACAGCCCGGAAGGAATCGAGGAAGCACTGATAGATCAATCGCCATTTATTCAACAAGCAATGCTTTACAACGACCAAAATCCATACACCGTGGGAATGATAGTTCCTGAGATGGATACAATTAATCGCGAGTTGAAAAAGAGAAATATCGAAGTCGGTTCAGAGGATGGTAACAAAGCAACATTACAAATTATTTCAGATGAGATAAATGCCTATAAAAAAGGTGGTAAATTTGAAAATATGTTTCCCGAACGTTGGCTTCCCTCCTCAGTTATCATTCTTCAGGAAGCGTTTACACAGGATAATACTCTCCTAAATGGTTCGATGAAAATGGTACGTGGAAAAATTCTTGACTATTTCAACAAAGAACTTGAGTTTGTTTATTCACCGGCTGCAAAAAATATTGAGAACGAAATAAATTTTGAAGCTATCAGAAAATGGAATAGTTAGAATTGAAAACCGGAAGTGTTACAGGTTACAGGTTACAAGTTACAGGTTTATACTGAGACTGAGACTGTAACTGAGACTGAGACTGAGACTGAAACTAAAGTTCCCCACTTCTATACAGATAAAAAAATATTAATATTCATATAATTATCCAAAATAAAGTTTTGAAGATATTTAATGTTAAGGATGATTTTATACTTCGTGAGGATTGAATTAGATAGTCTCTGCAAGAAAACTGTCGAATTTTATGAAATGAATTATTTTGGATGAGATTTTTACTTTTTAGAAATGAAGTGATGCCTGAGCATCAGTGAATTGAGAAAAATAAAAATATCGCCAAAAGAAACATTTATAATTTTGTAGAGTTTTCTTGCTGAGACTAGATAGATACCCCCTGTCTTCGTCAATTACCTAAACGGTTAATTGACTGCGACTATCCCCCTGAATCAGGGGGATAGTTGGAACTTGCAAGCGCTCGCGGTTGTGAGTGGAAACAGGGGGTATCTAAAATCATACTACCGCAATATTCTGATGTTCAAAACGTTGTGCTTCAATGTGATTATTTAGGTAAGTAAGCAGGTATTCAATTATAAAAAAATACTAAACAATTTAAATTATCCAATCCAATTTGAACAATTATCATAATTAGTTTTTAATTATATTATTAGTTCATGAGTTTTTCATTTTTATTGTAAGTAATTTGAATTGAACTCGTCGTTTAATAAACCAAAATTTATTATGTCTATGAATAGTATAGTTAGTCAACTCTCAACATTGCAAGTAAAAAAGTATATCAACGATTATAATTCCCGGATTATTGATATTCGTCAGGTTGATGCATACAATGGCTGGAAAATGGAAAATGAAGTACGGGGAGGACATATAAAAGGAGCAAAAAACCTACCCGTAAAATGGTGCAATTATATCGATTGGATTGAAATTGTTCACTCCAAAGGAATTCTACCAGAGCATAAAATAGTTGTTTATGGTTATTCTGATTCGAATATTAACAAAGTAACTAAGATGTTTTTGCGTGCCGGTTATTCTGATATAAATATTTATAGTGGTTTTGTTGATGAGTGGACAACAGACGAAAACTTACCAATGGAAAACCTACAACGGTATCGGCAATTAGTTTCAGCAAACTGGGTAAATACGCTTGTTTTGGGCGAAAAACCTACTGAGTACGATAACGATAAATTTGTAATTTGTCACTCTCATTACAGAAATAGAGATGCCTATTTAAGTGGTCATATTCCGGGTGCAATAGATATTGATACGCTAGCGTTGGAAGCACCTGAAACATGGAACAGACGCTCGCCTGAAGAGTTGAAAATTGCTTTGGAACAGCACGGAATTACTACTGATACAACTGTAGTTTTGTATGGTAAATTTATGTCGCCCGATAACGATGATGATTTTCCGGGAAGTGCTGCCGGACACATCGGAGCAATCAGAAACGCGATGATAATGTTGTATGCAGGCGTTAAAGATGTCCGAATTTTAAACGGTGGTTTTCAGTCGTGGCAAGATGCAGGTTTTGAAATTTCTACTGATGATGTTGCCAAAGTTGAGGCACGCGATTTTGGAATTCAAATACCTGCAAAACCGGAAATAATTGTTGATATTCCGGAGGCAAAAAAGATGATAGAAGCTGATGATGCCGATATTGTTTGCGTACGAAGTTGGCCGGAATATATAGGAGAGGTAAGTGGATATAATTATATCGAAAAGAAAGGACGGATTCCGGGGGCTGTTTTCGGTAATTGCGGTACCGATGCATATCACATGGAAAATTATAGAAATGCTGACCACACAATTCGTGAAGCGCAGCAAGTTGTGGCAATTTGGAAAGAGGTAAATATTACACCCGATAAACATCTGGCATTTTATTGTGGAACAGGCTGGCGGGGTAGCGAGGCATTTTTTAATGCATGGTTAATGGGCTGGCCGCGGGTTTCGGTTTTCGATGGTGGTTGGTTTGAGTGGAGTAACGACCCTGATAATAAATTTGAAACAGGAATTCCAAAATAACTTTAAGATTATGAATTTTATTGAACCGGGAGTTATTGAAAAGCAAAAAGTAAAGATCAAAAATCTTCTGCCCGAAATTGGTATAGAAAGAGCCAGGCAAGAAATAATTACCGGATTAATGTCTGAAAAGAGAACTATTTCGAGTAAGTATTTTTACGATGAAAATGGGTCTGAACTATTCGAGGAGATTACAGAGTTGCCGGAATATTATCCCACCCGTACCGAAAAAAATATACTGCAAAAGATAGCCCCGGAATTGATGAACAGGAATTCATCTTTCGAAATAATTGAGCTTGGTAGTGGCGACTGTTCAAAAATTTCAATATTAATTGATGCTATTCAAAAATCGAATTTAGAGCATATAAATTATATTCCACTCGACATAAGTAAGTCGGCAATCGAAAAATCTGCAAACACGCTGTTAGATAAATTCCCCGAGATAAAAATTAATGGTTATGTGGCCGATTTCATCCATCAGTTACAACAAATTCCACACTCCGGAAAACCACGACTAATTTGTTTTCTCGGAAGTACAATTGGTAACTTTTCAAAAACCGAATCAACCAAAATCCTACATAATTTATCGAAAGGTTTAATGGCGGGCGATTCGCTTTTAGTTGGTTTCGATTTGGTGAAACCGGAGCAAGTCATGCAAGCTGCCTACAACGATTCGCGTGGTGTAACTAAAAAATTCAATAAAAATATATTGAATGTTATTAATACAATTATTGATAGTGATTTTGATATTGCAAATTTTAATCATCATTCGTTTTTTAATCGTGAAAAATCGCGAATTGAGATGCATTTAGTTGCCAATAAAAATTGCGTAATAAACTCGCCGTTTTTTAGCGCACCTGTCCGTTTTGAAAAAGGAGATTCCATTCATACCGAAAATTCGCATAAATATTATTTAAGTGGTATTAATGAATTAATCGCAAACTCAGGATTAGTTATCAAAAATAGCTTTACCGACTCTAATAATTGGTTCGCTCTGGTAGAGTTTACGAATGATTTGTGATTTCAATTTAATTCTTCTAAGCTGATCGTATTCTCATAATTATTCATATTAATTATAAATAGAAAAGTTAATGTGTAATAAAATTTAATTTCTTTATTTTGTATTTATTACAATAAAGCAATTTCATGAGTCATCTATACCGAATTTTTACACTGATATTATTATCCTCATTTATTAGTTTTTTTGCCAATTCGCAAAACTTAAAAATTAACGAGTTAATGTCGTCTAATCGCGATGTGTTATACGATGAAGATGGCGATACTCCCGATTGGATTGAGATTTTTAATTACAGCAATAATCCCATAAATCTTAGCGAGTACTATTTAAGCGACGATTCATCTGAATTACTAAAATGGCAACTACCAGATTTTGAACTTCCTTCAAATAGCCCGTTTTTGATTTTTGCATCGGGAAAAGACAGAAGATTCAGCCCAACTTTCTGGTACACATTAATTGATAAAGGAGACGAGTGGAAATATATTATTCCGGTTGAAGAACCTTCTGTCAGTTGGAAAACCGTCGGGTTTGATGATGAGTTGTGGATAAATGGTGCTTCCGGAATTGGTTATGGTGACGACGATGACGAAACCAAAATTGCCGGAAATACATTATCCGTTTTTATGCGTAAAAAAATAACTATTAATAATATTGAATCGTTGGAATCTCTTTTGTTGCACTTCGATTTCGATGATGCTTTTGTTGCCTATTTAAACGGAACCGAGATTGCAAGATATGGAATTGGACAAACTGGCGAAGTTGTTCCTTTTAATAAAAAGGCAGATATGTCTAATGAAGCGAGAATTATTAATGATGAATCTCCCAGAAAGTACGATGTTACAGAGTTTATTTCTCTTTTAAATGAAGGTGAAAATGTATTGGCAGTTCAGGTTCACAACATAAGTTCAGGTTCATCAGATTTAACGGCAATACCATTTTTTTCAGTTGGATATTTACATTCTGTAGGTTTAGATGAGCCTGTTTCAGAATATATCGAACTGCCATCGGTCTCTCCGCATACTAATTTTAAACTTTCATCATCGGGCGAAACAGTTAGTTTAACTAAACTAAATTCTGAGGTGGCAGATTCAATTACCTATGGAATAATTCCGGGTGGACACTCTTTTGGGCGCAACAAAAACGGTTACGTAAATTGGGTTTTATTTAACGAACCTACGCCCGGATTGCCAAATCAATCATCTGCTTTAACAGGTGTTGTGTCGAGTGTTGTTCAATTTTCAGTTACTGAAATGTTTTTAACTTCTTCGCAAAATCTTGTATTAACAGGTGCCGAAAGTGGAGAAGAAATTCGCTACACTTTAGATAGTAATGAACCAACTTCTTCCAGTACAGTTTATAATAATCCTATTCAAATAGATAAAAATATTAATGTACGTGCCCGTATTTTTAAGGCTAATTATGTACCCGGGAAAATAACAACACGCACCTATTTGTTTGATGCTCCGCCAACCTTGCCGGTTATTTCGGTAACCACCGACCCCGATAATTTATGGGATAACGAAACCGGTATTTACATTTTAGGTGATGATTACAGCGAGGAGATGCCTCATCTTGGTGCTAATTACTGGGAAGACTGGGAGAAAGCAGGGAGTATTGAAATGACAGAAACAGATGGTTCGCGTTTGTTTTCGTTAAACTGTGGAATAAAAATATTTGGAGGTTGGAGTCGTGCAAATGATAATAAATCTCTTTCAATATTTTTCAGGAACGAATATGGCGATCATAAACTTAAAGGAGTTCAGCTTTTTGACTCGAAACCAATCACCAAATTCAAATCGTTGGTTTTACGAAATAGTGGGAACGATTATGGCAATTCGAAAATGCGCGATGGTATGTTAACTAGCTTGGTTCGAAATTTAGATATTGATATAGCTGCGTACCGACCAACAATTATGTACTTGAATGGCGAATATTGGGGAATAATAAATCTGCGGGAAAAGTTAAATGAAGATTTTATTGAAAGTAATCATGGGGTTGATGCAGATGAAATGGATATTTTGCAATGGAATGTTTCGGTTGTTGAAGGCAGCAACGAACATTATTTGGCATTATTAGATTTTATTGAGAATAACGATTTATCCGATGATTCGAATTACGAGGTAGTTTCGCAACAAATTGACATTAGTAATTTTATCGATTATCAACTTTCCGAAATTTATTTTAATAACCGCGACTGGCCCGGGAATAACATAAAATACTGGCGACCTCAAACCGATGAGGGAAAGTGGCGCTGGTTAATGTACGATACCGACTTTGGATTTGGAATATGGAATGCAAATGACTATAAAAAAAACACCCTTGCTTTTGCCACTGCAACCGATGGTCCTGCCTGGCCAAATCCACCCTGGTCAACATTTTTGTTTCGTAAACTTCTAGAAAATGAATCTTTTAAACATCGCTTTATAAATAGATATGCCGACGTTTTAAATTCAACTTTTTTACCCGATAATGTTATTTCGCATATCGATAGTTTATTTCAAACTATTGAACCAGAGATGCAACGTAACTATGAGAAATGGTTGTCACCTAATCTTAATTATTGGTATCGTAATATTCAGAATATGTTAGATTTTGCTACCAACCGCCCATATTACGAAAGATTGTATATAAAGCAGGAGTTTTCGATTCCCGAATATCATAAAGTTAAAATATCAATTCTGCCAACTGTTGGTGGTGCAGTGGATTTAAATTCGCTGACCATTACAAAATCGGGTTGGGAAGGAGATTATTTTGAAGATGTTCCAATTATATTAACAGCTAATTCTTATACGGGTTATAAGTTTAAAAGCTGGATGATTGACGATGTAGAAATAACAGATAAAACCATTGAAATTAATGTTGAAAAAAATACCAATATACGTGTGCTTTTTGAGGATGGCGACGAGGATGGTAATTCTATTGTAATTAATGAAATAAATTATAACTCGACCAACGATGACGATGCAGGAGATTGGGTTGAAATATATAATTGGGGACGTTTTGATTTGGATATTTCGGGTTGGATTTTTAAGGATAGCGACGATAAACACAGGTTTATTATTCCGGAAAATACAATATTAAAAAGTAATGAATATCTGGTTTTTTGTAAGAGTGAATCAAAATTTAACACGGTGCATGGCAGCGTAAAAAATTATATAGGTGAGTTCGATTTTGGAATAAGTAGTACGGGCGATGCAGCACGTTTATTCGATGATAATGAGCAACTTGTTGACGAAGTAATTTTTGGATCTCAATTGCCATGGCCTGAAGAACCAAATGGCAGTGGTGTAACTTTGGAACTGCGGCACTATTTACACGATAATTCCACAGCAGAAGCATGGAAATCGTCGTTAGTTAATTTGGGAACGCCGGGTGCAGTAAACAGTATTACAACAAACTCCGATTTTATAGTTGACAATACTCTAAAAAAGCAGTTAAAAGTCTATCCAAATCCATTTAATACCAAAACTCATATTCAAATTGAAAATGCAGGATTCGACCCAATAAAAATTCAGATATACTCTTTAGTTGGCAGAATGGTTTGTAACGAAATATCGATAGATAACGAATTTGTTTGGCGAGGAGAAAATAGTTCAGGACAAAAACTACAACCCGGAATATATATTTGCAAAGTACAGTTGGGCAACGAAATATTTACATCTAAAATTATCTTAACAGAATAATCCAATTCATCCTATCACTTCCCAGGTATGACTAAAACTGGAAGTCAGCTTCAAAGTATTATTCCTGACTTGATCAGGAATAATACTTTGAAAGTTTTTTTTGTCCTAAATAAATAATTAAGATTGTTTTCTAAAACGGCAAATCGGTTCCTGTCTCTTCCGGCTCCGGAGGAATGTCTTCAGTCCTGAATTCCGGCGGTGTTTCCGGTACATTTTCGGCTGCCGGCTTCTCTATTTTCCATGCGTTAACATTATGAAACCATTTTCCGTTATATTCGCGCGACTCTAAATTAAAAGACACTTCCACTTCCTGTCCGTTTGATAAACCACTAATTAACGAAGTTTTATCGCCAAACAATGTAAAGCAAACTTTTCGTGGATATTGCTCTTCAGTTTCAATTACAAACTCTTGTTTATTCCACTCTTTACCTGCACGGCTAACTCCCGATTCGGGTTTTAAAATCTGTTCTATTTTTCCTTTTACTGATAAACTCATAGTTGTCAAAAATAGGATAAAAAAAACCTTTGCAATATTTTTGCGAAGGTTTTTTTTCCAAAAAAATACAAATCGGTTAAATTTTATCTCTTCTACTCTTTCTTAATAATTTTCGAAGTGAATCTTTTATCTTCGCCATAAAGAGTTATGAAGTACATTCCCGATGGAAGATTATCAATCTCTATCTGGTTAAGAAATGGATTTAATTTCTCGCTTCGTAAAATACTCCCGTGTATATTTATTATTGAGTATTCTTTAAATTCATCTAAATTATTTATAAACAATTTGTTGGCTACCGGATTTGGATAGATAGTTGAATTGTAGTTTTTAATAATATTTGCACTTGTTGGCGGAACCAGAACGATCGATTCGATAACAATATCTTTTATGTGAAAATTCACATCCGAATCACCTAAATCAACAGCCATTCTTGTGTTATTATCAGTTATATTCATATCAAAAATAAAGGAGTAAACAGCAAATGTGTCCGAAACCGAAAATCCATTTCTTCCACCGTAAGCCGACCATGGAGAAGATGTCATTCCAATATAGGCATTCGCAGTTCGCGGCGATGCTGATTTTGCTTTAAATGTAACTCTGTATTTTTTATCTTTTTGTAGTTTAATACCAGGTCTGTTCATTTGAACATGCCATGTCTGGTCGCTTCCATTCGAAATAGAAATGTTTAACGCGCTATCAGCTCTGGTCATCGACGCTACAGCTGTTCCCTGTTTAAACAGTTTCCAACTATCCTGTGTACTTCCGAAATTTGATTTGTAAATTGGAATACCCACATATTTCGAAGGCTCGGGCATTTCGTTATGAAGCAAAGCATCAACCAAAACATCGTTATATCTGTTGTAAGCCGGGCTATAAATGCCAAACCCTGCACTAAACTCCCAATATGCCCAACTCCAGTTTAGGGTCTCTAAATAACGGGCAATGTAGGTTGTCCACTTACCACGCGATGTTAAATCGGCTTTTTCGTATGCACCAAACTCACCAATATGAATGGGAATTTTATACTCTTTTTCAATCTGAACGAGCGGAGCAAATTCGCTTTGAACAATTTGTCTTTCATCTTCCGAGTCGTTCCACTTTGTTCCCAGCCACTCATCGGCACCATCGCCAACCCAACTTGCTCCCTGATGTGTAAATTGAAATGGATTATAGTAGTGTACTGTTAGAATTATAAATTCATCGTCAGGAATTACCAGATTTGAAAGACCTCCAAGTCCGCCATAAGGTGCAGTGCCCAATAAAACAATTCTTTCAGGATTATCCTCTCGTATTGTTGTAAGTGCATCGGCAGCAAAAACGTTCCATTTTTCGGGTACTAAATTCCCGTGAGGTTCATTAAGTATTTCAAAAAGAAGCGTGTCTGAATAGTCTTTGAAATATTCCGAAATCTGTTTCCATTGCGCCAGGAAACGTTCTTTTTCTCCATCGGGGTCTTCATATAAAACATCGTGGTGGTGCATGTTTACAATTGCAAACATTCCGTTATTAATAACCGAATCGACAACCTGTTTTATACGTTTTAAAAATGTTTCATTAATTGTATAAGGTGCGTTTGCCATACTTCTGTCAGCAGGTTCCCATCGCACCGGAATACGAACATGATTAAAACCCAAATCAGCAATCATTCCTGCATATTTTGTTCTCCATGGATTTCCCCAGGCTCCTTCTGCCGGAGCTTCAAACATATTTCCATAGTTCACTCCACGTCCCAGCTTGCTGTTTATTTCAAACGCCTTTTCTCTGTTTTGGGCAGTAATATTAAGGGTTAACAGTATTAAAATTAATGTAGTGATGTTTTTCATTGCTAAACTTATTTTTATGGTGGGCGAAGATATGTAAAAAATACAATAAGCGCAATTTGATACTCTGAAAAGTCATCAGATGAATCATTTAGCAAAAAGCACAGGAAATTAATACCTGACAATCAAATGGTTACAAATTCATCAGATGACTAAACTTCTATTTATTTACGTTTCGGAGAGGACTCAATATTTTAATTATTGAATTTTAGTAATATCTTTGTTCCGTAGCATATTTGTATTTATTTATTTGCACTTACGAAATACAGTAAAACCACGCGTTAAGCAAGGTTTTTATGCTACATTTTTTATTTTTTGGCACTCTGGAATATTAGTGTTTTCCGGGTGTGGAACTTGAGGTAAGAATCATCCATTACTAATTCTGTTTCAATACAGAAAATTAAAACCGATTAAAAATGCACTTTGCAAAAAACCTTAAATTTCTACGACAGCGACAAAATAAATCGCAGGTTAATTTGGCTGCCGAACTGGAGATTGCCCGCACCTCTCTTTCGGGTTACGAAAGAAATGTACAGCCGCCTTTTCGTACGCTCATAAAGATTTCGGACTATTTTAATATCTCGCTCGATGCATTTATAAAATACAAATTAAGCGCATTATCTGAGTTTCAGCTTTCGCAAATAGAGAAAGGTTTTGATGTTGATATTACCGGAAACAAATTACGACTACTCACCATTTCGGTTGATAATAATGGTGATGAAAACATTGAAATGGTACCGGTAAAAGCACAGGCAGGTTATACAAACAGTTATGGCGATTTAGATTTTATTGCAAAATTACCAAAATTTAAACTGCCATTTCTTCCTGAAAACAAAACTTACCGTACATTTCAAATCCAGGGAGATTCGATGCTTCCAATCAGAGAAGGTTCGTGGATAACCTGTTCGTATATAGAGAACTGGAAACTCATTAAAAACGGAAAAGCATGTATTATTGTTACCAAAGACGAAGGAATAGTATTCAAAATAATTTATAATCGTTTAAATGAAAATAAATTTTTGTTGGTGTCGTCAAACAAAAATTACTCTCCTTTCGAAATCTCAGTTTCTCAAATTGCCGAAATTTGGCAATTCGAAACTTATAATAGTTTTGAGATTGATGTATAAAAAAAAATCATTTTTTTTTTATACCGTCATTCTGAATTTATTTCAGAATGACTAACCAATAAGTATAGATATTGCCTCTCCTATTTCCTATTCTTATTTAATTACTAATTTTTCTTCAAACTTCCTACTTCCTACTCTTTATCCATCTCGTCAATAACCCTGATTTTCTGTTTTAGAAATTCGATTTTTTGTTTCGACATTTCAATCTTCTTTTTCACATCAGCAATTAACGACTCAGCATTTTTCGACTTAGCAAAAAAGCCAATATTATTTTCCAACAAAACATGGTCGTTTTCCAGTTGTTTTAATTTGCTCATGTATTTGTCGCGTTCCATCCGCATTTTGCTCACACCCCGATTCGACTCGGAATACGAAGACATTTTACTTCTGAATTTCAGGATATTACGTTTTCCCTCATCTATATTCAGTTCATCGAACAGCTTATTAATTGCATCTCTGAATTTAGTCTGAATCTCATCTTTTTTCTTAAACGGAACATATCCAATTTCTGTCCACTCGCGTTGATATTCTTTTAATAACTTCAGATTTTCTGAAACATTACCACCGGCCGACATCAATTTTAGAACTTTCTCGATTAGCTCCTCTTTCTTCTTAAGATTTGTTCCTTGTTCAGAATCCATTCCTGAAAAATGTTCCGATTTCTTGTCAAAAAAGAAATCACAAGCAGCTCTAAAACGTTTCCAAACAACATCGGAATGTTTACGAGGTATAGGACCAATTTCTTTCCATTTTTTCTGAATATTTATAAAATCCTGCGTGGTTTTTCTCCAGTCTGCAACGTCTTTCAATGCCTCTGCCTGAACACATAAATCAACTTTCAGTTGCATATTATTTTGCTGAATCTCTTTATTTTTATTATAAAAGTCACGCTTTGCATCAAAAAACTTGTCGCATGCTTTTCGAAAACGATCGTATATTTTATTGTTATCTTTTTTAGGTGCAAAACCAATTGTTCGCCACACTTTTTGAAGTTCAACTAAAACTTTTGATTTCTCGTCCCACTCTCTGTAGTTTAAAATTTCGGTGACAGTAATCTCTTCTGCTTTTTCGCATAAAGCTATTTTTGCTTCAAGGTTCTTTTTTTGTTCATCTTTTCGAGAATCAAAAAACTCCTGATGCTTTTTATTTATTTTAGAGGTAGCAGCTTTAAATCTCTCCCAAATATCATCTTTCTGTTCACGCGGAACCGGACCAACTTCACGCCAGCGTTCGTGATATTTTTGAAGGATATTAAATGCCTTTATTATTGATGGCTCAACCAGTAACTCCTCTGCATTTTCGCAAAGTGTAATTTTAATTTCAAGATTCTTTCTCAGATCCAGGTCGCGCAGTTCGCGATTTATTTTAATGTAGTCGTAAAAATTCTCGACATGAAAATGGTAAGTATCCCATAAATTTTTCATTTTCGATTGTGGAACCAAACCTATTTCTCTCCATTTATGTTGCAGCTCTCGAAAATCGTTGAATGTTTTATTAATCGACTCCTCGTTATTTATCAGCCCCTTTATATTTTCAATAACTTCATACTTTAACTTTAGATTCTCCTCTTTTTCGAACTCCATTCTTTTACTGAATTCAATCCGAATCTGACGGTATCGTCTGAGTAAATCTTTTATGTCGTTTTCGTATGGGTCTTCCTCGGCAACAAAATCATCTTCTACTCCATTGTCAGCCAAAAACTTCTTTTTAGCTGCGGCAATATTTTCATTTAAACTTTTGTAAAATACCGATTTAATTATTTCAACTTCGTTTTTAATATCGTGTCTTTCAGTGTCATCCAGCAGATCGCGCAATGCATTTACCAACTCTATTTGCGAAAACCCCGAATAATCAACAACTTCTTTTTTCTTTACTTCTATTTTTTTAGCAGGTTGAACATCTGTTACTTTATCCTCTTTTTTAGTAGGTTCTTCTATCTCAGTTTCGGTCTTTTCTTTTGAATCAGAAGTTGTATTATCAACAACTTTTTTATCAGTTTCCTCTTTATTTACTGAAGCAACTTTTTCAACTTTCTCCTCCGGTGCTGAATCTTTTTCTTCTTCTTTTTCTTCAACCACAGCAACTAAAGGCTCTTCAACTTTTTCTTTAACAACTTTCTCTTTTTTCTCCTTTTTAGCAGGTGTTGCTTTTTTAGCTTTTGGCTTTTCTTCCTTTAAATCAGAAATAGTTTCCTCAGTTTTTTCGACTTTCTTTTTTTGTGTCGAAGCACTTTTTTTAATTTCCTTCTCTTCCAATTTTTCATCCGAAACTTCTACTACTTTATCGGCCTTTTCTTTAACTTGCTTTTTAATAACAGGCTTTTTTTCAGGAGTTTTAGTTTCAACAACATCCTCCTGTTTAGAAATCTCTTTAACCAAATCAACAGTTTTTTCCTCCTTAGTTTGAGATAATTTTTCAACTTTTTTACTCTTTTCTGAAATACTCTTTTTTTCAGAATTTGTAGGGTTCGGGGTCTCCGAACTTTTTAACTCTTCCGAGTTTTTTAGATCTTTAGGTTCCATTTCTTCATAATTTTATACCATTAACAAATGGTGTGCGTAAATAATAGAGGCACGAAAATAGACATTACACCCTAATACTCAAAGTTTTTAGATTAAAATATCATATAATCGTAAATTTAAAAATCAAAAATCAAAATTAACGGTATAATTTTAACTGGAGATTACGAAAATATATGTCTATTATTACTTGCCAGATTGAAGTCCCATCCAGCTTTTAATAGGCTTTAAAGCTGGTTTATCATTATAAAAAAAGTTGTCGAGTTTAAGTGCCAGCCAACGGTTTACAGGGTTTTGTTTTATCATCCACCTAATAATATTATGAATAAAATTGTCGGGATGAGAATATGGACAGACGGAAATACACCTGCCGCAATCGGTTCCAACTTTGCACCAATATGTAAAACATTTTTCGTGGTTTATTTTCCATGGCTGCCAAATACTCTCATTTTTTTCTGAGTCGTGTAAAATTGCATTCGCAGGACAATTTACGGCACATTTTTTACAAATCTCGCAAAACTGAATCACAGTTGAATCTATTGGTTTTTGGTTGATTTCCAAATTCAAATTGGTTGTAATTACGCCAATCCTGACTCGTGCTCCCAGCTTTGGAGTAAGCAATAATCCCATTCTTCCAATAGTCCCCAAACCTGCATCCTGTGCTACAATGGGGCAAATTAATTTATAATTGGCATCGATATGAGCACGTGCATCGAACCCAATATTTCGAATAAATTGTGCCACCTGCACAGCAATTGTACCTGCATTTAAATATTGCTGCGACGACTCCATAATTATTGGTCCTTTGGGTGAAAAGCTCAACGATTCGTGATTCATTTCAACAGTAAAAGCAATTGCAAATTTGTGATTTAAAACTATCTCCTCTCCATACTTTTCACCTCTGCCGGTGTGAGAATAAAGATGATGGGGTTGCAATAATGTGAAACCAACATCCACAGCACCCAATTTTATTGTCCAGCTTTTTATAAAACTTGTAAGTTCGGCAATATTAATATTATCTGGCAGTTTAACATGATCTCCTTCAACCAGTGGCTGTAATAAATCAACGGTCGAAAAGGTGGCTGCCGCCGCATTAAAAAGCAGAGGGTTATAAAATTTAGAACCTATATTTAACAACCCCGGCTCTTTTCTGAACAGATTGTCTTTCTGTCTGTTTTGTGGTTTTCTCCGGTAATAGTTATCAAACTTTTCAGTTCCGGGCACAAGTTCCATTCGCGAAAACATAATGTCGCGTTCATCGAACTTATTTTCAGAAATTTTATACGAAATATTTTTATTACCAAACGAAATGACAACTACAAAGAGACCAACAACAAACAGAATTGTTAATGTAATTTGCAGCAATCCGGGAGTAAAGCCCAAACTATTTATAGATAATAATAGCCCAAATAACACAATTAAAGGTATGGTTCTTTTTATTACATTTTTCTCATTTTCTATAACTGAATAAATCAAAAACAGAAGTAGAAAAAGAGTTGTAAAAAGCAAAATAAATTGAGATATGATATAAAAAAATTCTGTCATTATCACTCGATGTATGAATTAACAAAGTTAGAATTTTTTTCGAGCTGATATTTATTTTTGTGAATAATGCAGGTTAACTATTGCTACGAGTCCTATTCAATTATCGTTTTATTTTAATGATGTTATTCTTATAAAAAGGATAAGATTCGATTCCAAATTTCTCATAAACCTCTTTTGGAATTCCAAGATCAGCAATAAAAATTTCAGTATCTAAACTCATAACTGTCCGAAAGAATAAAGTAGGAAAAAAGCCAAAAAATTCCAACTTTTGAAGTGCAAACTTTTAAATTAAAATTATGGGCTTTCTTCCACAGCATAAAAATACTAAAAAATCAGAAAAACCATTACTGGCACAGA
>JAJRSD010000028.1 GCA_024278975.1 Bacteroidota bacterium
AACTCGACAAATTAATTCCCTGTATCTCAACTTCATAAATTGTTAATGGGAGTGGTTCGCCGGGAACAATTACCAGCGAGTCGGTATTTGCATATTGCGCACTGGCAAAAACAGAGCTTCCCAAAACAAGGAAAAGAGTGAGTTGCACTTTCCAATTCATTTAGCAAAAAAACAGAAAAGATTTTCGATAAAGAAACTGAGAATGTTAAAACTGCTTCTTTATTCACAAAATCTAATATTTAATGTGATAACTGAAACTTTATAGAACTCAAACTTAGATTGGAAAAACTCTATGGAAATTTGCAAAATCAGTGTTATACCACTTGAATTATAAAGCGCATTTTGTGTTTGAGTAGTATTAACAGCGTTCTATTTATAATTCAATAATTTTATCAAAAACAGGATACCAAAGGACAGCCCAATTCAAACGCTTTTGTTAATTTGCACTCTAATTTTGAATAGATTACAATGAACACAAACAAAAGTATATTTGCCAATTTTCCGGAAATGCCGGAGTTATTGGAATGGTATAATAATCAACCAAAAAATGATGTTCCCGATATTAACGGACACATTCACACGCCACACTCTTTTAGTGCATTTTCAGAAATTAAACAGGCTTTTGAATTGGCAAAAAACGAGGGTGTTTCGGTTTTGGTAATCAACGATTTTTACACCACCGACGGTTATAACGAATTTGCTGAACTTGCCATTGAAAACAAAGTTTTCCCGCTTTTCAATATCGAATTTATGGGGCTGCAAAACGATTTGCAAAAAGCCGGAATTCGTGTAAACGACCCAAGCAATCCGGGGCGGACCTATTTTAGTGGAAAAGGACTTCGTCAGCCTGCAAAAATGAGTGAGGCATCGCAGCAGATAATTAGCAACCTGCAAAAAGAGAGTAATCATCAGACTTTCGAAATGGTTAAAAAGCTAAATGCTTTTTTTGTCGAAATTGGTGTCGATATTCAGTTTGATGCAGAGGAAGTACAAACCAGACTGGCAAAAAATCTGTTTCGCGAGCGGCACATTGCACAGGCAATTCGTATTGCTGTTTTCGAAAAAGATGCAACCGATTTAGGGCGCGCAAAACTGCTGAATACAATATTTTCGGGGAAAGAGATTAAATCGGCAATCGATGATGTGGCAGGACTGGAAAACGAAATACGTGGTAATCTATTAAAAACAGGTGGCGCAGCTTTTGTTCCCGAAGACCCAAAAGCGTTTCTGTCGCTGGAGGAGATTATTGAACTTATTGTTGATGCGGGAGGAATTCCGTGTTACCCTGTTTTACTCGATTTTGGCGATGGCAATTTTACCGATTACGAAGCCGATAAAGAGAAACTTTTGCAGACACTGAAAAGTAAAAATATATTTAGTATCGAGTTGATTCCGGGAAGGAATAAATTTGAAATATTAAAAGATTTTGTTACTTATTTCAACAATAATGGTTTTGTAATTACCTTTGGAACGGAGCACAACACACCAAAACTCGACCCCATGAAAATTAGTTGTGGTGGCGGTGTTGATTTAGATGATGAACTGAAACAGATAAATTACGAAGGCGTTGCAGTTATTGCTGCACATCAATATTTAATAGCAAAAGGCGAAGAGGGTTATTTAAAAAATGGGATTGCCAAAACAGACGATAAAGAGTTTTACATAGATTTGGGGAAAGCGGTAATTGCAAGGTTTTACACCGTACTTTAGTGCGGTGAGTAGTTTAATATAAAAAAGTTTGGCTTTAGCCATTAATTTAAAAGTTTAAAGGCTAAAGCCTAATATCTTGCTGATTGCATATAACACCAAGCTAAAGCATGGTGCAAAAAATCAATATAATGAACAAGAAAATAAAAGAATTAATAGAGGTTTCGAGGTTTTACGGGAAGAAGAAAGAGTATGTAATTGCTGGTGGTGGCAACACTTCGTATAAAAACGACAAGCAACTTTGGATTAAAGCCAGTGGTGTAAGTTTGGGCGAAATAGACGAAAATGGTTTTTGTGTACTCGATCGCGAAAAGTTAAGCGATATTTCCACTCAAAAGTTTTCTTCCGATTCGACAAAACGCGAAGAGGAGGTAAAAAATGCCTTGTTGAATTGCAGGGTTAATCCCGGGTCGGGTTTGCGCCCCTCGGTAGAAACTTCGCTGCACAATCTTTTTAGCCATACTTTTGTTGTTCACACACATTCAACTTTGGTAAACGGGTTAATGTGCAGCAACGAAGCAGCGGAAAAAACAGTGGAAATTTTTGGAGAGGAGGTACTTTTTATTCCAACAACCGAAGCCGGATACACACTGTTTGTAGTTATCTCGGGAGAGATTGAAAAATACAAGGCAAAGTTTAACAGAGAACCGCAAATTGTGTTGTTGCAAAATCATGGAGTTTTTGTGGCTGCCAATTCAACAAAAGAGATAAAAGAGATCTATTCTGAAATTGAGATTAAATTAAAAGCTGCGTTTAACAATTTTCCCAAATCGAAAGAGATTCCGGTTTCAGAAAAAATGAGTGAAATTCTTCCGGCGGTTAGAATGTTACTCTCTGATGAGAAACTAAAAGTTGCATCGGCAGTAAACAGCTCATTTATTTCGAATTTTATTTCAGATAAAAAAGCTTTTGAACAGGGAGTTGAAAAACCTTTTAATCCCGACCAGATGGTTTATTGTCTTTCCGAATATCTGTTTATTGAGGATGCCGGTTCGGTGGAATCGATGATTGAGGATGCGAAAGATAAAATTGCCGCTTTTAAAAGTAGAAAGGGAGTTGTTCCGAAAGTTATTTTTGTACAAAACGAAGGTGCAATTGTTGCCGAAGATTCGGCACTCTCGGTGGAATACCTGAAAGATATGGTAAACGATTTTTGCGAAATTGCCACACTTACCGAAAACTTCGGTGGACCAAATCCGCTTGATTCAGACCAAATTGCTTTTATCGAAAACTGGGAGGTTGAAAATTATCGCAAAAAGGTTTCGCTGGGCGGAAAAGTTGAAGGCCGGGTTGAAAACAAAGTTGCAATTGTTACCGGAGCAGCGCAGGGTTTTGGAGCCGGAATTGCCAATCTCATGTTTTCGGAGGGTGCAAACGTAATAATTGCCGATCTCAACGAAGAGAAAGGGCGCGAGTTTGCAGCAGAACTGAATTCAAAAGGAACAAAAAACAGGGCGCATTTTATTAGTGTAAATGTTTCGGACAGCGAATCGGTAAAAAATCTGGTACACGAAACAGTTATTCAGTTTGGCGGTTTGGATGCAATGATTTCCAATGCCGGAATATTACGTGCCGGAAGTCTGGACGAAATGGACCAGGCAACTTTCGAGCTGATGACAAAGGTGAATTACACCGGATATTTCCTCTGTACAAAATATGCGCAGCCGGTAATGAAAATTCAGAACAGGTATAAACCCGGTTATTACATGGATATTATTCAGATAAATTCGAAATCGGGACTGAAGGGTAGCAATAAAAACTTTGCGTATGCAGGTGGGAAATTTGGTGGAATTGGTTTAACACAGTCGTTTGCGCTGGAGTTGATGCCACATAATATTAAGGTGAATTCAATTTGTCCGGGTAACTTTTTCGACGGACCACTTTGGAGCGACCCCGAAAACGGACTTTTTACACAGTATTTAAATGCCGGAAAAGTGCCGGGTGCAAAAACAATTAACGATGTAAAAGCGTTTTATGAAGCACAGGTTCCTGCCGGGCGTGGTTGTACTGCCGGCGATGTGGCAAAAGCAATATTTTATGTAATAGAACAGGAGTACGAAACAGGGCAGGCAGTTCCGGTAACCGGCGGGCAGAATATGTTGAAATAGAAGAAAGTAGTGAGTAAATAGTATTTAGTAGTTAGAAAAAAATTAGAAATAACCATATTAGAACGTCATTCCGAACTTGTTTCGGAATCTCTTGATTAATTAGATGCTGAATCAAGTTCAGCATGACGGTATTTATCAAAGACGATACAATTTAAAAGCGTCAACCTGCCTGTCAGATGACGACAAATGATTGATGTAATACTAATTTCTGACATCTTAAATAAAAATTTAATGAAAAGCTATCGGCTTAAAGCAAATAGCTCAAAGCAGCAAGATTATGAAAACAAAAGCAGTAAGATTATACGGAAAGAGCGATTTACGCCTGGAAGAGTTTGAACTTCCTAAAATAAACGACGACGAGATTTTGGCAAAAGTAGTGTCCGACAGTATTTGTATGTCGAGTTACAAAGCGGCAACACAGGGCGAAAGTCATAAACGGGTACCAAACAGTGTGGCTCAGAATCCTATTATTATCGGTCACGAGTTTAGTGGCGAGATTGTGGAAGTGGGTGCCAAATGGAAAGATAAATTCAAGCCCGGACAGAAATATTCCATCCAGCCGGCAATTTATTACGAAGAGGGTCCGATGGGAGTTTTAAGTGCTCCGGGTTATTCGTATCCTAATATTGGTGGCGATGCAACTTATGCAATCATCCCAAAAGATGTTCTGGTTCAAGACTGTCTGCTGGCATACGACGGCTCCGGTTTTTATCCGGCATCGCTTGCCGAGCCGCTGAGTTGCGTTATTGGAGCAATGCATGCAAACTATCACACAACACCGGGTTCGTATATTCACGACATGGAAATTAAAGAGGGTGGTAAAATGGCAATTCTCGCGGGTGTTGGTCCAATGGGACTGGCAGCAATTAATTACGCTGTTACCCGCACCGATCGCAAACCTTCGTTAATTGTGGTTACCGATATTTCGCAGGAGCGTTTAGATCGTGCAGCCGAGATTTTTCCGGTTTCGTGGGCAAAAGAAAATGGTATCGAATTAATTTATCTGAACACTGGAAAATATAGCGACCCTGTTTCGGTATTGAGAGATGAATTATCTTGTGGAACCGGTTTCGACGATGTATTTGTTTTTGCCCCGGTAGCTCCGGTAATCGAGCAGGGCGATGCAATTCTTGGTGTTGACGGATGTTTAAACTTTTTTGCCGGCCCAAGTAATCCTGAGTTCACCGCAAAAATGAATTTCTATAATGTGCATTATGCAGCAACTCATATTATGGGAACTTCGGGCGGAAACAACGACGATATGATTGAAGCACTCGATGCCATGAGTAAAGGACTCGACCCTGCCGGATTGGTTACTCATATTGGCGGACTGAATAGTGTTGTTGAAACTACACTTAATCTACCTAATATTCCGGGCGGGAAGAAATTGATTTATACACATAAAAACCTTCCGCTTACTGCAATTTCCGACTTTGAGGAGCTGGGAAAAGAGAATCCGTTTTTTGCTGAACTGGCAAAATTAGTTGCAAAAACTAAAGGGCTTTGGAATGTTGAAGCTGAAGATTATCTGCTGGCAAATGCACAGGAGATTTAATCTGATCTGCTATTTGTAAAATACACTTCTTCTTAAAACTTTGTGGCTTTGTGGTGGATTTTATTGAATGCCCCTCTGCTGGTGCGCGATTGAATCGCGTTCCTTTAAAGTTAAATATTTATTGCTTGTGCTTAATAGTAATCCAAAATTTAGAACTCTCTTCGCAGTTTGCTCCTGTATTTGAAATTCGGGAATAACTTACCTCGTCCATGCAACCAAAATAATACTGTTTTGCAGTAATTCCATTTCCATTGCACACTTCTAATCCTTGTAATCCTATTTGTGTATATGAATCGCTTACACTAAATTCTGCTGTTGTCATGGTGACATCCCAACCCGTTTCTCGATTATGCAAGCCAGGTGGCCCCCACTTCATTTGTAATACTACATTGGTAACTTCTTTATCTCCCAATTGCTGATAAGGAATTTCCTCCGAATTTTCAATTGTAAATGAAATTGAACCTGAGAAAGTTTGTGCTTCATCGTACCAAATGGGTACATTCCAAACGGCGGTAAAATCATTCCCATTTCGAGTTAAATTTGCATTAATGTATTTGTGGTAAACATTACCTTGTTCGGCTATAAAAGGATCTCTGGCATTACCATCGCAGGTCGCATCATATTGCATTTGAATCTTAAAATTCAATGTTATATCTTCAAACACAACTTCGGGTTGCCAAAAGGTAAAGTCTCTGTTTCCCGATGGTTTCATAAAAACATACAAATAGTAATATGTATTATCTCTATTATCAACTACTACCCTGACAAAACCTCTCTCTATATTTACAATCTCATGAATACAAGCACCAACAGTCATTGGATTTTCTAAAGAAGTATCACACATTTTCTGATACATTTTTTCAGCCCAATCTGTTTCTAATTTAGGATCAATTGACCAGTTGTATCCAATAAATGCAGCTATTCCATTATTTTTCACAAGTTCGGTTTTCCAGTACCCACGCCCACCGTTGCAGATGCCCAGATATAGAAAAACTTCATCGGGAGGGAAAGTGTTATTTTCGGAAATAAAAGCTGGATGAACAGCATAACAATTTTTGCCTTTGTAATTGACTACTACAATTTTCTTTTCTAAAATGGCTGCATAATACTTACCAAAGGTTTTCCCAATTTCTGCTTTTTCTCCAGTAAGAAGATATGTTCTTCTTTCCTGAAAAAAACCATTAGCTAGTTTCGACCGGTAAAAACCATGACCTGTAATATGAATCAATCCATATTCAGCTAAAGATAAAAGTACGTCAATTGTTGCCTGTTCATCTAAAAATGTTTCAAATTCAGACATGCCAATATTTGCAAATCCAGCATTTGCTGCTGCAATTACACGATTACCATAATTTTTAAATTCAGAATACGCACCATCAAAATAAATGGTTTTTTTGTTTTTTAGCGTTGGGTAAGTTTTAATTAGAGCACTTTTCGAGGATGGATCTTCTGTTGTAACATCAATTATTTCTGAATCAGAAACTTCAATAACAGGGTAATTATATGGACCAAAATAGACTCCGCCACTTATCCCGTTTTTATAATCCACGGCAACGCCCTGAGAATCGGCTTCCGCAAATTTAACACCCTCTTTATTAATAAAATAGTTATAAACTGAATCTATAACAGAAAGGGTATTCAGGTTTGTTGCAAAAAGGTTATTTGCAATTGTTGAAGCTTCATTCTGCATGGACAATACTTCGTTTAAAGCATCTTCTTCGGTTACTGTTGAATCATCAGAGTCATTAGAAAGAGAATCGATTAAATTACAATTTGGAAGGAAAACGGAAACTAAAAAAAGCAGAAGTAATAATCGCAACAAACTTCTTTTTGAAAATGATTTCATGTAGAAATAGTTTGTATATTTTAAAACCCTTGTTGGTGCGCGATTGAATCGCGTTCCTTTAAACAAGAAATCACACGATACAATCGTGCGAGAGCTGGGACGATTTTTACAAACTATACAATTTCTATAAACAATTTCTTTTATCAAGGTTTTCCTTTTAAAAACCTTAAGGAAGTTGTACGATATTTGGGTAGTTTTAAGAGATAGCCTGCGCCGCCAACTGGCAGGGATTGGAGAAAGTAGCTTGCCGAAGACGTGACCGAGTATTTGTTGGCAAACGGCTGCGACCGGAGGAAGCACACGGATTGCTTACAAATACCGGAGCACGGCAAGACAACTACTTGCGGAAAGCCCGGCTGCCAGCCAAAAACATAATGGAAACATCCATATTTTTTGTAAAGATGTGGTTAATTAAACTTGTATTATTTAGAATAATTCTACAAAATTGCAGATTAGTTGTAAATTTGCTAACCGTATTAATTGAACAAAATTATGGCTGATAAAAGTTTACCATTCTCGAAGGAGCAGATTGAAAAAATAATTGAAACCCATCCGACTCCATTTCATATTTACGATGAAAAAGCGATTCGTGAAAATGTGCAATATTTTAAAAAAGCCTTTTCGTGGAATGATGGTTTTAAGGAGTATTTTGCCATAAAAGCCGCGCCAAATCCGTATTTAATGAAAGTGTTAAGAGAGGAAGGTTGCGGAATTGATTGTAGTTCGATAGCTGAGTTGGAGTTGGCAAAACGGGTTGGAATGAGTGGCGATGAAATTATGTTAACATCGAACGACACACCGGCGCACGAGTTTCAAAAGGCAAAAGATTTAGGTGCAATTATTAATTTGGATGATATTTCGCACATTAATTTTGTGGAGAAAAATGTTGGTTTGCCCGAAACAATTTGCATGCGCTATAATCCGGGCGATTTAAAAGCGGGCAACTTAATAATTGGTCATCCCGAAGATGCAAAATATGGTTTTACGCATAACCAGATGATTGATGGTTACCGTATTTTAAAAGAGAAAGGTGTGAAACATTTTGGTATTCACACAATGGTTGCATCGAACGAATTGTCGGCCGATTATTTTATTGAAACGGCTGAAATTCTTTTCAAATTAATTGTTGAAGTTTATGAAAAAACCGGCATTAAAATTGAGTTTGCTAATCTTGGTGGAGGCATTGGAATTCCGTATAAACCCGAAGAAAAAGCTGTTGATTTGGAATATGTGAGTGCCGGAATTGAAAAGTTGTATAACAAAATGATTGTTGGCAACGGTTTGTCTCCACTGAAAATTTACTTTGAATTAGGACGTTCAATTACCGGACCTTATGGATATTTGGTAACAAAAGTGAGGCATATAAAAAAGACATATAAAAGTTTTGCGGGGTTAGATGCGTGCATGGTTGATTTAATGCGCCCTGCTTTATACGGTGCTTATCACCACATAACCGTCGTTGGAAAAGAGAACCAAACTGCTACAGAAAAATACGATGTAACCGGCTCGCTTTGCGAAAATAACGACAAATTTGCCATTGGCAGAGTGTTGCCCGAATTGTCACCAAATGATATTTTGGTAATTCATGATGCCGGTGCACACGGTCATTCGATGGGATTTAATTACAACGGGAAACTAAAATCGGCAGAGTTGTTATTGCGCGAAAATGGCGACGTTGCAGAAATTCGCAGGGCAGAAACTATTGATGATTATTTTACTACACTTGATTTTGATGGGTTGAAAGAGTTCACTGTTTAATTTAAACAACAGTAATTAATTAAAGTAGAGAAACTAAAATTCGACTTTTTTCGTATTTTTGAATAATGACTGAAAAAATTGAAATATTAAAAAAAGTAAAAAGACTTCTTATTACAGCTTTTGAAGATAGAATTCAAAATACAATTTTATTTGGTTCACAAGCAAAAAACATCAATACTAATAACTCCGATTTCGATATTTTAATAGTTACCAAAGATATTTTTGGGTGGAAAGAGAAAAGTATAATTCGAGATATTTGCTTCGATGTTTCGCTTGATTTTGAAGTGATTATAGATTCTAAAATAATTTCGCAAAAAGAGATCGACAATAAATTCTGGGGAAAACATCCATTAATTTCAGACGCTTTAAATTTTGGAATTTATGCGTAATAGTTTAAATGATTTAATAGAATACCGAATTGAACAAGCTTTTAAAACTTCTTCGGAAATAGAAGTTTTAATTGAGGAAGAGTTTTTCGTTTTGGCAATAAACCGCATCTATTATGGGATGTTTTATATGCTTTTGGCACTAGCTTTAAAAGAGGGTTTCAAAACATCTAAACACCACCAACTTTTAGGTTGGTTTAATAAAGAATTTGTTAAACCCGGGAAAGTTAATAGGGAAATAGGTAAAATTATACATAGAGGATTTGAAGATAGAACAGATGGTGATTACGGAGTTTTTGTTGAATTTGAAAGAGATGAGGTTGAAAGTAAATTTTGTGATATGAAATTGTTTATTTCTGAATTAAAAGAGATAATCATAAAAGATTTATAATAGCAGGAAGAAAACTAAAATTCGACTTTTTTCGTATTATTTTTACAATCGGGTTAAGACAAATTTTCCACAGATTAATTATTACTCTGTGAATAAAGGACAATAATATGAAAATTGGATTTGATGCAAAACGTGCTTTTTTAAATGCTTCGGGTTTGGGTAATTACAGCCGGAACACTTTAAATGCGCTGCTCAAATATTTTCCCGAAAATAACTACACACTGTTTACTCCCGAAATTAAAAAAGAGCTTTTCTCCAATTACAAACAATTTGATATTATTTCGCCGGATAGTTCTCTGTCAAAATTATTCAAATCTCTTTGGAGAAGTTTTGCAGTTAGCAGGCAATTGAAAAAATACAATCTCGATATTTTTCATGGATTGAGTAACGAACTACCCGATGGGATTCATAAATCGGGAGTGCCGGCGGTGGTAACTATTCACGACCTAATTTTTATGAGATTCCCGCAGTTTTATAAATCTATCGATCGCAGGATTTATTACCAGAAAGTGAAATATGCATGTAATTCAGCAAAAAAAATAATTGCAATAAGCCAACAAACAAAAGATGATATTATTGAATATTTTAAAATTGATCCTGAAAAAATTGAAGTAATTTATCAATCTGTTTCACCACGGTTTTACGAAAGACAAGAATGTGAACATTTAGTTTCGAAATATAATTTGCCTAATAACTTCATACTATCGGTTGGGACTATTGAACAACGTAAAAATCAACTCTCGATACTAAAAGCTATTTATTCTGAGCAAATTAAGAACACAGTAATTTACGTTGGAAAACCGACGTTATATTCAGCCGAACTTTTAAAATTTATAACTGAAAACAAAATGGAATTGCAGGTGAAATTTCTAAATGATATTTCGGAAAAAGATTTAGCCGGACTTTATCAGCTTGCAAGTTTATCGGTTTATATTTCGGTATTTGAAGGTTTTGGGTTGCCGGTTATTGAGTCGTTGGCAAGTGGCTGTCCGGTAATTACATCAAATGTTTCGTGTTTGCCCGAAACGGCAGGTGGTGCAGCTATTTTATGCGATCCTGAGAATATTATGGAAATTGGAGCGAAAATTAAACTTCTACTTGAAGATGATTCATTCAGAAATGAAATGATACAAAAAGGTACGGAACGGGCGAAACTATTTCATCCCGAAAAATATTCTCAAAATTTAATTTCTTTGTACTCAGATATTCTCTGACAATTAAATTTTATGAATATCCGTATTATTATATAAAACAAAATTTCAATGGAATTAATTGCTTATGATAATTTTATTTTTGTGAGTTTTGGGAATTAGATACCCCCTGTCTTCGTCAATTACCTATATGGTTAATTGACTGCGACTATCCCCCTGAATCAGGGGGATAGTTGGAACTTGCAAGCGCCTGCGATTGTAAGTGGAAACAGGGGGTATCTAAAAAAATCACAAGAACATACTGATATACAAACTATTTCATTCAGGAAGTAAATATTTAGGTATGTTGGCAAATATTCAATTTAAATTTTTAAATCTGAAGAATGAAACAAATAGCTCAAATTTCTCTTTACAAAATAAAAATTATATGCACGACGATCTAAAAAAAGCAGTTGAAGTATTAAAAAACGGAGGTGTAATTTTATATCCTACTGATACAATTTGGGGAATTGGTTGCGATGCCACAAACCCCGAAGCAGTGCAGCGTATTTACAGAATTAAAAAACGTGAAGATTCGAAAAGCATGTTGGTTTTGATGGAAAATCCAGCTTTGCTGGAACGGTATGTTGATGATGTACCGGAAGTTGCATGGGATTTGGTTGAGATTACCACAACACCGTTAACTGTAATTTACCGGAATGCAAAAAATCTGGCAGCCAATTTAATTGCAGCCGATGGAAGTGTGGGAATTCGATTTACCAAAGAGAAATTTACCAGCCAGTTGTTGCAACGTTTCCGGCGACCAATAGTTTCTACTTCGGCAAATATTAGCGGCAAAAAATCAGCAGCTTTTTTCGATGAAATTTCGGATGAAATTAAAAGTCAGGTTGATTTTGTTGTACAATACCGGCAAGATGATAAAACGCCAGCACAACCTTCGAGTATCATAAAACTGGGTTCCGGCGGTAAAATTGATATTCTTCGGAAATAGAAAGCTGAATTCACGTAGTGAAAAGATACTTGGATTTAATATAGCTTATTAAACTTCTCCATCAGTAAAGTTTTTACCTCGTCCATCGAAATTTCTTTCCCAAGTTCTTGCTGAATTGAGGTAACACCAAACGACTGAAATCCGCACGGATTAATGTAATTGAAATAACGCATGTCGGTATTCACATTAAGTGCAAAACCGTGCATTGTAACATATCTGCTTACGCGCACGCCAATTGCACAAATTTTACGGGCACGAACTCGGTGGTCAGAATTAAGCCAGATTCCGGTGGCTCCCTCTTTTCTCCCGCCGGTTAAACCATATTCGGCAATGGTTTCAATAATGGCATCTTCCATTTTTTCAATGTACTCGCGCACCCCTATTTTATAATTTTCGATGTCGATAATAGGGTAGCCAACCAGTTGTCCCGGGCCGTGATAAGTGATATCGCCACCCCGGTTAATTTTATAGAAAGTTGCGTTAATTTTTTTAAGGAGATCGCCGTGTGCAAGCAAATTATTTTCATCGCCACTTTTGCCAAGAGTGTAAACATGTGGATGTTCGACCAGTAGAAAATAGTTTTTTTGCGATGGTTTTCCAGACAACCTTTTATCTGCAACAACCTCCGCCAGTAACTCCTCCTGATAATCCCAGCACTCTTTATAATCTTTCGATTTTAAATCGATATAATTGAATTTTGCCACAACTTTAAACTTTAAACTCTGAACTTCAAACTTTTTTTATGCATTTACATGCTCCTCTGCCCGGTACGAACTTCTAACCAGTGGTGAGCTTTCCACAAATGAAAATCCTTTTTCCAATCCTATTCTTTTATACTCGGCAAACCGTTCCGGTTTTATATACTCTACAACCTGCATGTGTTGCAGGGTGGGTGCAAGGTACTGTCCAATGGTCATAACTTTGCAGCCTGCTTCCAAAAGATCGTCCATAACCTGTAGAATTTCTGCGTGCGTTTCTCCCAGCCCAAGCATAATTCCCGATTTTGCAACGGTATAATTTTCGGCAATATATTTTATAACTTCCAAACTGCGCCTGTATTTTGCTGCTGAACGAATTGATGGAGTTAGTCGTTCGCAGGTTTCCAGATTATGGGAAATTACATCGGGTTTAGCATCAATTACTTTTTGAATGCGTTCTTTATTTCCACTAAAATCAGGAATCAACACCTCTATTTTTGTTTCGGGATTCAATCGTTTAACTTCAGTAATTGTACGAGCCCAAATATCTGCACCCTGATCGTCCAAATCATCACGGTCAACCGAGGTTATTACACAATGTTTTACTCCCATTATATTTACCGACTTGGCCAATTTCTCAGGCTCGTTCAGATCGGGAGCAAGTGGTTTGCCGGTGTTTACTGCACAAAACTTGCAGCTTCGTGTACAAATATCTCCCAAAATCATAAAAGTTGCTGTGCCACGATTCCAGCACTCGCCAATATTAGGGCAGTTGCCACTCGTACAAATTGTGTGCAACCCGTGTTTATCAATCAGGTTTTTAACTTTCGAGTAGCTCTCACCTTTAGGCATTTTCATTTTCATCCATTTTGGTAATCGCTGCCTCTCTTTTAACTCGTGTGCCATGTAAAATTAGATTTTTGCAAATGTAAGTTTTTTAGTTGGAAATTTTTGAGTGCATAAATAAAGAACCAAAATTTTGGAATAATCGAAGCTGGCCAAAGTATGATTTTTAAAAGTTTGAATTGCCAAACATTGATTTATTTTAGTACAATATTCTGAAAAATTACCAGATAACTGAATTACAGTTCAAAGTGTATAATAACTATATTTGCAAAAAAAAGGAGTTGAATTTTTTGTGTAATTATTTTCAGTTTGAAAAAAGAGCTACCCGATATTTATATTTTTAATCCCACCTGCGAATATGCGGTTGCAAATGGGCACGATTCGTGGCAACCAAATAAATTGCTCCAAAAAATGGAATTAGATCTGGGAGTTTTACAACTCCACTTTTCCAAACCCAAAGACTATATTCTTGTAAATAAATTGCCGTCGTCAGAATTTAAAGAATCATTAAATCAGTTAAATATTAAAACCCCAAATTTTATACAACCTGAAAATATTTTTGGGAACACAGAATTTATTAACTCCCCGAAAAACAGACTTCTTCCGTGGGGATGGAGTCCGGCAATGCACAAACAATTGTCGGTGTTGAAACCCGGATGTTCCGGTGAGTTTAAAAAATCGCCGGTTTTTAACTGGCAATCTGAATCGAAAAATCTCTATTCAAAAAAATTTGCAAGGGGTATTTTAGAAACCCTTATTTCGGATTATCCCGACGAGTGTTTTATTCCAAAAGATAAAATTCCTGAGATTTGTACCACTCAAAAAGAGTTTGAATGTGTGATTAAACGGTGGGGCAGAATAATGGTAAAAGCGCCATGGAGTAGTTCGGGGCGAGGGTTGCAACCGATTATCAAATCGTTTATTCATCCAAAAGTTTGGGCAAAATTACTTGGTATTGTAAAAGAACAGGGATACGCAATTGTGGAACCGTATCTGGATAAAGTGCTCGACCTTGCCTTTATTTTTGAATTAAAAAATGGGAAAGTTGATTTTTATGGAACGAGTAATTTTACTACCGACAAGAAGGGACAATATATTGGCAACAGTTTAAATGGATTGCCAGATGACATTGATAAAAGAGTTGTTGATTTTGTGGATAGTATCCCCCAAAAAGTTATTCAACCGTTAACCGAAATAATTGAATCGACAGATTTAGCTAAATTTTATGAAGGTTTTTTTGGCGTTGACACGCTTGTTTATTACGACAAAAATGGAGCATTAAAAATTAATCCTTGTCTCGAAATAAATGTGCGTCAGAATATGGGACTACTATCACTTAGTCTCGAAAAATTAATTCATCATAATAAAAAAGGGATTTACAGAATTTTTTATAACCCCGGCAAAACATTTCTTCAATTCAAAAAAGAGATGGAAAAAAAGCATTCATTAAAAATTACAAATTACAAAATTGAATCGGGCTTCTTCCCTTTAACAGAAGCGTTAGACAGCACTTTATTTGGAGCCTATTTACTTGTATAATTTATCTTCCAAATAGTTTTCTTTATCTTTTTTTACTATTTTTAAATGATTGATTGTCAATCCTACGGAATTAAACTGAAATAATTATGGAAAATTCAGAATTAGAATCTACACCAAAGAGAAAATTATCTGCAAAATTATATGATAAAGAGTTGGCTAATCTGCAAATTGAGTTGGTTAAATTGCAAGAGTGGATAAAGTTGAAAGGGTTAAAAGTTGTGGTTATTTTCGAGGGGCGGGATGCCGCAGGGAAAGGAGGAACGATAAAGCGGATTGTACAGTCTTTAAATCCAAGAATTTGCCGGGTAGTTGCGCTTGGCACACCAACAGAGCGCGAAAAAACACAATGGTATTTTCAACGATATGCTGCACATTTACCTGCTGCCGGAGAGATGGTTTTATTCGACAGAAGCTGGTACAACCGAGCCGGAGTTGAGAAAGTGATGGGGTTTTGTACAAATACTGAATACTGGGATTTTTTACGCTCGTGTCCTAATTTTGAAAGGATGCTGATTCGTTCGGGAATTATTCTTATTAAATATTGGTTTTCGGTGAGCGAAGAGGAACAGGAAAAACGTTTTATGGCACGTATTGAAGATCCTACAAAACGTTGGAAACTTAGTCCGATGGACTTGAAATCGCGTGAGTTTTATGTTGAATATTCAAAGGCAAAAGATGAAATGTTTTCTTATACCGACACAAAAATAAGTCCGTGGTTTATGGTAGATGCCGATCATAAAAGGAGAGCCAGATTAAATTGTATTCATCATTTATTATCGCGAATTCCGTATAAAGATTTAACACCGGAATCGATTGAATTGCCACCAAAAATAGAGAATAAGGGTTATGTCCGACCTCCAATTGATGAGATGACTTATGTTCCCGAGGTTTTCTAAATAGCGTTAATTATCTCTCGTTTGGGTCATATCAAACAGATGTGTTGCCTGTTCTCCCAGAAATCCGGAGAATAGTTTTTTCGTTCCGTTTTCTTCTACGAAACCTCGTTGTGCCAATTCGTAATATGCGTAAGTCCACGTAATTTTTTCTATTCCATATTCGTCTTTTACCTCAACTTCCTCTTTAACTGCCTCGGTAGCCGACTGCTGAAGTTTACTCCCTTTCTCGCCTTCAATATGTTCTTTCATTGGTACGCCGGCAGCTTCGAGTCCTTTACAAGTTGTTTCCAAATCGGGCCACTCAGCAACATTCTGATGATTTATAAAAGCAGTAAAATGATTTACCGAGTTTCCATGCAGCAAAACCCATGCAGCATATTGCGATACGTCGTTAATTTTTATCACATCTTCTTTTTGCGGAATTCCCCACGGACGACGGAAATATTGTGCTAAATCGGCTACTAAAAGTTTGGCAGCTTCGGTTGGTAATTCACCTTCGTCTTTTACTTTCTGAAGTAATTCAATACTATTGTCACTCAAAATATAAGGAGTTTCTCTTACCGTTTTATTAATGGTTTTTTGCGCCCAGTCGGGTAAAAGTTCCACTTCAAGCTGGCTTACAAAAATCTTGGGAAATTTCTCGTCGGGATGTTCGAAATGAACTGCATTCAATTTCTTTTTTGAAAATTTATATTTTGCTGCCGGTTTATATTCAAGGCAGTTGAGAATGTGTCTTATCGCCCTGATTCCCTGAGGTTGTTCTCCTGTACGAGTATTAAAAGTACGTATCGCAATGTGGTCGTTTACTATATTTCCCCCTTTTTGAGTTACCAACTCAACATACTTATTTGCATACGAAACTCTTTTTATGTACTGATCCCACAATCTGTCTAAAAGTTCTTTTGTAATCTCTTTTGCACTTCGTTTCATAATAAACTATTTATCTGGTTAAACATAAAACAGATAGTTTAGGTTACTTAAAAACAGATGTTTAAAAGTATTGTTTAAATCAAAAAAATCTATTATATGGTATTGAATAAAAAATTCCACAATTCAAAACACATTACAACTCCGTATTTACACATTCTGAGATTCAAAAAAAGCCACAGATTTGCTGGTTGCATTGTTAATATTTCCTTCCGAGTCACCAACTCCACGGTAGTCAAAACGTAAAACAGCAATCACGATTCCGGGTTTAAATACTCAACCTCTTTTTCAATATAAGGAAAGGGAGTTTGGAGACGATTTGATTTTGTGATTTTATCTGTTTTACTAACCTGAATATCTTTTGCCCCCGGCAAAGGAACATCCATTTTCGATGATAATACTTCTTTTTCATCAATCGAAATTTTAAATATTATTTTCAGTTTCGAAGTTGGCAATTCCAGTTCCCCACTCCAGATGCCAATAGCTTTTGTGTTATTAGTTGATGAAACATACTTGCAATTTATTAACTTTGAGAATCTAAACCAATAATCTCATAAAAAATGGTAAACCGTAGAAAATTCATTCATAGTTCAGTTTTAACTGCAACCGGAGTTGCACTCTTAAAAGCAAATGCTATTGCAGCATTGACTGAAAACAGAGGGTTAAAAGATTATTTTAAAAATGATTTTTCTGTTGGAGCAGCAGTTGACTCAGATATTTTTTCTCGAAATAATAAAGAAATATTGAGTTTAATTGAACGTGAATTTAATACTATAACAACCGAAAATGCACTGAAATGGGAGCCTGTTCACCCAACAGAAAACAGATGGAATTTTAATGTTGCGGATAAGTTTATCGAGTTCGGATTGAAAAACAGGATGCACATTCAAGGTCATGTTTTAGTATGGCACAGTCAGGTTCCCAAAAATTTGTTTGAAGATGAAAGTGGAAAACAGGTTTCAAAAGGTGTTCTGTTAAAACGAATGGAGAATCATATTTTAACTTTGGTGGATCGCTACAAAGGTAAGATTAATTCGTGGGATGTTGTAAACGAGGCGATAACGCCTGAAGACGGATATCGGAGAAGTAAATGGTTCGAGATTATTGGTCCGGAGTTTATGGAGCGGGCATTTCATTTGGCACACGAAGCCGACCCTAACTGTCATCTGATTTATAATGATTACAATATGACAAACCCAAAACGGAGCGATTTTTTGGTTGAGCTAATTAAAAAATATAAGAAAAAAGGGGTGCCAATTCACGGAATTGGAATGCAGGGACATTACAATTTAGATTCGCCAAACACAAAAGCAATTGAAACAAGTATCGAAGCTTTTGCCTCAGCCGGAATGAGAGTGAACTTTACCGAGCTCGATGTTGATGTGCTTCCATACGACTGGGGGCGGACTTCTGAAGTTTCATCAAATATTGAATATGCCGAGTCTTTAAATCCATACAAAAACGGGCTGCCAAAAGAGATTAACGATAAACTGACAAGACGTTACGAGGAGCTTTTTAAACTGTTTTTAAAGCACCGCGACAAAATAGACCGCGTAACATTTTGGGGAACTACCGATAATAAATCGTGGAAGAATAATTTTCCAATGCACGGACGAACGAACTACCCGCTACTTTTCAATCGCGAACATAAACCAAAAAATGCTTATTTTGCAGTTGTTGGATTGAAAAGCTAGTGGCATATAATTTCAAATTAAATATTTCATTACAATCCATAAGTTTTAACAAAACATAAAAGTATTATGAACCGATTATTTGCAGTTTTAATTATCGCTATCTTTTCTTTTTCAGCATGTACAAAACAGGAGATAAAAAAGCCGAATGTTATCTTTTTTATTGCCGATGATATGTACCCCGAAATGTTTAATTGTTTGCCGGAAGGGAAAGGAAAAAACCTGACTCCAAATATCGATCAGCTTGCAAAAGATGGGGTTATTATGGAAAACCAGTATGTAGTTTCGCCGGTTTGTACACCCAGCCGATACAACTGTTTAACCGGGAATTATGCAAGTCGTGCAACAAACAGTTCGTTCATAAATAAAACAAAACACGAAGAGGGACAAACTGTTATTCAATGGAACTCTTTTATTACGCAAAACGATAAAATCCTTCCACAATACTTAAAAGAGCTTGGTTATACAACCGGAATGGTTGGAAAAAATCATGTGGTTGAAGTTCATAATTTAGAAGGATTTCCTGATTTTAATGCCAGCGCAAACGACCCGGTTATCAAAAAAAGAATTACCAATAATTACCATAAAGTTCAACAAGCGATTTTAAATAGTGGGTTCGATTATGCCGAAGGATTGTACAATAATAATCCAAATTTTATTGGGGTGAAGGAGTTGGCAGTTCAGAATATGGATTGGATTGCCGAAGCGGGAGTAAATTTTATTGAACAAAATAGCAATCAACCATTTTTCTTATACTTTGCCACAACAATTCCACACGGACCAACCGAGGCAAAACGCTCGTGGGAGGCCAATCCGAAAATTACAGCAAAAGGATATCTGAACGAAGCACCAAACGTTTTGCCGGCAAGAAATACACTTACAAAAAGATTACGCGATGCAGGAATTACAGAGCCCGGAAAGGAAAATGTGTTGTGGCTCGATGATGCTTTGGGAGCATTAATTCAGAAACTAAAAGAGAAAGGCATTTTGGATAATACTATAATCTTCTTTTTTAACGACCATGGTCAAAATGCAAAAGGAACTCTTTACCAGGGCGGCTTGCACGATCCGAGTATTATTTGGAAAAGGGGAGGTTTTGAATGTGGAAATGTTTGTAATACTTTTGTTTCGAATGTAGATTTTGCACCAACTATTCTGGAATTTGCAGGGGCTAAAAACATAAACGACAACTTTGATGGGAATAGTTTTAAGGCTGTTCTCGATGGAAAAGATTTTCAATCGAGGGAATCGTTGTATTGCGAGCTTGGTTATGCACGCGCCGTAATTAAAGGAGACTATAAATATTATGCCGTTCGTTATCCGGATTACGCAAAAAACTGGATAGCAGAACAACGGAATTCTATTTTAAATAGCTACAACCACAGGCGGGAATTAAGGAATATGAATATTGTAAACCGCGACCCACAAAAACCATTCAGCCATTTGGAAGTAGTTCCCGGAGGAGGTGCAGCAGAAAATCACTCTTATGCGAAACTACCCGGTTATTTCGATGCCGACCAATTATACAACCTAAAAGACGATCCGAATGAATTAAAAAATTTGGCTAATTCTCCTAAAAATCAAAAAATTCTTGCTGATATGAAAAAGGAGCTGCAAAAATATTTAGATGATCTGCCCGGGAAATTTGAGTTGTAAGTATTTTGCATCACTATTAATTTTACAACATTGGGGCAAAAATGTGTGCCAGCGACTCGCGTACTTTAAAATGCCAAGGGCGTTTTTCCCAATCTTTAAGATTGATTTTGCGGCTATTTTTTAAATCGGCTACAAAATAGTTTGTTAATGTTTGGGTGAACTCCTTTTCATACACAAAAGCATTAACCTCAAAATTGGTTTCCAAACTCCTGAAATCGAGATTAGAAGTTCCGATTGTAGATAAAACATCATCAACAATAATAATCTTACTGTGAATAAAACCAGCCTGATAGAAATAGATTTTTATACCGGCTTCCAGCAATTTACTCACATACGAAAACGAACACCATTTTGGAGTAATTGCATCCGATTTTTCGGGAATAATAATACGAACATCAACGTTGCTAAGAGCTGCAATTTCGAGAGCTGTAACAATAGATTTTGGAGGCATTAAATATGGTGTGGTAATGTAAATTTTTTCTCTGGCATTTGTGATAGCGGCAAAAAATGCCTGTTCAATATTTTTCCAGTCGGAGTCGGGCCCGCTTGCCGAAATCTGAACCGGAGTGCCCGGCTGCTCTGTAAATTTCGGAAAATACTTTTCGCCGGCAAGGTTTTCGTTAATAATAAAATACCAGTCGGCAGCAAAAATTAGTTGTAAACAAGCCACTGCATCGCCATTAATTTGAAGGTGAGTATCGCGCCACGCGCCAATTTTTTTCAGCCCTTCTAAATATCGGTCAGCAATATTAATTCCGCCTGTAAATCCTGTTTTTCCATCAATAACTATTATTTTTCGATGGTTTCTGTAATTCATTTTCGAGGTTAGTCGCGGAAAACGAACTTCCATAAACGAGTATATTTCAATACCGTTTTCTCTTAATTCCGAAATAAAATTCTCACCCAAACTCCAGCTTCCAACATCATCAATAATAATTCTTATTTCAACGCCAATCTTGCTTTTTGCAATCAGTAGATTTTTTAGTTTGTTACCAATTTTATCATCCGAAAAAATATAATATTCTAAATGAATATGGTGTTCTGCCGTTTGAATTGCCTTGAAAATTGCTTCAAAGGTTTTATTGCCATCGCTAATAATTTGTAATTTATTGCCGGTGGTTAAAAGCGAATTCGAGTTATTTAAAAGTAGCCTGATTATATTCTCTTTCTTTAATACTTCGTTGTTTAAATTTAGATGGGATTGTTCAATTTCCCGTAATTGTTTCGACGAAAGCACACGAAATCTACTTAGACTTTTAATTCCTTTTCGCGAAAATAGTTTACGTTTTCGGTACTCTTGTCCAAAAAACAGATAAAAAATAATCCCAACAATTGGTAAAAGAATCAGCACCAGAATCCACGCTGCCGTTTTGTGTGGCGAGCGTTTTTCCAAAACGATAATAACGGCAACTGGAATTGCAGTGGCTAAAAAAACCAAAGAGAAATAACGCCAGAATTCGCTCCATTCTATCATTTTTATTAATTTTCAATTTTCTATTTAATTCCTAAATTTCACACATTTTTGTATTAAAAACAATTTTTATTTAAATCCGTAGTTGTACCTGTACTTTATAAGAGGAGAAAACAAAATGAAGAATTTAATAATATTATCGGTAATTGTAATTTTTGCAATTGCCTGTTCAACCAAAAAAAGTGTTGTAAAGGATAAAAGTGGTGAGGACGAAGAGACGGTGCAGGATAGTCTGGAATACGATATGGAAACTTTCGATGCGAAATTTGAAAGTTGGTATGAGATGCATAATAGTCCGGCAAAGTACCGTAGTCTTGAGTATTACGAAAATTGGAATAAGCAATATGTTTCGGTGTGGAATAATAAAGCAAAAACAACGCAAAATGAATTCTTCGAGTCAATAGTTGGTTACGATCCAAACGAGGAGTACGGGTTTGAACTAAACCATAAACTGTTTTACTATTTTCAATATGTGGAAAATGTGCTGAAAATTAAAATTATGTCTGGTGGACCCAAAGTGGTGTTGTAGTAATTGTGTTGTCTCTGTTCGGGTTAATTATGACGATCAACCTTACTTTAAACGTCATCCTGAACTTATTTCAGAATCTATATAATCTGACTCTCAACTTATTAATATCCTGAAATAAGTTCAGAATGACGAGCCAATAACTATTCGTACAACTTTATGACGACTATCAATTTGTGGCTTTTTTATTGGTTTTTATAAACGATTAACTTGTCGGAATCCAATATTTCTGTACTAATAATATTCCCCGAAATATGAGGTGCTTTTATTCCGCTGTAAAAATACTTGTTGCCTATAAACTGGTACGCTTCGTCCCAAATATTTTCATCAATAAAACTCTCCAGGAGCTGTTTTCCGCCTTCAATAATTACCGAAAGTATTTTCTGTTTATAAAGTTCGTTTAAAATTTGCGGAATTATTTCTATATCAAAATCAATTTTTACGAATAAATTATTTCCACTTTTTTTATTTTTTATCGAATTAAAAATAATGGTTTTAACAGTGCCGTCAAAAATATTTAGGTTTTCTGTCAGGCGTAGATTTTTGTCGAGAACCACGCGGATTGGATTTTTACCTTCGCAATGGCGAACTGTTAACGAGGGATTATCTTTTTCTGCTGTTTTTGTGCCAACCATAATTGCATCCTCTTCGGCACGCATTTTATGAACTCTCAGAAGTGCTTTATTTCCGGTAATCCAGGTTGGCGCGCCAAACTCTCTTTCGGTACGGTCGATGTCTATAAAACCATCGATAGTTTGTGCCCACTTTAAGATTATATAGGGGCGTTTTTTTTCATGAAAAGTAAAAAAACGTTTGTTGATCTCTCGGCACTCATTTTCTAAAACGCCAACTTCAACATCAATTCCGGCATTTCTCATTTTCTCGATACCTTTTCCGGCAACCTCTGCAAACAGGTCGATTGTCCCAATCACAACTTTTGGTATCTGTTTTTCAACAATTAAATCGGAGCATGGTGGTGTTAACCCAAAATGTGCACAGGGTTCTAAAGTTACAAAAAGTGTACTTTCAGCTAAAAGTGTTGGGTCGGCAACGGCATTTATTGCATTTACTTCGGCATGTGCTTCGCCATATTTTTGATGATAACCTTCGCCAATAATTTTGCCGCGGAAAACAATAACGCACCCAACCATGGGATTTGGTGAAACATTTTCTATTCCACGTTTTGCCAATTCGAGGCAGCGATTCATCTGTTTTTCGTTTGCATTCATTTAATAAAAATCTATTATAACTTTGCTGATGTCAAAAATAGACAATGCAAGCGACTATTCAATACATAAAAAAAGAATTGGTAGAATTGTATCCCGAAACTGAGGTGTCGGGATTTATCCGGATATTGTTGGAATCGGTTTGTGGATGGGATTATACGGCACAAATATTAAATAAAAATGGCGTGGTTGGGGAATCAGAATTCCACGAAATAGAAAAGGCGGTTTTACGATTAAAGGAGTTCGAACCCATTCAGTATATTATGGGTGAGACCGAATTTATGGATTTAGTATTGAAAGTAAATCATTCGGTTTTAATTCCCCGCCCCGAAACGGAGGAGCTTGTAAACTGGATTATTGAAACAAACAGTTCCGATTCGCCGCAAATTTTGGATGTCGGAACCGGAAGCGGCTGTATTCCGTTGGCACTTAAAAACCAGATTGAAAATGCAACGGTTTTAGCTGTCGATATTTCTGATAAAGCGCTGGAAATTGCAATTCAAAATGCAACCCGAAATAATTTGGATATACATTTTTTAAATGCCGATATTTTAAATTGGGAGAATTACAGTTGGCATCTGTTCGATGTAATTGTTAGTAATCCACCTTATGTTCGCGAAGTTGAAAAACAGGCGATGCTACCAAATGTTTTGAAATACGAACCCGAAAATGCACTCTTTGTATCGAATGAAGATCCACTTATTTTTTATAGAAGAATTGCGGAATTTGCCCAAAAATATTTAGTCGAAAATGGGAAGTTGTTTTTCGAGATTAACGAATATTTGGGCGATGAAACGTGTAATATGTTAGAACATAACGGATTTGCAGATATAAATTTGAGAAAAGATATTAATAGTAAAAACCGAATGATTTCATGCGTGAAAAAAATTAAACATTAATCTCTTTTTTTATATCTTGCTACCAAAAGAAAAAAAATGGTAAAGTGAAAAGAGCTCTTCAAAATATATTTTTAACCATAAATTTAATAGTAGTTTTGGCACTATTTATAGCATATTTATCGGTTTATATTTCGCCCGATAAATATTGGATTCCATCGCTGTTCGGGTTAGCGTACCCATTTATTATAATCGGAAATTTAATTTTTATAGGATTTTGGTTGCTTTTTAAGCCACGGTATTTATTACTGTCGCTTATCTCTATTTTGGTTGGCTGGGGTTTTGTTTCGCGCTATGTGCAGTTAAATGGCAAGGAGATTGAAAAGGGAGATGTAAAAGTAATTTCGTACAATGTGAAATATTTTATTGGTAACGCAAACCTTACTCAAAAAGAGAATGCCGATAAAATTGTCTCTTTTCTCGATGAGTAAAATGCCGATATTATCTGTTTGCAGGAGGCTCGTTTACGCAAAAAAAGTATTTTCAATTTGCCTGGCACTGTAAAAAAAATGGGTTCAATAAATCATTATCAGTACGCGCGAACCAGTACTACTTATGGCTCGGTTACAATGACCCGATATCCAATAATAAACATGGGCGAAATTCGGTTCGAGGAGTCGCGAAATATGACAATTTATACCGATGTAATTATTGAAAACGATACAGTTCGCATATTTAATGTGCATTTGCAGTCGTACCAAATAGATCCTAATAAATACTCGATTATCGATTCGTTGGGAGTCGATCAGGAAAAGGATTTAAAGGAGGTTCGCGAAATGAGTTCAAAATTTAAAAAGGCATTTCAGATGCGCGCCGGGCAGGTTTACGAAATCAGAAAATATATTGACGAATCGCCTTTCGATGTAATTATTTGTGGCGATTTTAACGATACTCCGGTTTCGTTTGCATACCAAAAACTGAAGGGTGATTTAACGGATGCTTTTGTAAATTCGGGCGAAGGAGTTGGCCGGACATACATTGGGAAACTGCCCTCTTTTCGTATAGATAATATTTTTTATAGCGAAAATTTTGAGTCGTATAATTTTAAAACGTACGATTTTAAAATGTCAGACCATTTCCCAATTTCTTGCGACTTGGTTATAAAATAGAAAATCTCAATAAATAGGTGGTGTTTCTAAAATAATTTTCAGAGCCTTTTTCTTATCTTTAATAAGTTGTTCTTTTAGCTTTTCAACCCCCTCGAATTTTTTCTCATTCCTGATTTTGTCAATAAAAACAAGCGTTATTTCCTGTTTGTAAATATCATCCGAAAATTCAAAAATATTTACTTCAATACTCCGGTTATCTGCGTTATTATTAAAAGTTGGGCGACTACCAATATTTAGCATCCCGGAATAATTTTCGTTATTCACAATAACTTTTACCACATAAACTCCGTAGCCGGGTATAATTTTGTGCTTATCAGAAGTTTCGATATTTGCTGTTGGGAATCCTATTTTACGACCAACCTGGTTACCTGTAATTACCGTTCCCGAAAGCGAAAACTCATATCCAAAATAGGAGTTTGCCTTTTTTATATCGCCACTTTGCAGGGCTTCTCTTATTTTTGTTGAACTAACATTCTCCTCCTCCAACGAAAGTGCATCTAACTTTTCAACTTCAAAATTGAGTTTCTTGGCGCACTTTTTCAAATATTCAAAACCACCTTCACGGTTTCTCCCAAATTTATGATCGTAGCCAACAACCAAACAATGTGTGTCTATCTTTTCAACCAAAATATTTTTTACAAATTCAGTGTAAGTCAACTTCGAGAATGCTTTGTTAAATGGATAAACAATCAGGTGATCGATACCAAATTTTTCAAAAAGTGCAGTTTTCTCTTCGAGAGTTGTAAGCAAACGTAAATTGGTTTCGGTTGCAGATGTTACCAGCCGTGGATGAGGATAAAAAGTGAAGATAACAGATTCGCCATCATATTTTTTTGCAATCTCTTTTAAGCGCGAAATAACCTTTTGATGCCCCAAATGAACACCATCGAAAGTACCAATGGTAACCACCGGATTAGTTGCGTTAAAACTTTTTAGATTAGTATGTATCTTCACGTTTCTTGTTGAATATCGACGGACATAAAATATTATATCGAAATAAAATACAAAAAAAGTAAAATTCTATTGATAATTGAGCTACTAAAAAATGTTATTTTCTGAAATAGAGTTTTTGATGTACTGGATTTTATTAATTTTACGCGCTTAAATTGAATATGGTATGACATTTAATCGAATGATATTTATTCTGCTTGCCGTTATAATTGGCTTTAGCAGTTGTCAGAAAAATAACCAGTTTACAATTAGCGGTAAAATAACACATGCCGAGGGCGAACAAATTTACTTGCAAGAGTTGCTTGTTTCGTCGATAAAACCTGTTGGAGAGGTGAAGATTGATAAAAATGGAGATTTTAAATTTAAGGGAGAAACCGGTATCCCAACTTATTATTTACTAAGGCTAAACGATAAGATTATTACACTTTTGGTAGATTCTATCGAGAATATTACGGTAGAAGCCGACGCTGCAAATTTTTCGCGCGAGTACAACGTGCTGGGATCGCCCGGTTCTGTTTTAGTGAGAAACCTGATTGTAAAATTAAACTCAACCGAGTTTAAACTGGATTCTTTGGAAGCACTGGATAAATTATATCGGGGGAATGCAGATTATAGTAAATTAAGGGCACAGTGGGACGATGAGTACGACCGAATAATTAAGGATCAAACTGAGTTTTCCACAAATTTTGTTCTGGAGAATGCATTTTCGATGGCAAGTGTTTACGCGCTTTATCAGCAATACAGTAAAAATGGAAACTATGTAATTGGCGATTTGCAAACAATGCGAACTGCCGCTTCTGCATTAAATTCAATTTATCCTAACTCGGAGCATGTTAAAGCTCTTTATCAAAACACTTTGGATGAATTAAAAAACGAAAGGGATGCAAAAGTGAAGCGTTTTATTCAGGAGCAGGGGTCAAATAGTCCCGAGATTGTTTTACCAAATCAGGATGGGAAGGAGATTGCGCTTTCATCGTTACGCGGAAAAGTTGTGCTGTTACAATTTTGGGCTGCCGAAGACAGAGGCTCGCGAATTGTAAATCCGGTTTTGGTTGAAGCTTACAAAAAATATAAACGAAAAGGATTCGAAATTTATCAGGTTAGTATCGGAACAAACCGGATTGAGTGGGTTGATGCAATCGACAAAGATAAATTGAGCTGGATTAATGTTGGCGATATGAATGGAAGTATCCATGCTGTAAATGTTTATAATATCCAGCAAATACCATATAATTACCTATTAAACGAAGAGGGGATAATTGTTGCTAAAAATCTTAACGGACCTGCATTAGACAAGGCTTTGGCACGGGTTTTTAAGTAGTCGAATATTTTTTTCTGTATAAACAATTAATAATTTTGCATTGATAAAAAAGAGGAAAACATATTTTGTTTCCGATGTTCATCTTGGAGCTCCGGGGTTAAAAAATAATCGCGAACGCGAAATTTTACTCACAAAATGGCTCGATGAAATTAAAGATGATGTTGCCGAATTGTACTTATTGGGAGATATTTTTGATTTCTGGTGGGAATATAAAAAGGTTGTTCCGCGTGGTTTTACAAGAATTTTAGGTCGGATTGCAGATTTAGCTGATAGTGGAGTTGACGTTCATTTCTTTACCGGAAACCACGATTTATGGGCTTTCGATTATTTGTCAGAAGAGCTGGGTGTAACAGTTCATCATAGCGAGATTATAAAAGAAATTGATGGGAAAATGTTTTTTCTTGCTCATGGCGACGGTCTCGATCCCTACGATAAAGGATATATTTTTCTGAAAAAGATTTTTACAAATAAAACATTGCAATGGCTGTTCTCGAGGTTACATCCAAACTTCGCATTTGCCCTTGCACACAAATGGTCAAAATCGAGGCAGTATGCAAAAGTTAACATTGACGATGAATTTGATGAAAATAAAGAAGGGTTATTTAAATTCGCCGAAAATTTTTTAAAAAAGGAGCATGTAGATTATTTCATTTTCGGACACCGCCATGTAATGTTGAATACAGAAATTGGGGGAAATTCCAGATTTATTCTTTTAGGCGACTGGATTAAAAATTTCTCGTACGGTGTTTTTGATGGAGAAAATTTTGAGTTGAAAAAATATAATATTTGAGTTGAAAGTTAAGAAGTATAGTTTTATGAATAAAGAAATATACACCCGAATTATTGGGACTGGTAGTTACCTCACACCACAAATAATAAAAAATAGTCATTTTTTAAATCATGAGTTTTACGAGCTTTCAAAAAAGAAAATCGATAAACCCAACGAAGAGATAATTCAGAAATTTAAGGAAATTACAAATATAGAAGAGCGACGATATGTTGCTGAAGATCAGGTAACTTCGGATATTGCAGCATTGGCGATTACCGATGCCTGCGAGTCGGCTGGTATCTCGCAAGATAGTCTTGATTTTATTATTGTAGGGCATAATTTCGGAGATGTTTACGAAGGAAATGTGCGGATTGATATTTTACCTGGAATTGCAAATAAGGTAAAAATGAAGCTGAAATTGAAAAATCCTTCATGTATTTGTCACGATGTTATTTCGGGTTGCCCAAGTTGGACACAAAGTATGATTATTGCCGATGCATATATTAAAAGTGGTTTTATGAAACGTGGTGTTGTTGTAGGAGCCGATGTGCTTTCCCGTATTTCTGACCCACACGACCGCGACTCGATGATATACGCCGATGGTGCCGGAGCAACAATTGTTGAGGCGATTGAAAGTGACGAGCCAATTGGTATTTTATCACATTCAAGTCGCTCCGATTCTGTTCAGTATGCAAGCCTTTTAACTCTGGGTGAATCTAATAAACCTGACTTTGATGGTAACGAATTGTTCATTAAAATGGTTGGTCATAAACTTTATATTTATGCCATTAATACGGTGCCGGGAGTGGTAAAAGATAGTATCGAAAAAGCGGGTCTTGAATTAAGCGACATCAAAAAGATATTTATTCATCAGGCAAACGAAAAAATGGATGAAGCTATTTTGGGGAATATTTTTAAACTTTACGGAGAGAAAAATATTCCGGAAGGAATTATGCCAATGAGTATTAATAAATTGGGAAACTCATCAGCCGCAACAGTTCCAACACTGCTCGATTTAGTTTTAAAAGGAAAAATGGAGGGGCACGAAGTAAATGAGGGAGATTATACCGTTTTAGTTTCGGTGGGTGCCGGAATGAATATTAATTCGATTATTTATAAGTGGTAAAAAATTATTCTCCCGAGTTAGAGAAAAATAAAATCAGTTTAAAAAATATACTTTAAACCGACACAATTTAATTAAATTGTGTCGGTTTTTTTATGCTTTAATACTATCGAAAATGGAAGTTTTATATTTAGGTGCAGGAATTATTATTGGTGCGATTGGTGCATTTTTTTATTTCAGTTTAAAAAATCAGAAAAACATTTCGAATGTTGAACATGACTTTCGTGAAAAAGAAAAGGCTTTTGAAACTGCCCGGGTTGACGCTGAAAAACAGAGTTTAATTTGGGAGGAGCGATTTAATTCGTTAAAAACCGATACGGATGAGTGGAGGTCAGAGTTGGAAAAATTCAGGTCGGAAAATACTATTCTGGTTGGCAGACTCGAAAGAGCTAAAGTTGAATACCTCAATCTTCAGGAAAAATTAAATACTCAAAAAGCAGAGCTGGATGAAATTCAAAAGAAATTTACAACTGAATTTGAAAATATTGCCAATAAAATATTAGAGAAAAACAGCGAGAAGTTTACCGCTGCTAATCAGAAAAATCTGGGCGAAGTATTAAATCCACTAAAAGAAAAAATTAATCTTTTTGAAAAAAAGGTTGAAGACACCTATCAAAAAGGGTTACGCGACCAAACCGATTTACGCGCAGAACTAAAAAAGTTGCACGACCTGAATGCAAAAATTAGCGAAGAGGCAAACAACCTGACCCGGGCATTAAAAGGCGATGTAAAAAAACAGGGAAACTGGGGAGAAGTTGTATTGGAGCGAATTTTAGAACGGTCGGGATTGAACGAAGGCGAGCAAGGTTACCAAAAACAATTTAGCGATACTTCGGAGGAAGGGAAACGCATTCAACCAGATATTGTTATTAATTTACCCGATAATAAACACATTATTGTAGATTCAAAAGTTTCGCTAATTGCTTACGAACGTGCGGTAAATGCAGTAACCGAAGAGGAGCGTGTTTCGCATATTAAAGAGCATCTGTTAAGTTTAAAAACTCATATAAAAGGGCTGAGCGAAAAACATTATCAAACGGCAAGTAAATTAAATTCGCCCGATTTTGTGTTGCTTTTTATTCCCATCGAAGCATCTTTTGGAGTTGCTATTCAAGAAGATCAGGATCTGTTTTCGTTTGCCTGGGATCAGAAAGTTGTATTGGTCAGCCCGTCAACTTTGCTGGCTACTTTACGAACAGTTTCTTCGGTTTGGCAACAAGAGAACCAAACTAAAAATGCCATCGAAATTGCCAGACAGGGCGGCGCACTTTACGATAAATTTGTGGGGTTTATTGCTGATATGGAAAACATTGGTAAAAATTTGGATACTACCCGAAAAACTTACGATCTGGCTTTAAATAAACTGCACGTTGGAAGTGGCAATTTGGTTAAACGTGCCGATACAATTAAAAAGCTGGGTGCAAAAACTACCAAGGAACTTCCCGGGAAATTGCTGGAGGAATAGTATCTAAATGGTCTTTTCAATAGAATAGAAATTTAGTCATCTGATGAATATGTAACCAACTGATTGCCAGATTCGAACTTCATGTGTTTTTTGCTAAATCATTCATCTGATGACTTTTCAGACATTAGGGAATGGAAACCGTTAACAAACTTGTACCGCAGCAAATTTTACCATTTTTACTAACTCCTTCAACAATAATTTTATAACGGGCTAAATTATCGGCTGTGTAGAATTCTAGTTTTGCTTTCCCGTTTTCCAAGTTAACCTGTGGATTCCAAAAAAGTGTCGGACGGTAATCGGGTTTCGGGTTATTGATATTTTCGTAAGTATATTTTGGTGAATAAAATTCTCTCGCTTGCTGAAATCCTCTGACTCTTGGAGTAATTCGACCGTGAATAATTCGTTCGAAGTTATTTTCCCATTCACCTTTCCCCATTTTGGTTAAAATGGCAATTACCCCATTGCCACCTCGCGAGCCATAAACAGCAGATGAATAGCCAGATTTCAAAATCTCAATTTTATCAATATCTCCAATGGGAACTTCATTTATCCGGTCCCACTCAACTTCCAATCCATCAATTAACAGTAGTGGATTATTTGGCGAATTCCGGATACTAATCTGGTCTCCGGTAACTAAAACTCCCGGAACGCGGCTGTCTAAATAACTTATAACATCGGTGTGGTGGCTATCATCATCAGTAATATTCAATATAACATCGGCCTCTCCATACAACCGAAAATGTCCGTCACCAATATCCATTCTTTCTGCTCCCACCTCAATTTCATCGAGCAAAATAGTTCCTGTTTCAACTTTATATTTTTGTTCGGCCAAAAAACGATAATAATTGTCGCGATAGAATTTCATTGGGATATCAACTTTGGGGCAAATATTTTTAATGGCTGAAGTATTAACCAGCGAATTATAAATATTTTGAGGATTTAGGACTGGTGTTGTTCTACGAAATCCCCTTCGGGTTTTTGAGTTTATCATTATTAAAGCCGAGTCTTTTAGATACAAACGGTCGAACTTAAAATTACCTCGTAAATCGGTAGTTGTTTCTTCAAATAAAAAATTTCTCGAAAAGGGACCTAAAATAATCTTGCCACCATCAACCGGTTTTTCGCTCCAAAGGCTTTTTAAATTGCCTTTTAAAGTTAAACCAACATCAGACCAGCCCGGTAATTTTAACCGTACTTTATCCTCTAAATCACTCCAGTAATAGTTTCTCCAGCCATTAATCATCATCACCAAATCAAGTTTTTCTTCCGACGAAATACTGTTTTCATCCTGAAAATATGACACCGGAGATTCTATGGAGCCTTTTAAATCGGAATCGAGCAAAAGAAAACTTTCCATGTTTTGGGTTATTCCTTTCGAGCTAAAGTAATCTTCATGAACAATTGCAACCGATAGGCTTGAAACAATTGTATCATTATCAGGCAAAAGCGACGAAATATCAATTTTTACTTTTTCTCTCTTTTTATAATCCTCTTTATCAGAATTTATTAGAATGACAGATTCTTTTTGTCCCTGCACAAAAACCAAACGTTCTGCCACTATATTATTCTTATTATCGAGTAGGGTAATCATCGAAATTCCCAACGGGAATAAACCTTTGTACAATCTTTGGGCGTGTTGAAACTCGCTCATTGTAATTTGCGAACTAAATAATTCTATTCCCTTGTGCGAGGCTCTTAAAATGTAGTTTTGTGTAGTGTTTGTTTTCAGATTTCGGGTTAAAGTAAACTGAAGATATTTGCCGTCGGGTTTGTAGTTTAGGCAAATTCCATCGGCAACTGCTGGTTTAAAACTATAAGTAAAATCGGGGTGTTCATTAATCAGGGCAAAGTAACTTTTATTCTCCTGAGGCATCATAATAAATTTACCCATTCCTTTATATTTCGAGCTGAAAGAGACCACTTCGTTACCTGCTTCGTCAACAATTTTACCGGAAACCCGAATGCCTTCTCCTTTACTGTTTACTGCTTTAAAAGCAATGTGGTTTATGGCATTCAATACAAAACTCCCGCTTTCGGGCAGGAAAGCAACATCAATAATATTGTCGGTATTGGTAGTTAAATTATCCTGAATTTCAAGTGAATTTTTTGCAGCAGCTATTTTAATATTTTTATAGAAAAAACTTTCGTCGCCAAAATTTTCGAGGTACTTTGTGTAGGCACGAATTTTATAATTTCCATCGGCAATTTTATTATTTAATTTGAAATCGCCGTTTGCTGTTCCGTTAACAGATAGTAGTAGCCTGTTTAAAATAATTTCTCCCGAATCTGAAATTAATTGTACGTAAATATTTTTATACCCTTGAATAAGTTTATTATTTAAACCGCTGACCAAGTACGATTTAAACCAAATATTATCGCCCGGCGAATACAATTCTCTATCGATGTGGAGATAAACTTTTTCGTATAAAATTGAATTTGATGAAATAATTGAGTCTTTTTCTGAGCCAAAACAAACGCTAACAACAGCGATTTGGAAGATTAAAATATAGAAAATAACCTTACTCATAATTGGTTGTGAAAAATAATTTGAACTAAAATAGTTTATTTTTTGATACGTTGATGTAAAAACTGATATTTCAATTTGTATTATAATTAAATTATGTTCATTGCTCAGTAATTGTTAAATTTGGGAATAATCTAAAGCTAATCATAATGAGTCGAATTTATCTTTTAATCCTAATTTTTCCTTTTATCTATTCTTGTTCAACACAACCAGAATTCAATATTAAAACAATTAACCGGGCTACTGAAAACGGAATTCAAGCCAACGAAGGTTATGTTCGTAGTCTAAAATTTACGGAAGCCTGGCTTACCAAAACCGACAGTGCAAGCGGGCTTATTCCAACCAATCTCAATAAAAAATCGGATTTGTGGGAACCTGAAAATTCGGCTGCCGATAACTATCCGTTTATGGTTTTAACGGCGTATTTACTCGACAAAGATTTGTACAACGGCAAAATGTTGGACATGCTAAAAACCGAGGAAAAATTGACTTCGCGTGTAAATTCGCTACCCGATACATATTCGTTTTCGAAGCAAGATTTTTTACGTGATGAGGTTGAAATGGGAAAAATTATTTTTTGCACTTCGGAGTATATAAAAGATGGACTGATTCCGTTGAATGAATATATTGGCAAATCGCCGTGGCAAGACCGAATGATGGAGATGTTGGACGACCTTTCCGAACATTTTGTTTACCTCGGACAGATGGACGAATTTGAATACTACCACGCCCCTACTGAGGAAGTTAATGGAGAAATGCTGCAAACTTTGTCTCGTGTTTACTGGATGACCGGCGAACAAAAATACCTGGATTGGGCAATTAAAATTGGTGATTATTATATGCTTGGCGAACGAGATCTTTCTGAAATTGAGTATTTACGAATTAGGGATCACGGTTGCGAAATTATTGGCGGACTAAGCGAATTGTATGTAACACTTCATTTTGCAAATCCAGAAAAAAAGAGACAGTATCAGCCGGCTTTGTACAAACTTTTAGACAGGGTTTTAAAAATAGGACGTAATGAAGATGGAATTTTTTACAATGCAATTAACCTAAAAACCGGCGAAGTTGCAGATTCCGGGATTGTTGATAATTGGGGTTATGTTTTCGATGCTTATTATTCAGTTTGGCTGGTAGATAAAAAAGAGGAGTATCGGGATGCCGTATTAAATGGATTTATAAAACTGAATGAAAATTACCGTAATTATGCGTGGGAAGGTACAAGCTGCGACGGATACGCAGATGCGTTGGAAAGTGGAATTAATTTGTTTAACCGCGAACCTGTGCCGGAATTGAAACGTTGGATTGATAGCGAAATACAAATTATGTTTGCCATGCAACAAGACGATGGAATTATTGAAGGCTGGCATGGCGATGGAAATTTTGCACGTACTGCAATTATGTACAGTCTGTGGAAAACCCAGGGAGCGCATATTTATCCATGGCGAAACGATGTAATTATTGGCGCAGAAAAAAACGGCGATGAAACATATTTCGTAATTACTTCTGAAAATGATTGGAACGGAAAATTAGTTTTCGATACACAACGCCATAAAACTATTTTAAACCTTCCGATTGATTATCCTAGAATTAATCAGTTTCCGGAGTGGTTTACTGCAAAAACAGGAGCATATTATTCTATTGTTTCATCTCAAAAAGATATTTCCGGAGAATATACCGGCAACGATTTGTTGGATGGAATTGCGATAAAACTAAAAGGTGACGAGAAATTGATTATTGTTGTTAAGTAAAAGAGCGAAGCTATCCTTTTTGTAAAACAGGTTGCCAATTGAAAGAAAACAGGTTTTTTTCAACACTTTTTCAATCTTTCTTCGTTCTATTTTCAACCCGGTAATTCTTTTATCGACAGTACTTTTAAAATAGATTTGTTCCAGTCAAATCATTCAAAGTCTTTATCATGAAAAAATCAATCAAAACAGTTTTCTTATCTCTTTTTCTTTCTATTCTCTTTTCTTCTTTTTCGATGGCACAAATGAGTAAAAATTACAGTCTTGGCAGATTGATTATTTTAAATAATGATTCAGAAATAAAAGAGATAATAATAGAGGTAAAAGAAAAGAACTGTAAATTTATACTGAGAGTACAAAGCTCAATTTATGCAGGTAAAGTAAAATTGGAAGTTTACGACCCAAACGGGAAGAAGCAGGGCAATTACGATCTGGGGTGCCAGATACAAAACGAACACACAGATGGAAACAAAAGAAAAAAAGAGAATGTTACCGGGCAAACTTCATTGTCTCAGGAAAATGCAACAATAGGAAAATGGAAGGTAAAGATTATACCACAAAAAGCCGATGGTAAAGTTAAGGTCGATTTCAAACAAGAAATTATAAGTAAAAATACGATAGATAAAAATGAACATTCAAAATGAACATTCAACCCAAATTTGTTTTACTTATTTTTTACTGTTTAGCAGTGTCCGAATTGTTTGGACAGCCTATGGTAAACGGACAATTATCTGTTGATTCATCCTGGAACAGAGTAATTTATCTTTCGATTATCCCGAATTTCGATGAGCTGAATTCTATGTCGAACAATATGATAATCGAAAAATCGGAGCTGGATAGAAACGGAAAATTCTCGTTCAGAACTGATTATTTGCCTGCCGATTATAACTTATACCGGATTCATCTTTCAAAAAAAGGAAGTCCGCCTGCATCACTTATTATAGGTGGGAAAGACGAAAATTATATGTTTCTGATTGTAAATAAGAACTCATTTTTTTCGATAAAGCAGTCACCGTCGTCGAGTTTATTTGGTTCAGTTAAAATTGAGGAATCGCTACAAAATAATCTATTGCAAGAAATTGATAAAATGGTTTTGTTTGCCGACACTTTAAATTTTGCCGGCACTACATTAAAAAGAGAGCTGATAGAAAACGGGCTCGAAGAAGAGCTGCGCCAATTTGCCGATACGTGTTCTTTTCCGTTGGTTGCTTTGTATGCACTCTATAAGAGTAATTTTGAATCAAATGTCAACAATAATCCTGACTTTTACGACCGATTCATAAAGAAATGGTCAACCGAAAAGTCATCCTATTTTCAAATATTCAGAAAGAGTATTCCTGCTCGAACTGGCACTTCTGGTTATCCTTTTTTGTACGGAGTTCTCGGATTAATTTTGGGCATGGGACTCACTTTTCTTATTTTCAGAAGAAAACCACTAAGAAGAAATCCCTTACTGAAATTAACGATTCAGGAGAGAAAAATTCTTGGATTTCTAGAGAGAGGGAAAACAAATAAAGAGATTTCGGATGAACTAAATATTAGTTTGAGTACTGTAAAATCGCATGTGAGCAGTATTTTTTCGAAGTTAAAAATAAGGTCGCGAAAAGAGTTGTTAAATATTGAGAAATAAAGTTCTATTTCAATATATTTTCAACAGCATAAATTGGATACACTTTAATATTTTCAAATTGAGAAAAATTCTCATCCGAAATACGAATTCCTGTTTTCAGTTTTTTCTCTTTTAAAAATAGAAACATACTTTGCATCGACCCTTTTGTTCCGGCTTTCACTTCAACCGGATAAATTGTATTCGATTTAGCAAATACAAAATCTATTTCGGCATTGCTGTTTTTGGCTTCCCTGTGCCAGTAATACAGTTTTTGCTTTTCATAAACCGATTGATATTTTGTCATTTCCAACCCAACAAATGCTTCTGCAAGATTACCCTTGTTAATTGAGCTGAAACTATCAGAAAAAATAAATTCAGATAAATCTAAATTTAAAACACGTTGAAAAATCCCGGTGTCAAAAAGAATCATTTTCTGTTTTTTAGGATTTACTTCTGCCGAAAGTGGCAGTCCATTAGAAGATGTGTGTACAACGGGAATAACAATTCCGGCCAAAATTAACAGATCGAGTGCCTCTTTTAATTGAATATGATTGCCGTGTCCTGCTTTGGAAAAAATAAATTTACCTCCGGTCTGTTTTACCACCGATTCGAAAACATCGCGCAACCTAGAAACCGGAACACGATTTTTATATTTTGCAAAATCATCGTTAAAGGAATTAACCAAATCGTTTAAAACCAATTTGCAGCGGTTAAAATCTTTATATTCAGCATAATTCCGAACTACTTCCGGCATCCCTCCGAGTATGATAAATTTCTTTAATAATTCAAGTAGCTTCTCGTGTAAAATTTGTGGCAGTGGATTTCGGGAGGTTGAACTTTGTCTCTTTTTAAGAAGTTTTTCTTCTCCTAAAGCCAATAAAAATTCGTTAAACGACATTGGGTACATAAAAATGGAACGAATCCGCCCAATACCAAAAGTTGGAATTTCATTCAATGCAAACTCCAATAACGAACCTGCTGCAATTACATGAAGATTGGGCATTCTTTCATAAAAAAAACGTAATGATTGAATGGCAGGTAAACTCGCTTGTACTTCGTCTAAAAACAGTAATGTCTCTCCTTCAATAATAGAGATATTGTATAATAGTGATAAGTTTTCACAAATCTCGTAAGGATTTAAACTGTTTTCAAATATTGAGTGGACTTTTTTATCAATTTCAAAATTGATTTCAACAAAATTTTTGAATCGCTTTCCAAATTCCCTGACTGCTTCTGTCTTCCCAACCTGCCGCGCACCGCGCAATAACAAAGGTTTTCTGGAAGAATCATTTTCCCAGTGCTCTAATTCAATATCAATTCTTCGTTTTAAATACATAATATATTGTAAAAAACAAAGGCAATATACGATAATAAATTACAAAAAACAAAGGCAATATATGTCTATAAATCACAAAAAACAAAAGCAATAAATATTTCACATATTGATAACTGATAGAACTGCTATTAAAAAAGGATGGAATTAAATTAATCAATCCCATCACTTTTTTACCTTTCATCAACTACTTAAAAATTAATTTCCAATGGTTTTTTCGGTTTTGCCACCGCTTCAATATGTTTTAAAGTTTCCCATCTATTTAAATCGGGATCGCCAACTTTCACAGTGTAACTGCCTTTTTCAAAAACTTTGGGTTGCCACTTATTTCCTTTGATTCTTATTGTATATTCAATCTCATTTGTTTTCTCGTTAATCACCTGAACAACCGGATCTGTCATCCCTTTTACTTTTAACTGAGGTAAATAAGCAACGGCTTTTCGTCCATAATTATCTTCTTGCGAAACAGTAATTGGCCAGCCTTTGTAAGGTTTTCCTCCGGCGGTTGGATCGGAGAACCGCGGCCAGTTTGCAAAAGTTATTGTACGTTTCGCTTTATCGAAAACAATAATTCCGTAACCTGTTGCACGGTCGTACAAACGGGCTGGTTCAAGGCCCGATTTAAACGGGTTCGAAATTGCAAGAACAGTCATTTTATTTCCAAAACCATCCACAAAATCGCCTGTATATTTTGGCTCTCCTGCTTTATGGTTTCCACCTTCGTGTTGTGGATAAAAGCGGCGGGGCCAGACATTTGAAATAGAGGGAACACAAATTGCAAAACCTGCATCGCCAAACTCACCAACTCCGTATTGAATTGAAGAACCCAAATGCTGGTCGCCGGCAATATGAAAAGCAAAACCCTTTCGAATTGTTTTTAACGCCTCGTCTCTTCCGGTTTGCGGCCAGCCGTTCGAGTCGAAATCGGAAACTACAATATCATCCGGAGCATAATCGTCAATATCGTAAACCTCAAGTTTGGGAACTACTGCATCGCTCTTTGTAGTAGTTGGCAAAGTGGCCACATTATTAAAAATTGTTGCCGAAAGCAAAACTTTTATCTCTGCATGGTTATCCCATTTTGTTGTCCAGTCTTCGAGAAATGCCAACTGGCGATCGCCTAACAATTTTGCATCGGGATTATACGCATCGGTTACCGCGTTAAACCCGGGGTTTTGCGGCCAGCCATTCGAGATGTCGGCCTGTGGTAATAATGGTTTTGGTGCCGATTTAAACTTTCGGTCTTCGATAATAGCAAAACTAATTCCGCCATAATTCAACTCGGTGTAATAAACGCCAATGCCTTGTTGAATGGGTGCCGGATCAAAAGCATCTGGCAGGTGTCCGGTTTGTGTGCGGTCAACAACATTTACAAAAATAGCTGGCATTTTATAGCCGCCACTGTCTTGCCTGTCTTTTGCACTTCCGGTTTTTTGGGCTGCTTTTCCCCCATTTCCCCATACATTGCCATGCAGTACATCGTGGTCGTCGGGAATACTTATACTTGGTGTTTTTCGTAATAAATCGCCATACGCCCACCCGTAAATATACCACTTGCGAAGATAGTCGAGAATTGCCATGTTTACAGGTGCTCGTTGCAATCCGTAACCTGCAACAGCTTCATAAATCTGGTCGCCCGAAAAGAATAATAGATCGGGATTTTGTTTTTTTACATTGCTCCATAAATCGTTGTTCGGGTAACCCAAATCGTTGTTTCCGGTAAATGCGGCAACGGTAATTTTATTCTGGTCGAATGGCTCTTTCCGAATCTCCCCTTCGTAAAAGAACTCTGTTTTTTCATTCCCATCGGCAACCATTTTATAGCTCACTCTGAATGGAATCATCTGCGTGCTGTTCCAGTTTTCGACCCTGAAGATTGCGGTGCGTGAATTTCTTTCAATATCTGCCTGAGCCACGGTTTTCCACTCCCCGTTTTTGTTAATCTGAAGTGTTGCAAAACGGTCGTCGTCTTTTCCCATTGGCGGCATTTGTGCACTCATTTTCAACGTGCCCCGACTTAATGTATATTGGGTAAAAAGTACCGGACCAAAAGCTCTGTTTTTATGCTCAATTAATTTTGTACCACCGGCTTCCCAGTTGCTAAAAACAACGCTTGGTACATTTTTATCTGTTACTTCGCCAAAATCGCTTACCAAACCAACAGCCCCAAAAAATGTTTTTGCAGGAATATTATCCACTTTTTCGCTTGCCAGAAACTCATTATTTGCTTTTCGGGTTATCGAAATTTCAACTTCGTAATTATCGCCCGCCGGAGTTGCCATTATTTTTAAAATTACACCCTCTTTTAAATATGGGCGAACACCCTCTGCATTTTTTATATATTTTACCGGAATATCGCCAATAAAAAGTTCCCCTTTTGTGGTAATTCCAACATTCAACCCGGTTCCAAAAATGGCATCATCGCGGTAATCGTTAAATTTCCCTTTTGCAGCCAGTTTAAAACCTACCCAGTTGCGCGATGATTCGGCAGAGTTCAGAATTTGAACTTCTGCCGACATCTGCAACGAGCCTTCTTTTTCGCCCATCCGGTATGTTAGCAAACTTAAATTTCTATTCCAGTTCGATGCCACACACTCTATTTTACCATCGTTAATTTGCCAGTCCTGAATACGGTTTGCCCAATAATCTGCCCCCAGCCAAATTCGGGTAGTTTGTGGTTTTTTCATTTTGAAGTCGGCTGCCTGTAAAACAATTGCAGTGGTTAATAATAAAACAAAAACGATTAATAATTTTTTCATGATGTTGTATTTAATATTTAATTAGTATTTATCTCTTTTAAAATTATACACTTAACGAATAGAACTAGCTGTCGAACCAAAAGTCCTCATACTGTCTGCTCATTAATTCCGTTAATTAAACAGACTGTGTGAAAATGTTATTTTTAAAGCGTATTTTGAAACAGGCTCATTTTAACTTTTCAAATTTAATTCGACTAAAATACAATTTAATTTTGGGTTACTATTCAGCAGCATAACTAAAATATAAAACACTGGTTACTAATCCGTTTTGTCCTGATTTTTGTTCAAGAAAAACAAAAATCCAGCCAAAACTATATCTATACCCAATTTTAAACCCCGAGCTAAAGCACGGGGCTACTGATAATCAGTACTATGAACCTGCTGAGTAGTAACAATTTTGGTACTACTTTTTACTTCATTGTCAAAGATTGACTTTTTTAACTATTTTCGCTAAAACTATAATTCAACTTTATTAACTGTCCGATTATGAAACCAATTTCACTCTTTATTTTAATTATTGCTATATTTTTTTATTCGTGCGAACAAGACAATAATTCCATTGATTTATCCGGCGAGTGGCAATTCCAAATTGACCCCGAAGATATTGGAGTTTCAGAAAAATGGTTTGAAAACGATCTGCAGGAAACAATTAATCTGCCGGGCTCGATGGTGGAAAACGGAAAAGGTTTCAATATAAATTTACAAACGCAATGGACAGGCGGAGTTAAAAACACTGAATGGTACAACGACCCAAATTATGCTCCGTATCACGATCCTGATAATATCCGTTTCCCGTATTGGCTGCAACCCGATAAAAAATATACAGGAGCTGCCTGGTACAGCAAAACAGTAATTATTCCTAAAAATTGGGATAGAAAAAATGTTTGGTTAAAGCTGGAACGTCCGCACTGGGAAACCAGAGTTTGGGTAAACGGTAAAAATACGGGAATGCAAAACAGTTTGGCAACTCCACATAAACACGATATTACTCCTTGGCTAAAAGAGGGTGAAAACAGAATAACAGTTTGTGTTGATAATCGCACAAAAAAAGTTGATGTTGGGCAGGATTCTCATAGCATTTCAGACCACACACAATCTAACTGGAACGGGATTGTTGGCGATATTTCTTTGCAATCTGCCGGAAAAATTTACATCGAAAATATTCAGGTTTTTCCTGATATTAAAACAAAAACAATCGATATTGAAGCAACTATTATTAATTCAGGAGAGCGAGAAAATATCGAGATTGAGCTTGAAGCTAAACTTAAAAATTCAGAAATTGAGACACCGGAAAAATCGTTTGGTTTTACTGTAATTAAGGGTGAGAACATTTTAAAGATGAGTTATAATCTTGGGGATGACGCACTACTTTGGGACGAGTTCAACCCAAATGTTTACGAACTTTCTGTTGATTTAGAATATAAAAATGGTGAAGACGAAAAGCAGATTGATTTTGGGTTACGCGAATTTAAAGCTGACGGCTCTGTTTTTACAATAAATGGCAAACATCTGTTTTTACGCGGAACGTTGGATTGTGCAATTTTCCCCGAAACAGGTTATCCGCCAACCAAAATTGAAGGCTGGCAAAAAGAGTTTAGAGCAATTCAGGAACATGGATTAAATCATGTTCGGTTTCATTCGTGGTGTCCGTCCGAAGCGGCTTTCGAAGCTGCCGATAAAATGGGTATTTATTTACAGGTTGAATGTTCGTCGTGGGCAAATGTTACAACGGGGTTGGGAAATGGCGACCCGATTGACCAATATATTTGGGACGAAAGTAAACGCATTGTAAAAGCCTACGGAAATCACCCAAGTTTTGTAATGCTCGCCTACGGAAACGAGCCGGGTGGCAAAAACCGGAATCAATTTCTAACTGAATTTGTATCGTATTGGAAAGACAAAGATTCGCGCCACGTTTATACAAGTGGCGCGGGTTGGCCGGCGTTGGAAGTAAACGATTTTCATAATCTTCCACAACCACGAATTCAGGGCTGGGGCGAAGGTTTAAGAAGTATAATAAATTCGCAGCCGCCGAAAACCAATTACGATTGGTCGGGAAAAGTTACTAAAGATGGGATTCCGGTTGTAAGCCACGAGATTGGGCAGTGGTGTGTTTACCCCAATTTCAACGAGATTAAAAAATATACCGGTCCGTTAAAAGCTAAAAACTTCGAGATTTTTCAGGAAAGTTTAATCGCAAATCACATGGGTAATTTGGCTGAGGATTTTCTGATGGCATCGGGTAAATTACAAACACTCTGCTACAAAGCCGAAATTGAAGCAGCACTCAGAACTCCCGATTTTGCAGGATTTCAGTTGCTTAGTCTTCAGGATTTCCCGGGACAGGGAACTGCGTTGGTTGGAATACTCGACCCGTTTTGGGAAGAAAAAGGTTATGTAACACCGGCTGAATTTCGAAGGTTTTGTAATACAACTGTTCCGTTGGCACGTTTAAATAAACGGGTTTTTGTTGAAGGAGAAACAATGACCGCAAATATTGAAGTTGCCAACTTTGGAGAATTTCCTTTAGAAAATATTACTCCGAAATGGAAACTCATTCAGAATAAAAAAACAGTTGCCCAAGGAACTTTTGGCAAACAAAAATTACCAATCGGGAATACAATAAAACTGGGAAATGTGGTTTATAAATTTCAAAATAATAATAAACCACGAAAACTAACATTGGAAGTCTCAGTTGGCAAATTTTCAAACTCGTGGGATATTTGGGTTTATCCCGAAAATAAGACTGCTGGAACGGATGAAATTAAAGTAGTTGAAAAACTTACTCCTTCAACAATAAAATTTTTAAACGATGGTGGTGAAGTACTACTCAGTTTGGGCAAAGGAAAAGTTGCTCCCGAAATGGGTGGCGATATTGGTGTGGGTTTCTCAAGTATTTTTTGGAACACTGCATGGACCAGCGGACAAAAACCACATACTTTGGGAATTTTGTGCAACCCCGAACATCCGGCACTGGCACAGTTCCCAACCGAGTATCATTCGAACTGGCAGTGGTGGGATGCAATGAGTCACTGCGATGCAATTATATTAAACGATTTTCCGGTGGAGCTAAGACCAATTGTACGAATAATTGACGACTGGGTAACCAACCGCCGGCTTGCACTGCTTTTCGAAGCGAAAATAGGGAAAGGAAAAATCCTTGTGAGCGGAACAGACCTCGTAAATAATTTGGAAACACGTCCGGAAGCCATTCAGTTAAAATTTAGTTTAATGAGCTACATGCTGAGCAAAGATTTCAATCCGGAGGTTGAATTAAGTACCAATCAAATCAAAAATATTTTAAAATGATAAAGAGCATCTTTCTACTCGCGTTTATAATTGTTGGGCTTTTTGCAACTGTCGGCAACCCAAAACCCACCGATAAAAAAGCAACACCCGAAACTGTAAAACTGTATCAGAAACTTCTTCGACTTCAGAAAAAAGGTTTGATGTTTGGACATCAGGACGATTTAGCTTACGGACATTCGTGGGTTTACGAAGAGGGTCGCTCTGACGTAAAAGATGTTTGCGGCGACTACCCGGCAGTTTATGGCTGGGAGTTGGGACATCTGGAATTGGGCGACGCTTACAGTTTAGATTCTGTTCATTTCGATAAAATACAAAACTGGATTAAACTGGTTTACGAGCGGGGAGGAGTAAATACAATAAGCTGGCATTTACGAAACCCGCTAACCGGCGGAACTGCGTGGGATGTTTCGTCGAAAAAAGTGGTGAGTTCAATTCTTCCGGGTGGAGAAAAACATGAAGTTTATAAACAGTATCTCGATAAACTGGCTGATTTTATGCTCGGACTGAAAACCGATGACGGAACTTATATTCCCATACTTTTCCGCCCGTTTCACGAACACACCGGAAGTTGGTTTTGGTGGGGTAAAAATTTATGTTCTATTGAAGATTACAAAGCTCTTTGGCGTTATACGGTCTCCTATTTGCAAGATGAAAAAAACATTCACCACCTTTTATATTCATACTCAACCGACCGGTTTAAATCTATAAACGATTATCTGGATCGCTACCCCGGCGACGATATTATTGATGTTGTAGCTTTTGATTTGTACGACCGCGGTCGCAAGTTTTTGCCGACACTAAAAAACTGTTCCGAAAAGGTTTCGCAGTATGCGAAAGAGAAAAATAAAATAGCCGCAATTAGCGAGGCGGGTGGTCCCATCGATAAAAATACCAAGTGGTGGACAGAAGTTCTGGAGACTATCAGACCCTACGAATTATCATATATTTTGGTTTGGCGCAATCCGCATAGTACAGCAGGGCACGGTTCGTTTGGTCCATACAAAGGAAATCCGAGTGAAAAGAATTTCATTAAATTTTATAATGATTCGCATACTATTTTTCAAAAAGAGATTTCTCCGAAAAGTAAATAAATGGACTTTTCAGAGTGGACTCACTTCTTACCCTGTTTAAAAAGCAGTTCCTTTTCTTTACTCGATAAACTATCGTAACCCGATTTTGCAATCTTATCCAAGATATGGTTTATCTCGTCTTGCTGACTGTTTTTTTGCCGATTGTATTCGTAATCGTCGCGCGGAGGTTTTTTGTGAGAAACTGTTAAATGGCTTTTGGGTTTTAACAACTTTGCCAGTTTGCCTGCAATGTCATTAATAAACATTATCAACCCTGCTCCCATATCTTTACCTTTTCTGAGTTGATAAATATAAAACCATCCCCAGAATGCACCTCCTAAATGTGCAATATTTCCTCCGGCATTTGTAGATGAAATACCAATTACAGAAAGCAAAATATAAAAAATAGCTACATATTTCAGTTTGAAAGTTCCGACTAATGGCAACATTATTTCGCGATCGGGGTCGTAAAAAGCACCTGCCACAAGAACTGCAAAAACCGATGCTGATGCACCAAGTAAAATACTGTTATCATTTTTTAAAACCGGAATTACATTATATGCAAATACATAAAGTGCAGCACCGGCAAGTCCTCCAAGAATATAAATACCTAATAGTTTATCACCTTCGAGATGATAAAGAAATAGCTTCCCAAACCAATACAATCCCAAAATATTAAATAGCAGATGAATAAATCCGGCATGTAAAAACATATAAGTTACCGGAGTCCACGGCTTCGAAATAAGTTCGTTTGTATTGGATGGAACAGAGAGCCAATCGACCAAAAAATATGGCTGTCCGGCAAGATAGAAGAACACACCCGCAATTTTTACAAAAAGAAAAACCGCAATATTAATATAAATGAGACGGGTTAAAACCGAGCCATTTTTAAATGTCTGTTTTATGTCGTTTACTATGTCCATATTTTAAATCTTAATATTCAAAATGTCATGCTGAATATATTTCAGCATTTTTACATTAAAGACCCTGAATCAAGTTCAGGGTGACGTTCTAATAAACAGTATCAGTTTTTACGTCATGCTGAATATATTTCAGCATTTCTATAAAAACAGATTCCGAAACAAGTTCGGAATGACGAGTCTGCAAATAATTAATATTTATCTAAATACTCATATCTAACCATCTCAATACTTTTTCAATAAAATTTATTAGAGTTTTTTTGCCAGTATTTTATAAGAATAAAACCAAATAACATTCCGCCAAGGTGTGCAAAGTGTGCAATGTTACTTCCGGGGTGCGAAAACCCGAGATACAATTCGATAGCACCGTAACCCATTACAAAGTATTTTGCTTTAATTGGAATAGGTGGAAATAACAGCATTAACTGAGTATTAGGGAACAACATTCCAAAAGCCAGCAATATTCCGAATACCGCTCCCGATGCTCCAACTGTTGGAATGTCCATCTTCAAGTCTAAAATTCGCTGCATTAAATTTAATCCCTCGCCGGCAAAAGCTTTATTTGTTGGGTCGTTGTACCACGAATTAATAAAATCGTGAACCTGATTTGTAGCATTCGGTAGGTTTTTATTTACAAACTGATCCAGAATTTCGGGTGCCGGTGTATTTCTATATGCCTCGATTGTGTTCTGCATGGAATTAATCTCCAGAAAATTCACAAAAGTATGTAATGCAATTGCACCCAAACCGGTAATAATATAATATGTCAGAAACCTTTTTGGTCCCCATACATTTTCCAAGACCCGCCCAAACATGTACAATGCAAACATATTAAAAAAGATATGTGTTAGTCCACCGTGCATAAACATGTGGGTGAAAATCTGGTATAATTTAAATTTATCAGATCCCGGATAGTGCATCCCCATAATTTCAACTAAGTCGATATTCATACTTTCTAACCCCCAGGTTGCAAGCATAAAAAGCACATTTATTATAATAAGGTTTTTAACAACCGGCGGAATATTATTTAATACAGGTCTGTAATTCATTTTAAATATTTTGAATGTGGTCTAACAATTGCCAGACCATTTTTATTTTAGCTTGAAATAACGACAAACTGTCATTTCGAAAAACTTTTTTCGATATCCTCAATTGGAATAATGGTCAAAACTTTTTTCCCATCGGGCGAAAAATTTGGAGTTGCACAGGCAAAAAGATTATCAATTAAATGGTCAATTTCTTCCTGTTTTAGCTCGGTTCCATATTCGAGTGCCGATGCTTTTGCCAACGAAATTGCAATTTGTTCTTTTGCTTTCGAGCGGGCATTAACCGGCGAATTTTTATACTCTTCCAATAACTTTTCAACAATTAATTCGGGCGACGAAATATCTAAAACTCCCGGAGTCCCGTTAATTATAAATGTATTTTTCCCAAATTCACGAATATCAAAACCCAGCGAAAGCAAATCTTCCAGAATACTATTGAGTAGTTCCGAATCAGCCGGATTTAACTCAATAGTTTGTGGGAAAAGTTGTTGCTGGCTCGCCACCGATTCTGATTTTAGCACCTCCATAAATTTCTCGAACAAAATTCGTTCGTGTGCCCGTTTTTGGTCGATTACCATTAATCCCGATTTAACAGGCGTTAAAATATATTTTTGTTTTAACTGAAGTATTTTTTTCCGGTAAACTGAACTGCTGACTGCGAATACAAATCGCTGTTTTGGCTAAAATCCGATTGGTTCTGCTCTTCCGGTTTCAGCTTTAATTGTGCTCCTTCGTATAAATCTTCCCAGTGTTCGAGATTCCTTTTTTCCGACGGAAATGGTTTTGAATATGAACCTCCCGACGAAGTTGGTTTCTGCTCGTTAAAAGGATTATATTCCGGGTTAATTGGAATGTCGGGGAATACAATATTTTCGGTAGATTTTTGCGGAACAGGAATATCAATATTTCCACTTTGGTCGAAATCTATTGACGGAACAACATTGTGTTTTCCCAACGACTGGCGAACAGTAGCATGAATTATTTGCCAAATTTCGCGGTCGTTTTCAAACTTAATTTCTGTTTTTGTGGGATGAACATTAATATCAATCGAAGCCGGGTCGGTCTCTAAAAACAGGAAATACGATGGAAATGTGTCGGGTGGCAGTAACTGTTCGTACGCCATCATTACCGCTTTATGAAAATATGGATGGCGCATATATCTGCCGTTCACAAAAAAGAACTGCTCGCCCATTGTTTTTCGTGCATACTTAGGCTGCCCGATAAAACCCTGAATATTAATAACACTGGTTTTCTCGTTAACCGAAATAAGACTATGATTTAGGTTTTTCCCAAAAACATCGACAATACGTTTGCGATTATTGGTTACCGGCAACTGGTAAAGCTGTGAATTATTATGAAATAGGGTGATTTTAATATCCGGATTTGGAAGCGCAATTCGTTGAATTTCCCAGATAATATTTTTTAATTCGGTGCTGTTTGCTTTTAAAAATTTGCGGCGGGCAGGCACATTAAAAAAAAGGTTTTTAATACTGAAATTAGTACCACTGTTGCACGCTGCCGGTTCCTGCGTTTTTACTTCGGAACCGATAATATGTATTAAAGTGCCAACTTCATCTTCCACTCTTTTTGTACGTAATTCAACGTCGGCAATTGCTGCAACCGATGCCAGCGCCTCGCCCCTAAAACCCATTGTACGAATACAAAACAGGTCGTTTGCCGAGCTTATTTTCGAAGTGGCGTGCCTCTCAAAAGCCATTCGTGCATCGGTTGGCGACATGCCACAACCATTGTCGGTAATCTGAACAAGGGTTTTCCCGGCATCTTTTATATGAATTGTAATTTCAGTTGCCCCGGCATCCAAAGCATTTTCCACCAGCTCTTTTACAACCGAAGCCGGTCGTTGAATAACTTCTCCGGCAGCAATCTGGTTGGCAACCGCATCGGGCAGTAATTGTATTATGTCGCTCAATTAAAAAAAATTAATGTTAATAGTGAGAACTGAATTTTTCTCTAATAGAAAAAATAGAGATAAAAGGCAATTGCTAAAATAAAAACAAAAACGAATAATCTTTTATTTTGCGATTTGCGGGAGTCGCTGGAAGACTTTGTTTGCCATGCATCCGCATTTCTAAACTGTCCGCGTAGATTTGCCCGAAAAGGTTTGCCGTCGTCCACTTTTTCCTCAACAATTCCCATCTCCTCTTTAATCCTCGTTACACGGTTGTCGTGCTCCTCTTTGTCGGGGTCGTAAAATCGCGGTCTGTAATTAAACTGCTTACTTGGTGGTGTATGAAAAAATTTCCCAATCATGATTTTATATATTATCGTATCGTGTTGCAAAGATAATCTTTATTCAGCAAACTTTGTATGTCTGGTCTTTAACAATGAAGTTTGCTGAATATTTTTATAGTTTTGTTGCTGTTATTTTGTGATGAATTAAGAGTTTGAAAATCTGAAATAGTTATACAGTACAATACAAAATGAAAGTATTTAAGTTTGGTGGTGCTTCTGTGAAAAATGCCGATGCAGTGCGGAATGTAGCCGAAATAATTAATGAATACAACAACAATTTGGTAGTGGTAATTTCGGCAATGGGAAAAACTACTAATTTGATGGAGTCGCTTGTGAAAGCCTGGTTTAATAATGATAATGAGGTAAGTGAAACATTCAATCTATTCAAATCTTTTCATACTGAAATTTGTGACGAATTATTTAATGAGGGAGAAACTCCCAAAACTGTAGAAGCTCTTTTTTCTGAATTAGAAAACAGGTTAGATAAAACTCCGTCGTTCGATTTTAATTTTGAATACGACCAGGTTGTGGGTTTTGGAGAACTGGTTTCAACACGAATTGTGAGCGAATATTTGAATAGTGCAGAATTAAAAAACAGTTGGATTGATATCAGAACTTGCTTGCGAACCGACGATAAATTTAGAGACGCTTCGGTAAACTGGGCAATGACCGAAAAACTTGTTCGACACACTTTCAATTTTAAAAACGAGAGATTGTATATTGCGCAGGGTTTTTTGGGTTCTACAACTTCTAATCTTACCACAACTCTTGGTCGCGAGGGATCCGATTTTACAGCAGCTATTTTAGGAAATATATTAAATGCCGATGATGTTTCTATCTGGAAAGATGTTCCGGGGGTTTTAAATGGCGACCCTAAAATTATGAAAGATGCTGTAAAAATAGAGGAACTTTCGTACCGCGAAGCCATAGAAATGTCGTATTCCGGGGCACAAATTATTCATCCGAAAACGATGAAACCTTTGCATAATAAAAAAATCCCGTTGTTGGTAAAGTCGTTTTTTTCGCCAAAAGACAATGGTACAATTATTCATAAGGTTGACTACAAACTTCAACTGCAACCTGTTTTTATTGTAAAGGAGAATCAGGTTTTAATTACTATTTCGCCAATAGATTTCTCGTTTATTAGTATCGAAGATATTAACGCGATTGTAAATATTATTCATAAAAACAGAATAAAAATAAACCTTATTCAGCAATCGGCAATCGACTTTAATATTGTGGTTGACTTTCCTGAAACGGATTTGGATCTGGTACTGGAATCGCTCTCGGTAAATTATATAGCCCGTTATAATACAGGTTTAACTTTACATACTGTTCGTCATTTTAATGCCGAAGTCCTTTACGAAATAAAAAAGGACAAAAAGATCTACCTGGAGCAAAACAGTCGTCGGACTGCACGACTTCTGCTTAAACAATAATTTCGCACCAATAAATTTTTTAAAAACTTGTAGAAATGCAATTTATTGTAATTTTAAACGATTGGAACTGACGTATAACAAAACTGAATTATTAAAAATGAAGCATAAAAAGATTTTACCATACGCTATTGGAATAGTTGTAATTGTTATAATTGGTTTAGTTGTTGGAAAAAAACAGGGGTGGTTTGGCAGCGAGTTTACAATTAGTATTGCAACTGAGACTGTTAAGAGCGAAACATTAACTGAGTTTATTACTGCAAATGGTAAAATTCAGCCCGAAACAGAAGTAAAAATAAGTCCCGATGTTGCTGGTGAAATTGTTCAGCTTTATGTGGAAGAGGGCGACGAAGTTAAAGCAGGGAAGTTACTTTGTGTTATAAAACCGGAAATGTATATCTCGGCATTAAATCGTGCGGAGGCAACTTTAAACTCCTCAAAAGCGCGGCTGGCACAAGCCGAAGCTCAACAAATTGAACGGAAACTTGCATACACAAGAAGTAAAAAGTTGTATGAAAAAGGAACCATCGCAGTTTCCGAATTCGAATCGGCAGAGGCAGTTTATAAAGTTTCGGTAGCTGAAGTAAGGGCGGCAGAATATTCGGTAAAAAGTGCCGAAGCGACTGTGTCGGAGGCAAAAGAGCAACTTACAAAAACTAAAATTTATGCGCCAATTTCGGGAACTGTATCGGCTCTGAATGTTGAACAGGGCGAGCGTGTAGTTGGTACAAATATGTACGCCGGAACAGAAATGATGATTGTTGCAAATCTGGAAAGAATGGAAGTTCAGGTTGAAGTGAACGAAAACGATATTGTTAAAGTTGCAAAATACGACACTGCACTGGTTGAAGTTGACGCATATTTAAACCGTAAGTTTAAAGGGATTGTTACCGAGATTGCAAACTCGGCAAGTACAACAGGAACAACTGCCGATCAGGTTACAAATTTCGATGTAAAAGTGTTTTTGCTGCGTGATTCGTATGCCGATTTAATCGATTCGACAGCCGGAAATTTTTATCCGTTTCGTCCGGGAATGTCAGCAACAGTAGATATTTTGACCGAAACCCGTGAGGATGTTATTTCGGTACCAATTTCGGCTGTTACAACCCGTATTAAAAAAGAGGACGGTGGTACTGAAGAGGTAAAAGATAAGGCAGAATCTTCTGACGATGCAGACGAAAATAAGGTGGTTGAACGTGAAGAGAAGCAGGAAGTTGTATTTGTTTATGCCGATGGACGAGTTAAAAAAGTTGAGGTAAAAACGGGAATTCAGGATAACAATAGCATCGAGATTCTGGAAGGAATTGGAGAAGGCGACGAAATTGTTGTTGCGCCATACAATGCAATAAACAAAACCCTAAAAGATAGTATGCAGGTTAAAAAGGTAAAAGAGGCAGATTTGTTTAAAGCGAAGAAATAAGGGGTCAAATTGATCCAATTCAACTTTTATACGAGATTACTATCATCGGTTGAAATGTTTGGTAATCGCACACTACCCAAAATCGAAAACTAAATCGCGTTGTATCTCTTTTGCAAACTCTTTGGGAGGTAGTTTTTTTATTTCGCTTTTTCTGAAAATATAAACCATCCCATATTCCTGTAAAATCTGGCGTTTAATTTTAACATCTTCAATATTTGTGTTTCCTTCAATTTCAGACCACAATTTGCCAATAAATTCGTTTGTAGCTTTTCTGATGTCGCGCATTTTATCGAAAGAACGTGATGTGTTTTTTCTAAGATTATTCTGGAATATGGCGGCATCATTAAAATCTTCAATCTTAATTTTCACCATTGCAATAGATGGATTGTAAATAGCGCTACCACCACTTTGAATTCGTTTTTGTTCGCCCTCAACAACTTTTTTGCCCCAGTATAAAATCTCTTCTTCGGTATTTAGCGGAGGTACTTTCCCTTCAAAATCTTTGAGTTCGTAATACTTTATGCCGCCATTAATTTCGCCACGTTCAGAAGTAAGATAAAGCACCTGAATAAAATGCGAAACATACATTCTGGCATTTTCCATTGCCGTTTTATAGTCCTGATTTCGTTCCGATTGAATTTTAATATTTATCTCGTAATGTGTCAGCATATTCTCGAACTTACTTTTTACACTTTTCAGTTCTTCAATCATTGGGATAGAAATTGCAAGTTTATCACTGCTTTTACGAGTTGCTTTTTTTAATGCGGATTCTAATGCTCGCATTCTGGCTTTATCTGTTGTTGGCAAACGTCTGTATGGCATAACTACTTATTTGTTTGATGCGAATGTAGCAATTTGAACAAACGCAATGCATCGTTCGCCTGATGACTTATTCACAAATAGCTGTGAATTACTCTTAATATTGAGGCTTTTTTGTAAAAATCAACACTTACTTTTACATTTTTCGAAAAACTTTTTAACTTTTTAAGCAAAAAAAGCCTTCCCAAAAAAGAGAAGGCTTTAAAATATATTTCGCCGGATATTATTATTCACTCATTCTTGCCACCAGATACTCGCGGTTTAAACGTGCAATATTAGTAATCGAAATACTTTTCGGACATTCAGCTTCGCATGCCTGAGTATTTGTACAGCCGCCAAAACCAAGTTCATCCATTTTGCTAACCATGTTACGGGCGCGTTTTTTAGCTTCAACTTTACCTTGAGGTAGTTTTGCCAAATGTGAAACTTTTGCCGAAACAAACAACATTGCCGACGAGTTTTTGCAAGCAGCAACGCAAGCTCCACAACCAATACACGAAGCGGCATCCATCGATTCTTCAGCATCTTCGTAGGCAATTGGAATTGAATTTGCATCGGGTACACCACCGGTATTTACCGACACAAAACCACCTGCCTGCAATATTTTTTCGAATGCGGTACGGTCAACAATTAAGTCTTTAATCACCGGAAAAGCGGCAGCACGCCATGGTTCAATAACAATGGTTTCGCCATCTTTAAACTTACGCATGTGCAACTGGCAGGTTGTAACTTCAGTGTCTGGTCCGTGTGGCCTGCCATTAATATATAAACTGCAAGTTCCGCAAATACCTTCCCGGCAATCGTGGTCGTAAGCAATCGGGTCAATTCCTTTTTCGATGAGGTCATTATTTAAAATATCCATCATTTCGAGAAAAGAAGATCCGGTGGAAACATTCTCTATTGGGTAAGTTTCGAATTTACCTTTTGCTGAAGCATTGTTTTGTCTCCAGACTTTTATTTTGAGTTTCTTAAGAATTTTATCAGCCATTTTATTTAATTTAGATTATTAGACAAAAAGATATGAGTATTGAGATTCAAGAATTAAGATTTTAGTGTTGATTGTTTTAATCCATAAATCATTTTTTGTATTTCATTCAATTTCGAACCAAAACTCTCAAATATTTCTTGTGAAAAGAATTCTAAATCGAGGCAAAGAATTACTAAAGTTTCCAATTCAAACGCACTTCCATTGGCAATATCCAAAAAACGATTTAATTCTTTATCGCTATTTCTCCCACAACCTTCAGCAATATTTGCCGGAATTGAAACGGCACTCCTTCTCATTTGAGAAGTTATTCCGAATAGTTCGTCTTTAGGGAATTTATGAGTTGCTTTATAAATTTCTTTAACAAGAACTCTTCCTTTTTGCCAAACTTTCAACTCTTGAAACTGATGCATTTTATTTAGATTTTAAGATTAATACATTGGTGTAGTGAGTACCTCCTTAATCAAACTAACTACTCTGTACTCATATACTCACTACTCTGTACTCATATACTCACTACTCTGTACTCATATACTCACTACTCTGTACTAACTACTATTTACTCACTACTTATAACTCCTCTGAGTAAGTTTTACATTCTCAAACACCAAATCTTCTTTATGTAATTCCGGTTTTTCACCTTCTCCTTTATATTCCCAGCAAGAAACGTAAGTGAATTTTTCGTCATCGCGTTTTGCTTCACCATCTTCAGTAACCGACTCTTCGCGGAAATGTCCTCCACACGATTCATTTCTGTCGAGAGCATCGCGAGCCATCAGTTCTCCAATATCGAAGAAATCGGCAATCCGGCTTGCTTTTTCCAATTCAGGGTTCAGATTACTCATTTCACCCGGAATTTTAACATCGTTCCAGAAATCGGTACGAATTTGTTGGATCTCGGCAATTGCTTTTTCAAGCCCCTCTTTATTTCTGGCCATTCCAACATATTCCCACATAACATGCCCTAACTTTTTATGAAAATGGTCAACAGTTTTTGTTCCTTTTATATTGAATAATTTATTCAGTCTTTCAGTAACTTCTTTTTCTGCATCCTCAAATTCAGGTGCGTTGGTATCTATTTTTGGAGTCATAATCTCGTCAGCCAAATAATCTCCAATAGTATATGGTAAAACAAAATAACCATCGGCCAATCCTTGCATCAGTGCCGAAGCTCCCAGCCGGTTTGCACCGTGGTCAGAGAAGTTTGCTTCTCCAATCGAGTACAGTCCCGGAACAGATGTCATTAAATTATAATCAACCCAGGTTCCGCCCATTGAGTAGTGAATAGCCGGATAAATCATCATCGGATTTTTGTACGGGTTAACATCAGTAATTTTTTCGTACATCTGGAAAAGGTTTCCATAACGAGCTGTAATTACATCTTTTCCCAAACGTTCTATCGAATATTTGAAATCGAGGAAAACTGCTTTCCCCTCTGAATTCACACCATAACCTGCATCGCAACGCTCTTTTGCTGCTCGCGATGCAACATCGCGAGGAACTAAGTTTCCATAAGATGGATATCTTCTTTCGAGATAGAAATCACGGTCATCTTCAGGAATATCGTTAGCTGAAATTTCGCCTTTCTGTAATTTTTCAGCATCCTCTTTTTTCCTGGGCACCCAAATTCTACCATCATTTCGTAACGACTCTGACATTAGGGTCAGTTTCGATTGCTGGTCGCCATGAACAGGAATACAAGTCGGGTGAATTTGCACAAAACATGGGTTCGACATAAACGCCCCTTTTTTGTAACACTGCCATGCTGCCGAACCGTTACTTCCCATCGCATTTGTTGAGAGGAAAAATACATTTCCATAACCGCCGGTTGCAACTACAACAGCGTGCGCACCGTGTCTTTTTATTTCGCCTGTTACCAAATCGCGTACAATAATTCCGCGCGCTTTCCCGTCAATCTTAATAACATCAAGCATTTCGGAGCGGCTGTGAATTTCAACATTCCCTTTAGAAATCTGACGGTTTAATGCCTGATATGCACCAATTAATAACTGTTGCCCGGTTTGTCCGCGTGCATAAAATGTACGGCTTACCAGCACTCCACCAAACGAACGGTTACCAAGTAACCCGCCATATTCGCGACCAAACGGTACGCCTTGTGCAACACACTGGTCGATAATATTTGGCGAAACTTCAGCCAAACGATAAACGTTTGCTTCTCGCGAGCGATAATCTCCCCCTTTAATTGTATCGTAAAACAACCGGTAAACCGAGTCGTTATCGTTTTGATAATTTTTTGCTGCGTTAATACCGCCCTGCGCTGCAATCGAGTGTGCACGGCGCGGACTGTCCTGATAACAGAATGATTTTACTTTATATCCCAGCTCTGCCAACGAAGCTGCTGCCGATGCACCTCCCAATCCGGTACCTACGACAATAATCTCCAGTTTACGTTTATTTGCCGGGCTAACAACTTTAATAGCGGCTTTGTGGATATTCCACTTTTCAGCCAAAGCACCAGCAGGTATTTTTGATTCTAATATGCTCATAATCAATTCCTTTAATTGTTAAAACCTAACATGAAATACAATGGGATTATAGAAAATCCTACACCTATTGCAATAGCAAAAATTTTGGCAACCAACTTGAGGCGACTCATCCAGTTTTTGTTATTTAATCCTAATGTTTGGAATGCCGACCAGAATCCATGTGTTAAATGTAAGGTGAGTAATACTGCTGCCAAAATATAAACAATACCGAACAACATGTTATTTATAAAAAGTTAAGAAACAAGTTTATACCCATTCTCCATTGTTGTACCGTCAATTACAACAGTTTCCATCGAGTGCGGGGCAAATTTCATTACATAAAAGAAGTTTATAACATGCAATACCAGGAAGGCAAAAACCATCCCTCCAAGAATAAACATATTACGCGATGCCCAGGTACTGGAAGCACCAAGATTTTGCTTATCATACTTTACCGGTCTGGCTCTCCAGTTTTGGTAGGTAATAATAACCGACCAGATGATATGAACTATAAAACCAAGTCCCAGAATTGGTTCCATAATTTTAATCAGTGGGTTTGTGGCCATAAAATGCGCCCCAAGATTAAATAGTTCGCCACTATCATCGATAATTAATAATAGGTTAAGGGCCAAATGTACAGTGATAAATACCAGCAGGAACAATCCTGTAATACTCATCATGAACTTTCTGCCAATTGACGCTAATAAAAAGTTGCTCATGATTTATCTATTTATTTTTGTTGAATACTAATTTCTTTTAAAACGATAAAAGTAAAATAACACTTCAACTCTTGCAATAAACAAACTCAATAATTCTCAATTTAAATTGTTTCTAAGGAATAGAAAAAGTGTTTGTACAGATATTTATAGGAAAGTCCAATGTACAAACTAAACCAACTCTTTAAACGATTTATTCCACTCTCGCATGGTAAACTGGTCGCTAATCGCAATTATTTCTGTTGGGCGAAAAGTGTTCTCCATCTCAATAATTTCAATAGTTTCGAAAGTACACTGTACGGCAGCAATTTTACCATTTGTAAGATTTACAAAACCTTTTATCCGATACGATTTTGGTGCCCACTCGTTTAAAAATATCTCCAGCGACTGACACGATGTTTTACGTGCACTTTTAAGAACCATCGAATTTATCTTTGGCTCTTTCATTGCTTCAACTTCGCTAAAATAGAATTTGCTGATTGGCGAATTGCCCAACTCGAAATCGATATTACAAAAAGTAGTTTCTCTGATCTCAGCAAACGGATTTATCTTTTTTATCTCGTCGCGCACTTCGGCAATACCTGTATCAACCAAATCGGTTTTATTTATTACCACAATATCTGCCATTCGTAACTGGTGCGAAACACGTTGTTTCATAAACCCGACTTTCGCAAAGTTTGGCGCATCGACAATACACCAGTTCGATGCAAGATATATTTTATCAGCCAGAGAACTTGCTGCTATTATTTCTGAAATTGAGGTGGTGTCCGAAAGTCCCGAAGCTTCAATAATAATATCGTCGGGCTGATATTCATCAACAAATTTATCGAGCGACTTTACAAAATCTCCAAGCAGACAGACACAAAAAACCGAGCCATTATTTATTTCAAGCAGGTTAAAATCTTTACCCGATTGTTTTAACACAGCTCCGTCAATATTTGCCGGGGCAAACTCATTTTGGATAATTCCAATTTTTTTCTCCGATGAATACTGGTCGATAATATGTTTTAGGAACGTTGTTTTGCCACTTCCCAAAAAACCTGAAATTATATGGAATGGTATTTTTTTCATTTTGTTTTTCTTATTCCCCTCCTGTTTTTAGGAGGGAACCAAGGGGAGGTTTTTTTCTTATCAACCTCTTCGCGTACCCGACAAATATGCCCCGGAGTTGTACCACAACAACCACCAATAATATTTGCACCGGCATCAATAATTTTTGGAATTAAACCGGCCATTTCGTCCGGGGTTTCCGGGAATACAGTTTTGCCGTCGTCGTAAATTGGCATTCCAGCGTTGGCATGAACCAAAATCGGAATCTCTTTATTTGCTTTGCGAATTTCTTTTACAATGCCAATCATATCTTCAATTCCGTTTCCACAGTTGGCGCCAATTAGTTCTGCACCGGCATCAATTAAGGTGTTAACCATGTCGGTTGGAGCAACTCCCATCATCGAGCGGTAGTCACCATTCACAGTTTTTTCGAATGTCATTGTACAAAAAACTTCGCAGTTTGTATTCTCTTTTGCAGCACGAATTGCCAGTCGCGCCTCATCGAGGTCGGTCATGGTTTCAATCATAATTGCATCAACACCGCCGGCTTCCAAACCCTGGACTTGCGTTTTAAAAGCTTCGTACAATTCTTCTTCGGTTACATCGCCCATCATCAGAATTTTTCCGGTGGGACCCACCGAGCCGAGTACAAATTTATCGCCGGCAGCTTTTCGGCTAATTTCAGCAGCAGCTTTATTTAACTCAAAAACTTTATCTGCCAAGCCATATTTTTCGACCTTAAAAATTGTACCGCCAAAACTGTTGGTTTCAACCATGTCGGCACCGGCTTCGATATAACTTTTGGCAATATCGAAAACATCATCGGCATGCGAAAGGTTCCACTCCTCGGGGCACTCGCCGGGTTGCATTCCTTTTTGTTGCAGGAATGTTCCCCATGCACCGTCGGAAACCATTGTTTTTCCTTGTTTTATTTGGTCTAATATTTTCCCCATCAGTTGAATTATTGTGGGCTGAAGCCCGATTGTTATTTTGTTTTATCTCCCCGACTTAAAAGTCGGGGTTAGTAATTTAGTTTTATCGTATAACATTTTTGTAAAAATAAGAAAACGGCACATTAAAGGTATTTAACTAATTTCTCCATTTATGGTTGGAACAACACAATAACCCGAAACTACAAAAGCATATTGTTGACTAACCCCACCATTTATGGTGGGGCAACAGGTCAGCCCGGAACTCCGGGCTTCAGCCCTTAATTTCCTTGTTTCTTATAGTTCTTTAATCCACTCTTTTATAACTTCGAGAGATGGTTCTTCGCCTTCCGATTTTAATTTATAGTTTACAGCAACTACGGCAGATCCCTGCGAAACACCATAATTTGCCATCAGTTTTTTATCTGCAATTATCTTTATCTCAACATCTTTTCCGAGTTCGGTAATTGCACGGTGAATTTTACTGTTTAGTTTACTTGTTTCATCTTTATTTTCGCCAAGAATAAGTATTTCGCTGCGTTTCGATTTAATTTTAAGTTTTAGCTTTTTATTGATACGTTTTTGAATAGCTGCAATTAATTCGGTTTTTGGTGGAATTTGCGAAACAAATGCAATTTTACCATCGATACAAATAGTAGGGATATTTTTAACCATTAACGACGACATAAACGATACCGCCTCCATCTTTTTTATGGCATGTTCGCGCCATTCAACAACTCCATCGAATTGTGGAGCAACCTGTTTTACCGCTTCAACCATATACTGACAAGGTGCACACGACTCAGAATCGAGGGTAATAATATCGACAATAACTTTGTCGGACTGCCCGTAATCTTTCATATTAAAAATCTCGAGCGTACTCTCTTTTTTCTCCAAAGCTCGTGCAATATCCTGTTTATATTCGTCGTGCACCAATTCGCTGACGGCTTTAAGATTTGCAGGTGGCGTGTCCATTGGTAAATCGCAACCCGGCGCAAGAAGAAATCCTCTTTTACCTGCCATGTCCATGTTTTCGATTGCATTTTCCCTACAATCGTCCTCATCGCCCATCAACAGCACAGTTGTTAGTTTCATGTTTCCACCAAAACTAATCTCCTTTTTTAATGCAATATCTTTTACAAAATCAAGCGGAATATTTTCATCAATAGAAACATTATCGGGCTTGCAATTACACATCGATTCGATATTTTGCTGAGCATGACCGCAAACAAAAAACGAACTAAGTTTCCCTGCATCCCTGACTGTATCAAAAATATTTGAAACGTATGGAGTAACAAATGTTTCGAAAGACATCGGGTCAATCTGACTTGTCATCGGGTCAACCACAGCAATAATATCGCAGCCGGCATCCATTAAATACCCTGCCATTTTATTACCAACTTTGGTACAAAACTCCATCACCTCGTTTACTTCGTCGGGTGCTTCAAAGAGTTTCATGAAAATATCGGTTCCCATTAAATGCAGGGCAAGTGTAAACGGTCCGGTAATTAATCCGTACAACGCAAGATCAGGATATTTCTTGCGTAATATTTTTGTCGATTCTACGGCCACCGGAATTCTGCCATCGGTAATTGCCGGAACTTTTAAATCGGATAACGAAACACCATTTGCCAGTGGATGTGTTACAACAGCCGGCGGATTATGTGGTGCCCATTGCAGTTCGCATCCCAAAATTTCGGCTTCAATTTGCAGATCGAAAACCACCGGAACACCATCAGGATTATATTCCTCGATGGATTTACTTATTCCTTTTACAATTTCATCCGAAGATTTCAGATAGGTTTCTGCATCAACACCGGTTAAAAAACCACCATGAACACCAACAAACGGAACCCACGGTACACGCTCAACTTCTTCTAATGCAAATGCTTTTTTAATTAATTCTAATCCATTCATTATGTAGATATTAGTAGTGAGATTTTAGTAATGAGACAAGAAAACTGCGAAAGGTTGTTATTTCGTCATGCCGAATTTATTTTAGCATCTTTTTTAGTATTGATTCCGAAACAAGTTCGGAATGACGGTCATAAACAATGTCTCCTCATTAAATATCACGTTGTTATAATTCTTTTCAAACTTTAGTTTTTTACCTGTTTCCAATTAAAATTCTATTACATACTTATCCTGTTTCGAGAAAATCCGGTTTCCCAATCAACTTAATTTAAAATAAACTCTTATGAAAAATACTGTACAATTAGTAGTAACTTTCTTTTTCTCACTACTAATTACGAACAGTCTTAACTTGTTTTTAATTCACTTGCGAATTTAAGTATTCAACCAAACCTTGCGGGTCGGCAGAATAAGCATCGGCACCAACTTTTTCTTTAAAGTCGTCGGTAACGGGAGCTCCACCAACAGCAACTTTTGCTCCCGGAACTGCATCTTTAATAGCTTTGGTAATTTTCTCCATGTTAACCATTGTAGTTGTGAGCAGAGCAGATAAACCAACAAAAGCATTTTCGTGATTTTTTAATGCCTCAACAAATTGCTCGGCTTTTACATCGGTTCCAAGGTCAACAACTTTCCATCCATTACCTTCTACCATCATCGAAACCAGATTTTTACCAATATCGTGCAGGTCTCCTTCAACTGTTCCAATAATAAATGTACCTTTTTGAACAACTGCTCCTGAATCGAAGAATGGTTTTAGGTGGATCATTGCGGTGTTCATAGCTTTTGCCGACATTAATACCTGTGGTACAAAAACTTTATTTTCGCGGAATTTTACACCAATCTTTCCCATTCCAATCATAAGTCCCTGGGTAAGAATATCTTGTGCATTAACACCTTCGTCTATAGCCTGTTTTGTTAATTCGTCAGCACCGTCCTGTCCCTTCATTTGTGGAGGATACGGAGCTGCTCTGTTAATTTTTCCAAACTCTATACAATCTGCAATTTTTGATAATAATTCGCTCATGGTTATTTTTTAATTTATTTTTTTGACAAATGTATCTTCATGAATAGTTATAAAAAATAGTAATTTCTTTGAAAAAGATGTAAAATATTACTTTATTTAGTTGTCGAAAAGAAATTCTGTACATGAAATGAGCTGTAAAAAATCTAAAACAGAGAATGATGATGATTCAGCGAGTTCCCTGCCTGCCGGCAGACAGGCATATGATACCTTTAAAAATTAACAATCATGATCGTATGAAAATTGAAAAACGCTATTATAGAATTCCAATACCATTAATAGAAGAGCAAAAGAAAAATGCACTAACCCGAAACTTGTATTTAACTGAAATTGGTGAAATTGAAGTGGAGCAGGGAACCATTTGGAGTGAGAACTCGACGGACGAAAATTACTTGCTGGTTTACTGTATAAAAGGAAGTGGATTTGTTCAAATTATGGGCGAGCAGATTCCAATATCCGATGATCAGTTTTTTATTATTCCCCGAAAAGAAGATTTTAAATTTTACTCTGTTTTGAATATTGATTCAAGATTTTTAATTGCCCGGTTTAATGGAAAAAATGCCCGGCAAATGGGTAAAGAGTTTTCGCTGATTCGTAATTTAATACCATCGGTAAATAATATGGTTGCCAATCGCGAAATGTTATTCGATGAGATTTTTAATAACCTCTCAAAAGGGTTTCATAATGAGAATATAGAATATATAAACTTTTGTTTCGGGCATCTTTTGGCAACATTTATATATGCTAACAAAAATAGCGACGACATTGCAGACGAATCGAGTCCGGTGGTCAGGCGGGCCATAAGTTTTCTGGGTAAAAGTCTGAGTGTTAAATTAACACTCAATCAAATCGCTGTCGAAGTTGGATACTCTCCAACGTATCTTTCTACGCTGTTTAAAAAGGAGACCAACTATTCGCCAATCAGTTATTTCTCGCATCTGAAAATAGTAAAAGCCTGCGAGTTTTTAGATTATACAAATATGAAAGTGAAGGAGATTTCATTTCATCTTGGCTATTCCGATCCCTATTATTTTACAAAAGATTTTACAAAAAAGATGGGGCTGTCGCCGAGGAATTATCGTAACCGGGTGAATTAGAGAGTTGCAGTCTCAGTCTCAGTCTCAGTTTTCAGTTTAAGAAAGTTGAGAGTTTCAGTCAACAGACAGGCTGCAAACAGAAGCTAGAAGCTAAAAGAGTTTACAGTCACAGTTTGTCATCTCGACGAGGAACGAGGAGAGATCCCACGCAAAAAGCAGGAGATTTCTCAGTCATACTTCCTTCGAAATGACAGCAGGGAGCGAGAAAGTTTTCAGTCGCAGTATCAGTTTTCAGAATAAAAAAGTTTTCAGTTGTAGTTTATTAGAATTATGCCGGATGTAACCAATATTTTAATTTGAATAATTCTCTCGATATTTTAACTTTAACCACAAATTAATAGCCAAATTAATATGACCACACTATTTCTAATTTTCATAATTATTTCGGCCGTTGCAGTACTTCTGTTTATGGTGTTGAAACTCAAAATCAGCGCATTTATTTCGCTTTTAATAACCGCTATTTATGTTGGGATTGTAGCCGGAATGCCATTGCAGGATATAACGAAATCTATTCAGGATGGAATGGCAGGAACACTTGGTTTTGTTGCAACGGTAGTTGGTTTGGGAGCTATTTTTGGTCAGATGCTGGAAAGTTCGGGTGGGGCAGAATCGCTTGCACACAGCCTTATCAAAAAATTTGGAACCGATAAAGCTTCGTGGGCAATGGTAATCACAGGGTTTATTGTTGCTATCCCGGTTTTTTTCGATGTGGGATTTATTATTCTGGTGCCAATTATTTACGCGCTTTCGAGAGATTCAAAACGTTCGTTACTCTATTATGGAATCCCACTTTTAGCAGGTCTGGCTGTAACACACAGTTTTATTCCGCCCACTCCGGGACCGGTTGCAGTCGCCGATATTATTAATGCGCAACTGGGTTGGGTAATTTTGTTGGGGGCAATTATTGGTTTTCCAACGGCAATAATTGCCGGGCCGATTTTTGGGAAATATATTGCAAAAAAAATATACATTTTACCACCCAAAGAGTTTGAGAATAGCTCCGAAAAGAAATATGATGAAAATAACCTTCCATCTTTTCTGCTAATTGCCGTAATTATTGCTGTTCCACTTTTTTTAATTCTAATAAATACTTTTACAGGACTGGCTATCGATAAGCAAATTATTTCTCAGTCGGGCATAACCGATGTTTTAGAGTTTCTCGGTCATCCGTTTTCGGCATTGATAATTGCAACGCTACTTGCCACCTATTTTTTATGTTTTAAACGTGGAATGAGCAAACAAAAAATTCTTGATTTGAGTACAAAAGCTCTTGGACCGGCAGGAATAATTATTTTGATTACCGGTGCTGGTGGAGTTTTAAAACAAGTTTTGGTTGATAGTGGTATTGGAACAATTATGGCAGAGTCGATGGCAAATTCGGCGATGCCCCCTATTATACTGGCATGGTTACTTGCCGCGGTTGTTCGAGTAACTCAAGGTTCGTCGACCGTTGCAATGATTACTGCTGCCGGAATTATTGCGCCAATTATTAGTGAATTTGAATTGAACGACCCACAGCGTGCTTTGGTGGTTCTGGCAATTTCATCGGGTGCAACACTACTTTCGCATGTTAACGACAGCGGATTTTGGCTGGTTGGAAAGTATTTTGGAATGAATGAGAAACAGACACTACAATCGTGGACAGTTATGGAGTCAATAATTGCAGTTTGTGGTCTGATATTTACAATGTTAGCCAGCTTATTCTTTTAACGATATTTTAAAAAAAAGTGTTAATTCTGAAAAAAATTAATTTGTATGTTTCAATATTAAAAAAATTTATACTTTTGCACCGTCTTTAGAAAAAAGGCGTTAATGATTGACCCGTGGTGTAATTGGCAACACGTCTGGTTTTGGTCCAGAAGAGTCCCGGTTCGAGCCCAGGCGGGTCAACAATATAGAAGGAGTTTCGATAACAAATTGAGGCTCCTTTTTTTATAGATTATTTTTGGCGAGAAGTTTATCCCGATGACGCAGGAAATCGGGAAGCCCAGGCGGGTCAACAATATAGAAGGAGT
>JAJRSD010000029.1 GCA_024278975.1 Bacteroidota bacterium
CAAGGCAGATAAAAATGAATTTTAACTCATCATAAATTATTCTAAACCCATATTTAGTGAAATAACAAAAATATTATATCTGATATTCAATTAGTTAACATTTAAATATCCTGTTTTTTTAAAACTTTCGGACAGGTATGAGTTTTAGTCGGAAAAATAGCCCACTGTTTAAAACTGTTTGTACCTTTTTTGGGATTGGTAACAATGGTAACTTTATTGTGCGAAACAACATTTCTACTTGTTTGCGAAATAGCTGTATTAATTGATATGATAAATGATAATATGGCTAAAATGTATTTCATATGTTTATAATTATTTATTTTTAAAATTTTCAGGTTAAGAATTTTACCGCAGGAATTGCCATTACGCCATTTCCCAAATCGTTTATATTTAAATCGTTTGAAAGAACAAATTTGTGCAAAATAGGTTTATCCAGAATATCATCAAGATTTCTAAAATGTTTTGCATCTACCGAACGTACTGCTTTGGTTTTTTTAATTTCGATGGCAATATAACCGGCTTCAATTTCGATTAGCAGATCTATTTCGCGACCATCGGAGGTGCGTAAATGGTAGAATTGAGCATCGGCAAAAACAGTTTTAAGTTGTTTGTATATTTCCGCAACAATGGCACTTTCAAATTCATGTCCACTAAGTTCTCCATGTTTTTGCAAAATTGTACGCAGCACCCCAACATCCATAAAATGTACTTTTGTAGATTTTACCAAACGTTTTTTAAAATTTCTGCTCCAGGGCTGTAAAACAAGGGTTTGGTAGCTAATATTCATGTATTCAATAAATCGCTGAACTGTTTTTGATGTTACACCTATTTCCGCAGCAATTTGCGAGTTGTTTGTAAGTTGCCCCGTATTTATAGCTATCAGTTTTTGAGTTTTCGCAAAGGGTTCCAGGTTTCGTAATTCTGCCAAATCCCGAATATCTCTTTCCAAATATGTTCTTACGTAGTTACGTAACCATTCATATTTTTCGCTTTCAGAAATATCATTTTCCGAAATAGCGGGGTAGCCTCCAAACTGTTGGTAGTAGTTGAATACCCTCAGTTTATCAGCATGTATTTTATCTAAAAGAAATGGTATGTTATCAACATCGTTATTTAAAATTAAGTTCTGAAACCAGGAGAGTTGAACTTCTTCATCCCAACTATTAGTTAGCATTTCGGGCAAAGTAAGCGGAAACATTTCTAAAATTTGACACCTGCCTGCCAACGATTCCCGAATATTTTTTAAGAGCATTATTTGCGACGATCCTAATAAAATATATCGTGGTTCGGGAAACTGGTCGTAAACCGATTTTATACTTTCTATGAGTTGGGGTTCCTTTTGGATTTCGTCTAAAATAGCATTGGGGTAAGTTGATTCCCATTGTGAAGCTGTTAGCGATTTATATTGCTCAACAGTAATTGGATCTTCAATTGATATGTAGTCATGTTTTGGGAAAATCTGTTTAACTAAAGTTGTTTTCCCTGTTTGTCGGGCTCCGGTTAAAATAATAATTCTACCAAAACGAGAATTACTTCTTTCTAATAATATATTCGAAATCTTCCTGTTTTTCATTCAAAATCTTTTCTCAAAGATAATGATATTTTTGAATGTATTCCAAATATTACGCCAGTAATTGGAATGCTATTCCAAATATTACGCCAGTAATTGGAATGCTATTCCAAATATTACGCCTTGATTGATAAAAAGATTATAATGATGCTTCCATTGTTTTACTGGATTCTTCTACCAGCATAAGAATTTCCTGTAATTCGGTTGAGGTAAACGAACGATATTTCCCAACCTTTAAATTCCCCAAACCTATATTCATTATTCTGATTCGTTTTAAGGTTTTCACTTCGTAATTTAAATAGTCGCACATTCTACGAATCTGCCTGTTTAATCCTTGTGTCAGAACAATGTTAAAGGTAAAATCATCCATTTTATTGACCAAACATTTTTTAGTAATAGTATCTAAAACCGGTACACCGCTCCTCATTTTTTTATGAATTGCGATGTTATTTTTTTATTTACTGTAACAATATATTCTTTGTCGTGGTTGTTTTTCGAACGCAATATTTTATTTACAATATCGCCGTCGTTGGTCATAAAAATCAGTCCCTCGCTAGGTTTATCTAATCTGCCGATCGGGAAAATACGTTCGTTATAATTTATAAAATCTACAATATTCCCTTTTATTTCTGTATCGGTTGTACAGGTAATTCCAACGGGTTTGTTAAACGCCAGATAAATATTTTTAACCTGCTTGGTTATAGTTTTTCCATTGATACTTATTTTGTCTGTTTCAGAAACTTTTACACCCAACCCTGCAACTTCACCGTTTACCAAAACATTCCCATCTTCAATGAGTTTATCGGCGGCACGGCGCGAGCAGAATCCGGTTTCAGCGATAGTTTTATTTAGTCGTTTATTTGTCATTCTTCTTTAGAAAATGTGCTTTTTTTGTATAGAATTACTGTTGAGTCCTCTCCGAAAAGTAAATAAATAGAAATTTAGTCATCTGATGAATTTGTAACCAACTGATTGCCATGTTTTAATTTCCTGTGCTTTTTACTAAACGATTCATCTGATGACTTTTCAGATTTAAATCCACCACTCCATTTTTACTCCAAAATAGTAACCCCACTGTTTCTTCCCAACAAACTGTAAATATGGCGAGTACAGATTTTCTTTTGCTGCATCGTTGTAATGAGCCAGCGACCATACAAAACGTAAATGAGGTCGGGCAACAGTACTTTTTTCGCCGGTTGGAACGAGGGTTGGCGAGATACTTATTTTCTGAAAAGAGTACATATTATCCACTCCGTCTTTTCGTTGCGAGTAATGGAATTCACTTAGCAAATGAAACTTCTCAGTAAAATAATGAGTGTCGCGAAATCCAAATGTAAGATCGTGTTTTTTGTTATAAACCTCTCGTCCCCAATATGTTTTTGCCATTCCATCGGTTTTGGCAGCACCCTTGTTTAATTTGTAGATAACATAAGCATTTAAGTTATTATTTTCCGACAGATTAAAATTTACTTCATCGATTATAGAAATAGCATAGGCACCGGCAAAATTTACTTTTTCCAAATCGGGTGCACCATAAGTTGCCCATGTTTTTGATAGTCCTCCATCGCCACCATTTGCAATGCGTGTTCCGTACCGAATCGAAAATTTGTTGACAGCTCCAGAATTTTTATCACCCAACTTCGTGATTAATTTAACCCCAAATACAAAACCGTAATCTGCCGGATAGTTTAAAATTATTTCTGTACTATCTTCATCGGGAAGTGGAGTTGCTTCAGCATCGTCATATTCAGTATTTCCCATATAATGAAATTCGCCCATGGCAGTAAGTTTTGTTTTTTGAGAGATGGAGAATTCATGATCTAAAATAAAAACATTTCGTTGCCGGAGAGCAATATTTGCAACTCCATTTCCAATATTCAAATAGAAATAAGGCGGCACATTCGATGAAGTATCTGTTGACGACACAAAAAATGAGCTGAAGCGTGTGTTCTTATATTCAATACCAAATCCTTGTCCCGAGTGGTCATCGAAAAAATAGTGATCGGCAATGTGTACCTCTTCTGTTCTGTATAACCTTGCACCAATCCAGATGTTTAAATCTTTACCATTTATGTTTTTTGCTTCAGCATAAATTTCGGGCATCGCAATTGTTAATCCGCCCAAACTGCTTGTCGATGAATTTCCAAACAACGATAAACTTTGTGAATACACAGCAAACCTCATTTGTACTTTTATTAATGTTGGATCGTCTTTTTTGAATGGTGCAAAATGAAATGCAGGAATAAGCTCCAGGTAATCTTGTTCTTCCATTCTTCCGCCAATACTGCCCATATTATTTAGGTTTAATCTACGCCCTATCGAACCTCCATTTTCGAAAGACCAGTCAACACCAACTCTCCCGTAAGAACCAAACGAGAACCCATCTTTTTCGGGTAAGTTATACATTACTTGCCCAAACGAGCTTGTGGAGATAATAATGAATAGCATCGATAAAATGCTGAATATTATTTTTTTATTGAAGTATTTAATAATCATAGAACAATTTATTAGTTAGGTAACCAGTGTACATAGGACAAACAAGATAGAAAAAATAATAGTAATTGCAATCTTTGCCATCAACAAAAATCATACTAATTTAAAATTTATTATGATATAATTTTGTATTTGAACAATTAAACATTTTTGTATTTTTGACGTTTATAAGAACATGTTAAATTTAAAAGTTATAACATTGTTATGAAAATTAAATGTATTCTACTCTCTGTTTTGTCTCTTTTGATTTTTTTTAACCTTTCAGCTCAGCAAGACACGGTTTACTCATCAACCGGCGATATGATTGTTGGCGAAATTAAATCGATGAACAGGAATGTGTTGACTTTTGATACTGATTATGCCGACTCTGATTTTAATATTGAATGGGATAATATTGATGGACTGATTTCGAATACGTATTTGATAGTTTACACAAAAGATGGTCATAGATTTTCAGGGCATCTGCGTTACAATAAAAGTAAAAAAAAGGTAGTGTCTATTGTAGATTTTGGTTCTCCTGTGGTTCTGTTTTTAGATGATATTGTTCAAATTTCAACTCTCGAATTAAGTTTCTGGTCGAGAATAATTATTAGTATCGATGCCGGATATTCACTTACAAAAGCTAATAACCTCTCGCAATTTTCGATGGCAGGAAAAGTGAAATATACAGCAGATAAATGGCGTTTGGGAGGAGGGTTTAATAATGTTGCAACTACTCAGGATGATGTGGATCCGACTACTCGTAATGAAGCTAACGTTGATTTTTCGCGTGATATTTTTGGGAATTCATTTGCATTTGCTGGTGTGAGTTTTCTTGAAAGCAGCGAACAAAATCTTAATTTGCGTACAACTTCAAAACTTGGAGTTGGTTATTATTTGATTCGCACAAATGGTTTGTTCCTGCAAACCGGAGTTGGTTTAGCAAATGCAAACGAAGAATATGGTGGAGACAAACCTTCAAAAGATAATAGTTTTGAAGGATTAGGCAGACTCGAATTTGATGCCTATGATATTGGAGATTTTTCTTTCAGAGCCAAATTTGATATTTATCCGAGTTTTACAAATAAAGGAAGAGTTAGGGTAAACAGTGATGTCTCGATGAAGTATGACTTACCATTCGATTTTTATATAAAAGCAAGTATTATTCATAACTACGATAATCAACCACACGAAGGATCAGATAAAATTGATTATGTATTTCAAACCGGAATCGGGTGGGAATGGAATTAATAAAATCAAGTTTTAACGCAGATAAAAGTGTGTTAAATTGAAAAAAGGGAAGTACTATTACTTGAATTGACATAAGATTTTACTCGCAAAGGAAAATTAAGATATTCGTTTGTGAACTTGCTGTATTTTTTTGGATTAAATGTTTTTTCGTTGAACTTGCATTCAATGGCAAATCCTTTATCAAAGTTAGTTGAAACAACAAAATCAACTTCGTTCCCGTCGGTAGTTCGCCAAAACTTAATATCATCGGCGTTACATCTGTTTCTGAGTTGAAGAAAAACATAGTTTTCAATCAATTCTCCTTTATCAATTCTAAAACCGATATCTTGAAATTGACCAAGCAGAATATTTCTCATTCCAAGATCGTTAAAATATATCTTCGGCATTTTGTTGAGTTCTTTTTTTATGTTTTTGTAAAATGGTCGTACCAAATGTATATGAAATGTTTTCCGAAGTGTAGTAATGTAATTATTTATTGCAGTACTCGAAAGTTGTAGCGTTGTTGAAAATTGATTCAGGTTTAGTAAACTTCCGGTTTGCGCTGCCAGCATTTTCAGTAGAAAAAATATCTTTTCCTCGTTTCTTACACCACTTTCAAGTATGTCTCTTTTAATATACGACTGAGATAATTCCTTGAGTAGCATCTTTTTTCTTTCAATATTTTCTGATAAAACTACCGCAGGATAACCCCCGAAAGTAAGGTATTCATCTAAAAGTTGTTTTAGCTTTTTGCTTTGAAGCGATTTGTATTCTTCTCGTGAATTTAATTCATTTATTTCTGCTATTAATTTATTGTCTCCGGTTTTGAAAACTAAAAACTCTTCAAAACTGAGGGTAAATAAATTTAGTATTTGTTTTCGTCCGGCAAGAGAATCCTTAAATTTTCGGTCAATATAAAAAGCACTGCTTCCGGTACATATTATTTTAAATCGTTCCCGGTAAATATCAAAATTATATTTTAGAAAATTAGTGGGGTCTTTTAAATACTGAATTTCATCAATTAGGATAAATACCTTTTTGTCCGATTCTGGAATTAGTGAAATTAGCTCCTCGGGATGAGAATTTAATCTGGCAATAATTTCAGGATCTTCCAAAGAGATAAAATATGTTGGACTGCTATTCCTCTCTAAAAATTGCTTTAAAAGTATTAAAATTGAAGTTTTTCCACTTTGTCGTGGACCCGTAATTATCGTGAATTCTTCGTAATTCAGATTCTTAATTATGGTATCTAATATTGGTCTTGAAATTAAATTCATTATACAAAAGTAAAAAATATCCGATAATATTTACTTGTAAAGTAAAAAATATCCGATAAGTGTTTTTAGTAAACACAGTTTTAAATGTCAGAACTCCTGATTTATCGTAAAACAACAATTTCAGTTTATATACAAATAGAATTAACTTGCTGAAAATCAAATTATGGGTCAGGAGTTATGAATGTGTTGTGCCGGAAAAAGTATTTAGTAATTCCTGTTCAATATGAAACTTTGGAAATTCTATTTTTTTGATATAATAATTTGTAAATTTGTGTAATAGAATTGTTTGTAAATAATATCAATTTAACTTCGGACTTCGGACTTCGGGCTTCCGTCTTCCGTCTTCCAACATTTTCTTTACCATGAAACTCTTCACAACAAAGCAAATAGCCGAACTCGATAAATTCACAATCGAAAACGAACCCATTTTAGATATAGATTTAATGGAGCGTGCAGCCATGCAAATTACAAATTGGTTGGTTCATAAGTTTTCAAACGAGCAGAAAATGGTAATTTTTGCAGGACCCGGAAATAATGGGGGAGACGCTCTTGCAATTGCACGACAATTGGCAGATTTAGATTATTTATGCGAAGTTTATCTACTAGATTTTGGCAAAGATTTAAAAGGTTCGCCGGCAATAAACTGGCAGCGGTTAGTAGTTCAAAATACAGTACATCTTATTAAAATTACTAATATTAATGAGTTTCCCGAAATTCAATTAAATGATATTATTATTGATGGAATGTTTGGCTCGGGATTAACACGCCGATTAAAAGGAGTTTCCGCCGAAATAGTTCAAAAAATTAATCGACTCAAAAACCAGGTTGTTGCAATTGATATTCCCAGTGGATTAATGGGCGAAGATAATTCAGGAAATATTGGAGAGAATATTATTGAAGCCGATTATACACTCACTTTTCAATTCCCGAAAATTAGTTTCTTGTTGACTGAAAATAAGAAATATGTTGGTAGTTGGAAAGTTCTGCCAATTGGTTTACATCCTGATGGAATTCGAAAAACTCCATCAAACTTTTATTTTATTGAAAAGAGTGATATTGTGGAATCAGTTCCCCGACGATCAACATTTCAGCACAAAGGAGATTTTGGCCATGCCCTTTTAATTGCCGGGAGTTTCGGAAAAATGGGTGCAGCTATTTTGGCATCGAAAGCGTGTTTGCGGGCGGGTGTTGGTTTATTAACCTCGCACGTTCCGAAACTGGGTTATTCTGTAATACAAACTACCGTGCCGGAAGCAATGGCAAGTGTCGATCAGCACGACTCTATTTTTACTGAATTTCCCAATTTAAGTTCATTCTCTGCAATTGGAGTTGGTCCGGGACTTGGTAAGAAACATAATTCAGCCCGTGCACTTTATTCATTGTTAGAAAAAACTACAGTGCCTTTAATTTTAGATGCCGATGCACTAAATATTATTGCTGAAAATAGGGAGTGGTTGGATAAGTTACCTGCAAATTCAATTTTAACACCGCACCCCGGCGAGTTTAAACGGCTCGTTGGAACTACTACGAACTCTTATGAAAGTATTCAAAAGCAGATTCAATTTTCCGAAAAGCATAAAGTGATTTTGGTTTTGAAAGGAGCGTTTACTTCAATTTCAACACCCTCCGGTAAATTGTATTTTAACTCAACCGGTAACCCCGGAATGGCAACTGCCGGAAGTGGAGATGTGTTAACCGGGATAATTCTTGGCTTGCTGGCACAAGGAATAACTTCGGAAAATGCAGCAGTGTGCGGAGTTTACTTGCACGGACTTGCAGGAGACCTTGCGGCAAATGAGAAATCTCAACCCTCATTAATTGCCGGCGATATTGTTGAAAAAATGGGGAGTGCATTTCTCAAAATAAAATCCAATTCAACTAAATAATTTTATATTTTTGGAGAATAATTAAAACAATAGACAATGAAATACTTAGCAATTATAATCGGGTTAATTATCGTAATGCCGGTTTTCGGTCAACGCAAAAAAAAGGACGACGAAGTTGTTGTAGTGCCAACTTATGTTGAAGGAATTACATACTCGTTACCGCAAACAGGAATTAGGGTTTATGTAAAAACAATTAAAGAAATTTTTGTGCCCGGTCCGTATGCCGGATATGCAGAGCAGTTGTTAGGATTGAGAAGTGTAAAAACCAAATCAGCTACGAAATGGATAGTAACCGAAGTTCGAATCACTTCATTTTCGGAGCCCGACCCGGAGCAGGTTTACAAAGCAATGGGCGACGCTGCTTTTAAAATTAATCTTACTTCCGATGGGCGGATTTCGGGAATTAATTTACCCAATGTAACCGAAATCCCATTTGCCGTAAAAACCAATAAAATAATTCAGGTACAGGATAAAATGGATGATTTTTCATTCGATAATTTTACCGATACACCATTTTATACACCCGGCGACTCGACAAACAATTTTAGACCTGTGCGGGTAGGAGAAGATCAGAAAGCGGCAGAAGCAGCTAAACGTGTTTTAGACTCGAGACTTATCAGGTACGATATGGTTGCAGGCATGATGGACGAATTTCATCCCGATGGCGAAGCTTACAAAGTAAGCCTTGAGGAGCTAAAACAAATTGAGAAAAATTATCTTAGTCTGTTTATTGGTCGCAAAACTCAAAAAGAGGATATTTTTACTTTTGATTATATCCCAACAAAACCTTCGAAAAACGGTGATGTAATATTTCGTATTTCAGAAAATAACGGCGTAGTTCCGGCGACCGACCTTTCGGGAAAACCTGTTATGATTGAGTATGAAATAGAATCAAATTTAGCTGAAAAATATACCGAGTTTGCAAAATCTGAAAATCCATCGGCCGGCAAAAGTGGAATATATTACAGAATGCCGGGTATTGCAACAATTAAAATAGTTGACGAGCTAAAAACTATTTGCACCGCCAGATTGCCAATTGCACAGTTTGGTGTAGTTGCACCGCTTCCCGAAAATGTGGTTAACGGTGGTTACATGGTAAAATACCACACCGAAACCGGAGCAATTAAATCGGTTTATAAACGATAATTTAAAAAAAAGGTAGTCAGAAATAGCTACCTTTTTTATTGATCATTTTTATCCCCTGATATTTTTTTTACTTTTATCCGCTTCAAAACAAATGAATGTTTTTTAAGAAAAAATATTAGTTCCCGACTGCAATAAGGTTTTTAGTGATAAAATAAATAGTTTGATTTCAATATAATCTCGAAAAAAAGAAAATAGTTATGACAAAAGAAAAATCATTTTTTGGGCATCCGATAGGGTTGTCAACTTTTTTTGCAACCGAAATGTGGGAACGTTTCAGTTACTATGGAATGCGGGCATTGTTAGTTTACTTCCTTACTGATCAACTAATTACCGGTGGTTTTGGTATGTCGGAACTAGATGCATTTACTATTTATGGAATTTTTACAGGAATGGTATATGTTACACCTATTTTGGGAGGAATGCTTGCCGATAAAGTTTTGGGCCAGCGTAAAGCTATTTATATAGGTGGAATAACAATGGCAATTGGTCAGTTTCTGCTTGCTGCCAGTGCCACGGTTAATAAAACAACAGGAATCGAGTCGGCACAATTTCTATTTTATGCAGGGTTGGCAGTTTTGATTATTGGTAATGGATTCTTCAAGCCAAACATATCCACAATGGTGGGAGATTTGTACGATAATTCCGACCCTAAAAAAGATGGTGGATTTACAATTTTCTATATGGGTATTAATCTTGGTGCGTTTTTATCTCCACTTGTGGCAGGTAAATTGGGAGAACAAGTTGCCTGGCAATACGGTTTTTTTGCTGCCGGTGTTGGAATGTTAATTGGCGTAGTTTGGTTTTTTGTGCGTAGTCACACTTTAGGATCAATAGGAATGCCACCAAAATTTAAGAGCGACCGTATTCGTTTAATTCTGAAAGATTGGTTTAGCATTTTAACTTATGTAGGAGTTATTATAGGTGGTGTGTTATTGGTAATTCAAGTTTGGAGTTCGATTCCAGAAACCATTACATCGTGGATAATTGGTGTTATTGCTATCGGTGCAGTTGGCTATATCAGTTATAGTATATTTACCGGAACCAACGGCAAAACAGAATGGAGCAGAGTAGGTGTAGTTTTGGTTTTGGCACTTTTTAATATTTTCTTTTGGGCGGGTTTCGAGCAGGCAGGTACTACTTTCAGTATTTTTGCGCGCGACAATACCAACCGGATGATTGGAAGTTTTGAAATTCCTGCAACTTGGTTTCAGAGTGTCAATGCCATTTTTATTGTAATTTTTGCACCAGTATTTTCGGTGTTGTGGGTTAAACTATCTAAACGAAATTTAAACCCAAACACACCCATGAAATTTGTGTGGGGAATGTTATTACTAAGTTTTGGGTTTGTAATAATGGCAATTGCAGACGGAGTTTCTAACTCTGGCGATACAATTACAAAAGTAAGTCCGCTTTGGCTTATTATGGTATTTATGATGCACACATTTGGCGAGCTTTGTCTCTCTCCAATTGGTTTGTCGATGGTAACAAAACTATCGCCTGCAAAGTTAGTCTCAACAATGATGGGAGTTTGGATGGGATCGTTTGCTGCCGGTAACTTTGTAGCTTCGCAAATGAAAGCAATTTCAATAAAATTAGAAACAGTTATCGGACAGGAGGTTCCTGTGTTTTGGTTTATAGCTATCGAAACGGCAATAGCAGCAGTTATACTATTAACCTTAACTCCTTGGTTGAAACGTATGATGAAAGGTATTTCGTAACCCGTTTACATTCATAAAAACAATTTAGAATGACACAGATAAAAGATATTCAACCAACAGAAGTTTGGAGCATTTTCGATGAGATGTTGCAAGTACCTCGTCCCTCAAATCACGAAGATAAAATACAGGAATGGGCAGTAAATTTCGGTAAAAGTTTAGGGCTGGTAACCGTAAAAGATGAAGTGGGTAATGTAATAATTAAGAAGCCGGCAACCCCGGGAATGGGAAACCGGAAAGGTGTAGTATTACAGGGTCATCTCGACATGGTTCCGCAAAAAAACAGCGATAAAAACCATAACTTTGAAACCGACCCCATCGAAGCATTTGTTGATGGCGATTGGGTAACTGCAAACGGAACTACTTTGGGTGCCGATAACGGAATCGGGGTTGCAGCTGCAATGGCTGTTCTGGCTTCGAACATACTAAAACATGGTCCCGTAGAAGTGCTTCTGACGGCTACCGAAGAAACCGGCATGGATGGCGCAAACGGATTAAAAGGTGGAATGCTGGATGGCGAAATTTTAATAAATACCGACTCGGAAAATGAAGGTGAATTGTATGTTGGCTGTGCCGGAGGTGAAGATGCAAACATAAGTTTTTCTTATTCTGAAGAGGAAATTCCAAACGGTTTTATTGCAATGAAATTAAGTGTTACCGGCTTAAAAGGTGGTCATTCAGGAATCGATATTCCTCTTGGTCGAGGAAATTCAAATAAAATATTCTTCCGCATTTTAAACGATGCTTCTGAGAAATTGGGTGTACGTCTGGCAAGTGTCGATGGTGGAAGTTTACGTAATGCAATACCGCGCGAAACATTTGGAGTTGTTGCAGTGGAAGAGTCGAAAGCCGGTGATTTTGCTGCTTTGGTAGATGAGATTGCTGATGCAGTAAAAAGCGAACTCTCGGCAACCGAACCATGTATAAATATTTCGGTGGAAGAGACAGAATTGCCTGCAAATTTGATGGATGAAAAAACTCAGGCGAATTTAACTGCTGGAATAGTTGCTTGTCCCAACGGAGTTATCAGAATGAGCAACAGCATGGAAGGGCTGGTAGAAACTTCGACAAACCTTGCAATTGTAAAATCTGATACCGTAACAAAAAGTGTTAGCGTTGCTTGTTTAATGCGCAGCTCGGTTGATACTGCAAAAACCGAATTGGCATCACGAATAAAAGCTGTATTCGAACTGGCAGGTGCAAATGTAACTTTCTCGGGTGCTTACCCCGGCTGGAAACCAAATATGGACTCTCCTATTCTTAAAATAATGCAGGAGGTTTACAATAATAAGTTTGGCAAAATACCCGAAACAATGGGAATCCATGCCGGACTGGAATGTGGAATTCTTGGCTCAAACTATCCAAATTGGGATATGATTTCGTTTGGACCAACAATTCGATTTCCGCACTCTCCTGACGAAAAAGTAAATATTGAAACCGTTCAAAAATTTTGGGACTTTCTTGTTGTTACATTAGAAAATATTCCTGAAAAATAGATTTATTTATTGAGCAGGTGAGACCCCGTCATCTGTTCAATATTTTACTTTTACAATCCTCCTGCAAAAAATTCAGTCAAAATATATTGTAAAACATAGTTATGTAACATAGTTGTATAACATCGATTAATATTGGGTTTTTGTAGGTTTTTTTAAGTGCGAAGTTGGTAAATTTGTAGAGTAATCTTTAACTAAAAAAAACTACATTATGGAAACTACTACCGTTTGTCCAACCAGCACAGCAACCGTTCTCGCATGTCAGAAAATTGCAAAATCATTCAAAGAGAACATTTACGAACTTTCAATGCTTCGAAATGAGTGGGATCCGGGGTATGCAACGTCGTTAAATGTGTGGATTGACGATACAATAGAAAAGCACTATTTAGATACTCTTGAGGCTCTAAAAGATGCGCGTTATATTAGATGGCACGAGATTATGGTTGCAGGTTTGCAGCATCTTAAAGTTTTGCGGGCATCAATAAAAGTAGATTTTAAAAATGATAAAGACTTTTCTAAAAGCTTTTTTAATTTGGTAGGTTACACCGATTTTTTTAGCGATGCAAAAAATGGAGACCACATTAGTTTGTACAAGTTTTTAAAAACTTTTGCCGAAAACCTGGACGAAGAGACCAGACAGAAAATTATTTTAAAAGGTTCTGTTGATTCATTATTCGATAAAATTTTGGTTTGCGCTAATCAGGTTGCTGAATTCGAAGACTGTTTTATGGCTCTCGAAGGCGATGCACATTTAAATACTTATGGTAAAAAAGAGGTTGCACAAATTTACTCTGCAATTCAGGATATTTGCCGTATAGCAATTGCATACTACCAGTTCGATGCTAATAAACGAAACCAGTTTAACTATTACAAAGTACTGGTTAATTTGTAACTATTATTCGAGAATTAAATGTTGAGTCATATTCTAGATTAAAGTGTGGATATGACTTTTTTTCTAAACCTTACAATTTCTTCACTAAAAAACTAATGTCGTTCACCCCTGGAAAATTACCATTCACCATTTGACCTATTTAAAGATTTTACGAAAAAAGTAGTTTCGAGGACAAATCTTTAAATAATCACGATGATGAAAAAACAATTTACATTACTTTTTCTATTTTTCCTTATTGCAAATTTTACGTTTGCACAAAAAGGATTTAATTACAAAGCCGTTATTTATGATAATGGTACAGCGTTGGAGAATCAAGAAGTTGAAATTAGGTTTACAATTCTTGAAGATGGTACAGATGTGTATCAGGAATCTCATGTTTCCACTACCGATTCGAATGGTATTATTACTATTTTACTGGGAGAAGGAACTGCTGAAAATGGCGATTTTGAAATGATTGACTGGAGTAAATCTCTATTTCTTAAAGTTGAAGTTGATAATGGAACCGGTTTTACAGAGATGAGTACAACCGAGCTTAAATTTGTACCTCAGGCAAAATATGCCGAAAAGGCGGGTAACGTTCCGACTTCGATTAGTGCGTTAATAAACGACACAGGTTATTTAACTGTAGAAACCGACGGTGATTCAACAAACGAATTGCAAACTCTATCGGTTTCGGGTAACGAGTTAACAATTTCTAACGGAAATGTTGTAACACTGCCAACCGGATCGGGTGGCGACCAGTGGGGTTCGCAAAATGTTGTTAGCGATGCAACCCTTTCGGGCG
>JAJRSD010000030.1 GCA_024278975.1 Bacteroidota bacterium
CAAGGCAGATAAAAATGAATTTTAACTCATCATAAATTATTCTAAACCCATATTTAGTGAAATAACAAAAATATTATATCTGATATTCAATTAGTTAACATTTAAATATCCTGTTTTTTTAAAACTTTCGGACAGGTATGACAGTTCGCAAAAATAAGTTATTAAATCAAGTACGGCAAATTAACCTGCTTTATTCTGGTTAAATAAAGAAATTAACACAGGGTTAACTGCCTGAAAAAATTATACTGAAAAATTGATAAAGCAACTACTGTTGACTTCAATCTAATTTATTACTATTTTTGATTCTTTATTGTCAATACTTTCGTTTTCAATGATTACCAGTAATCTATACAACATCTTAAAATGTAACTCAGTATCGTTAAAAACTTTACTGATATTTTTGTTGCTTAGCTTGCCATTGTTGCTTTTCCCACAAGATCGTTTTAACCTGATGGAGAAAAACCTTCCCTCTATGATAGATGATATTGCCAAAGTGAACAGGTTGCTGGAACTTGGCGAATACTTTTGCAGCGAAGAAAACGACAAGGCAATGATGTTTTTACAAGATGCATATTCAATCTCGCTTGAGCTGGATTACACACGTGGCATAGGACGTAGTTTAATGTGGATAGGACGTGTTTATTATTATGAGTCGAATTTAACCTGTCGAACAAATACCTTGACAAGGCAATAAAACCGCTGAAAGAGGATGGCGATATTGAAACTCTCTCGTTTTGGTATTTGGCAAAATCGTTTTCGTTACGGGCAATAACCAACTATGCCCCTGCAATAGAGATGTTAAAAAAATCAATTGAGTTGGCAGAAAAAATTGGTGAAAGAAAAAGAATATCGACTTGTTATTATTGTATTGGTGAAATTATGTTAGACAGTGGCGATACTAACAAAGCCATGCGTTATTTTAACGAGTCGCTTTCAATAAAAAAGGAGATTAAGGATACAATTGGAACTGCCAGTGTGTACAGTTGCATTGGGAATGCGTATAATACGTTGGGAATTCCCGACTCATCATTGTACTATTTTAAACAGGCATTGTTAATACGTTCCTTACTAAAAAACAAACGGCACATTGCCTCTTCTGAGTTGAGCATTGGTGAAACCCTTGCTAAAATGGGGCGGTATTCAGAGGCAGAGGTAGCATTAAAACATGCATTTAGCATATTTGAAAAATTCGATGAGGAGACAGGGATGGTTATGGCAAACCTCCTGCTGGCCGATGCTTTAAACAGACAAGGCAATCCAAAAGCTCTCGAAATTGCCAGACAAACCCTTAATCGTGCTGAAAAAATAAACAATGCGAATTTGCTTGGAATGACGTATGGAAAGTTAGTAGAGATTTATGTATTTAACAGCGATTTTAAAACTGCCTTTAACTATCAGAAAATGCATAACGAGATTAAAGACAGTCTGTTTAACTCGGAAAAAGAACGAATACTAACCGAAGTTGAAGCAAAATTTCAAACAGAGAAAAAAGACAATGAAATTCGATACCTGATTGAGAAAAATAAAATCCAGCGAAAAAATAATATTCTGTTATTTGTTTTAATAGTTGTGTTTGCTTTAATGGTTGTGTTGCTGTTCTTTCTGCTTAAAACAAAATTAGTTGCGTTAAAACGCCAAAAAATAGTTCACGAACAGGAGAACACAATAAATAAACAAGAGAAGCAAATTATTGAACAGGAGAAACAGTTGTTACAGGAGCAGCTTGAATCGAAAAACCGGGAGCTCGCTGCAAAGGCATTGGAAATGATTCGGTATAACGATGCCATTTCGGGGATTATTGAAAAGTTGGAGAAAATGGGATATTTATTGCACGATAATAGTGATGCACAAAAAGCGATAAACGACATTGTTAAGGAAATTAATTCGAATACCAAACAAAATATCTGGAATGAATTTGAAAAGGTTTTTAAAAATATCCACTCAGAGTTTTATAAGAATCTGATTGAAATTTGTCCCGACATTACCGCCTCCGAAATAAAAATTGCCGCTCTGCTTAAATTAAATCTTACCACAAAAGAGACAGCTGCCATTACCTACAAATCGGAAGGCGGAATTAAAACCACACGCTACCGTTTGCGCCAAAAATTGAGGCTAACAAGCAACGATAAACTTGTTCTATTCCTGATGCAGATATAATATTCATCAATCTTATTCAAAGTTTTCTTACTTGTTTTTAATACCAATTTGCAAATACATTTTGTTGTTTGTCGGTATTGTTCCACAGCAACAGTTTTTGCCACATTTTTCACTTTGTGACTTTTTGAAACTAATATAAGACCTTTAGCTGACCCCTCAAAATATGATTTACCGCTGAGCAGTCCTAATTTTATAATGCGATTTGAAATTGACCGGTAATGGAGAAAAAAAAGAAAATATATTGCACATAAAGATAATCGCGAAAAAGCGAATAAAACTTCCATTAAAAAGCTTAAAAGTAAAATGAAGCACCAAACAGATGCTTTAAATAAAATCTTAAAAACCATAAAAAATGAAGACGAAAAACATTAAAAAACGATTCTTGCAAACTCTATTTAGTTTAATCACAGCTTTTTTACTTCTTATTCCTTTAAATAATATGGCACAACAACTGTCGCCCGAAGTAGTGTGTTCGGGCGGTGGAAGTGTTTTCGGAAATTCGGTTTATCTCGATTACTCCATCGGACAGATTGCAGATGAATTGCTCACAAACTCAGGATTAACATTGACCCAGAGATTTTTACAAGGCGTTGTAGTTAGTGCCTGCATGGCGAATGTTACTAATATATAATTCTTAAACAAGTTGAACGATGTTATTATTTAAGATAATGCAATTTAGTTCACCCCACCCTTAGCCCTTATGAAATATACAAAGTCTAATGTAAGTTCCGTTTAAACCTATTGAAAAACGAAAAAATAGAAATGCAAGGAATTGGCGGTAAAAGACTTAAAGCTAGGTGGAATGAGAACTATTTGCTTAAAGTATTGATTATAAAAGTGTAAATTTGCCCTGACATTTATCGTGCCTGATTTCGCTGCCGCATAAAAAGTTCGTTTTGGAGAAAAGTACCAAATTGTTTTTCAAAACCGTCTAACGGAGCTTTTGCTGCTACAAACTGAACTTTATGATTTTCGTCTAAAAGGAAACATTGCGGAAACGATTTTACTTTGTAACTATCGATAAATTTGTGGTCTTCATCAATCAATTTGATACCTGCAATTTTATTTTCAACAAGAAATCCTTTCATTTTGGCAACTTCGGTTTTGCGTAATACAATAAATATTTCGAGATGCTTTTTAAAGCGTTGCTCAATATTTATGAGGTATTTCAGTTGTTCGCGACAAACTATCATTTCGGTGTCGGCAAAAATAATATACTTGAATTTTTTGTTGTCTTTGTCAGTACAGACTTTCTGTCCATCTAAATTTTTCAAACAGATAACCGGTGCAAGAGTTCCTTTTTGAAGGTGCGTAAATTTAGCTGAAATATTGAGTGCCGTCTCTCTAATTATTTTATTCGAATTTTTTGTGAACTGTTTAGATTCTACAATTTTTATAATCGAACTCTTCGAGAAATCGTTGGAATAAAAAGCATCGTGTAACAATTTTAAAATAACCAAATCTGTAATTTCACCTGTAATATTATATTTGTTTTTAACCAGGTCTTGCAGACTCAAAATATCACCACTGTTTACAGCCGTTCGTATTTTACCTCCTTTTACCGATTTGGCTTCGAAACTTAACTGGTCGTTAAAAGTTTTATCAAAAAAATTAATAAACGAAGGGCAACTCCAAAATTGAGATTTGATACCTGAAAACACTTGTGCAAATTGCTCTGGCTTTTTCCTGAAAGCTTCAGCCTCAACCATTTCTAGTTTCATTTTTTTATGAAAAGAGAATGTTTCTGACTTAATACCTCCAAACTCTTTATCCAATAAAAAAACAATGGAATCGTAAATATCTTTCGATTGTCGAAAATAGAGTTCATTAAAAAACTTATCGGTTAACTGATTATACTTTATTGTAAAATCTGAGATTTCATTATTGATTTGAGTATCGTTTTTAGTTTTAAACCAAAAGGCCACCGGACTAAAATATGGATTCTTTTGGTCGGCAAAAGATTTCTCGTGTAAAGGAGGCAGGCGCAATTCCAGAGTTTCGCCAGACTCGATAAAAAGCATTCCCCTATAAACTCCAAAATTGCAAAAAGTATAAATTGTGGTTTTATTATTAACAGTTGTTTCGCATTTTCCATTTTTATCGAAATCCAACGAGAAAACGAATTCAGCTTTTTTTGTAATGGGATCGGAAAATTGAAAAAAGTTCAGTTTTTTTCCTGCATATTCTAAATTCTCGCATCGGATAATTGAAGAGCCTTTTGCAAAAAAAGGTAATAGAATTATAAAAATAAAAATAGATAATTTGTGCATTCGCCTATGTTTACTTTTTATCGATTTTAAACTCATCCATGTTTAACGATTTTGGTATAAACATACTTACATCGCCACCATGCGACACTATATCGCGTACAATTGTTGCCATAACCGGAGTATGTTCCGGCAGAGTTAAAAGGAAAACCGATTCAATTTCAGGATGCATCTTTTTGTTTATCTGAGCAATTGCACGTTCGTATTCAAAATCGGAAGAAGTTCTGATACCACGCAAAATGTAATTTGCATCTACCTCTTTACAAAAATCTACGGTCAACCCATCGTAAATTTGCACCTCAATTTTATCCTCATCCTGAAAAACCTGATTAATCCATTTCAATCTTTTTTCGATGGGATAAAATGACTGTTTGTTTGCGTTGTAGCCAATCATTATCACAATTTTATCGAATAAAGGTAAAGCTCTTTGAACTATTGATTCGTGTCCGATTGTAAAAGGATCGAACGATCCCGGAAAAATTGCTACTCTATCCATTTTGCTTTTTTTTAATATTAAGCTGAAAAAGTTTCTTCAAAAACGATTTGTACAGTTAGTTTATTGCCTTTGCCCGGTTCGAACTCACAAACAGAATATTACCCAAATCGTGATAACCTTCCGACAGTTCTTCAATATTTGAGAGCATCTCCGACGTAAATCCAATTAATGTCAAATCAGCATCTGCCGAGTATTTCATTATTGCAGTTTTACGATTTGCCGTTTCAAACGAAACCATTGAAATGTTAGATGGACTAATGGGCAGGCGACCTGTTTTTATCAGTTCCATTAACTGTTTACGTTTTTCCTCCATCTCTTTTTCCGGATAAAGTGCAAAAATTTTAATGTGCCCCTTTTTCCAATCCGGATGTCCCAAAATAATGTACCCCAGCAAAATCATTAAATTGGCATTCCGATAATCTTCGGGGCTAATCCAGATATGAAGTTCCTTTTTATCGCCAAAACTTTTATACGAAGTATTTAAAATACAAATATCAAAACCGGCAGATTCAACCAAACTATAATTGGCCTTAATTTCTTTTAAATTATCTGGATCGGTTCTCGAAAACTCAAAAAGAATCAGATTATTTCCTTTTCCTGAAAGCCCTGAAAGTTGCACAACCTGCGCAATTGCCGAGGTGTATGATGGAGAAATCATTGTGTCGAGATAGACACGATTTTTATTCCCGGCAGAAAGAGAAATAAGTCGATCGAGAACTTCTTTCGACTCTTTTGTGGTTTCTTCGTTTAAAAAACCTTTGATAAAATGGATGTAAGTTCCGAAGCCATATTTATACGAAATCCATCGCATAATATCGAAAGCAGAACGGCGTTTAAAAGTATCGTGCGAAATGCAAACTCCAAAAGGTCTCCATCCGGTATCTTTTTTATTGTTATCGGCACGTTGAAGCATTATTTGCAGTTGCCGGCTAAGTTGAAAAATCACTCCTTTAAAAAGTTTATTTAACCCCTGGTTCTCCTCGTTATTTGTCATTATTACGTAATAAATAATTCCCATAATAACCACGGCAAAAGCGGCGTACGGAGCATTCATTTTAAACATCAACCAGATAGAAAACAGAGCACCAATAAGCGAAATGTACCAGTTTGAACGGAAAGTGGGGCGATAGGCGGGGTCGGCAGCAAAATGTTCTAAAAATGAGATTAAACAAATTGCCCCGTAGGTAACCATAAAAAACATTGAAATAATTTGAGCCACAAAGTTAACATCGCCAATAATTACAAAAAAGAATGCTATTATAATTGTAATTACCGAACCATTTATTGGCTCATTATCATTTTCCCGACCTTTGGCAAACCATCGGTTTACCGTTTTTTGTGGAAATATATCATCGAATCCGATTGCCTGTAATGTACGGGGAGCAACTATTATCGATCCCAGTGCAGAACTTAATGCGGCCGCCCCCAAGCCAATGGGGATAATTGGACCCCACAAAGCAATTTTACTCATAATCAACTGGTCGCTTACCAAATCTTCGGGCGAGGCCGAAATTGCAAACTTATATGCAATGGCAACATAAACCAACATTCCAACAACCGTAGCCCACAAAGTTCCCCGGGGTATCGATCTCTTCGGGTCTTTTAAATCGCCCGATAAACCAAGCCCGGCAGCCAACCCTGTGAAAGCGGGGAAGATTATTGTGAAAACAAAAAAGAAATTTTCATTATTTGCAACATGTGTATTAAAATTAATCTGAGCAGGTTTTATTGGCGAGTCTCCCAGGAAAAAAAGTACCAGTGATGTAAACAAAACAGCCACAACAAAATATAAAGCCTTCATGCCAATATTAGCACCTTTTGTTAATATCAGTGCCGATAAAAGTGCCATAGTTGGAATTGAAATCCATCGGCGATCGGGAATATAAAATCCGTAATTCTGACTAATCCAGTCGATAACCGGTTCGAATGCCTCGCCAAATGCAATTACATAAAATGCTACACTAATTGCCTGCGACAAATAAAGTGTAATTCCAATGGCTCCCCCAATATTTAGTCCAAACGAACGGCTGATAATATAATATGCACCGCCACCCTGTACCCGCTGGTTGGTAGCAATTTCGGCAACTGCAAATGCTGTGGGAATTGTTACAACATGCCCGAGAATAATTATTCCGATAGCTCCCCAAAACCCAACCTGACCAACTGCCCAGCCAAAACGGAGGAATAGTATTGCACCGAGAATTGTGGAAAGAGCCGTGAGAAAAACCGGCATTGTGCCAAATTTAGCATTGGTATTTACCAGTGATTTTGCCATATATTATCTGTTCTTTTAGACGATAAAGATTAAATATAAAATTGAAAAACCAAATCTTTTTCCTAAAAATACTATTTCATTTCTGTTTCAACACAACAAAAACAGATCAAAAATAGTTCTATTCGGGAAATTGTTGAGATATTTGTTTCGGGTTGTATTATCATAGTTCATCTTTTTTCAGTTATATTTGCGGACTTAAAAATTTACAAAATCAAATGAATACACCACTTCTATTATCCATTATAATTCCCGTTTATAACGAGGAAAATACGATTGAAGCAATATTAAACCGTGTTATTGATGTTAAGTTAAATTACGGATATTCAAAGGAGATAATATTAGTTAACGATTTTTCGACAGATAAATCGGCAACCGTTATTAAGAAATTCATTAACGACCACGAAACCGTATTAATGAGTCTTTATCATCAGCCCAAAAATATGGGTAAAGGTGCTGCCCTTCACCGTGGAATTGCAGAGGCAACCGGCGAATGTTTAATTATTCAGGATGCTGATTTAGAGTACGACCCACGCGAATATAACGACCTGCTAAAACCCATTGCCGAAGGAAATGCCGATGTGGTTTACGGCTCACGTTTTATGGGAGGAAACCCACACCGAATCTTATTTTTCTGGCATTCGTTGGGGAATAAATTTCTTACTATGATTTCTAATATGTTTACCGATTTAAACCTGTCGGACATGGAAACCTGCTACAAACTTTTTAAGTCTGACATAATTAAATCGCTTAATTTAAAAGAGAACCGATTTGGTTTTGAGCCGGAAGTTACTGCAAAAATTTCGCGTGTACCCAACATTAGAATTTACGAAGTGGGTATTTCGTACTACGGCAGAACTTACGACGAAGGAAAGAAAATTGGCTGGCGCGATGGATTTCGTGCTTTGTGGAGTATTTTAAAATACAATATTTTTTCAAGAAAATAAAAGTGAACATGATAAGCGAAAAAGTTAGTAAAAATATAATCTATATTTTCCTCCCGGCTCTTTTGATTTTACAGTTTATTTTTCTGATCCTAAACGAAAAAACTTTTGGTGGTGCCGACAGTATTTCGCATTTCCAAATTGCAAAATACGCATTTAAGTACCCTGAGCTTTTTTTAGACCACTGGGGAAAACCCGTTTACACCACACTCTCTGCTCCATTTGCTGTTTTTGGGTTTAAAGCAGCACAACTATTTAACCTGCTCGCAGCGTTAATTGCATTGTGGTTTGTTTACAAAATAGCAGAGAAAATATATCGCCCGGGAGCTTTTTACACGGTTGTTTTAACTGCTTTTGCTCCTATATATTTCTTATTGATGAATACCTGTTTAACCGAAATACTTTTTAGTTTGGTACTTGTTGTTTCGGTTTGGTTGTTTATGAAAGACAGGTTGATTTTTGCTGCAATCGTATTATCATTTTTACCTTATGTACGAACCGAAAGTATTGTTATATTACCCATTTTTGCAGTTGCTTTTTTATTGAAACGATCGTGGATCCCAGTACTTTTACTTGCCACTGGCACCATTTTTTATTCGGTAGTTGGATATTTTGTATTCGATGATTTTTTGTGGATAATAAACCGCTTCCCATACCCAAAAGGCGAAAGTATTTACGGTAGTGGCAGCCTCCTTCATTTTATAAAAAAGAGTAATTTTATTTTCGGAATACCTTTTCTTATTGTTCTGATTATTGGCCTTTTCTCGTGGATATCAGAAATTCTTAAAAACTTCAGTCTCAAAAACAGATCGTTAATTCTGTTTATTATAATTGCCGGAAGCTGGCTTGCCTATTTTGCAGCACACAGTTTTGTTTGGTGGAAAGGGATGGGAGGCTCGCTGGGTTTAATCAGGGTTATTGGTGGCGTTATTCCGCTGGCAGCTTTAACGGCGTTAAAAGGAATTCAGTTTATTTTCGAAAAAATTGAGAAAAAAACTAATGCAACCGGTGTGATTATTTTTATTACTGTTGCTCAGATATTTATGCTTTTCAACAAAAATCATTTCCCCACAAAAGCCGATTCTATTGACAAACTTGTTACTAAAAGCTCTGCATTTATTAATCAGGATTTGGAGTTTGGTAAAGTTTATTATTTCAATCCACAGTTTATTTTTTACCTCGGTCTCGACCCTTATGACAATACAAAATCTAGTTGGGGAGTTGGTGATAAAATACAACCTTCGAACTCCATGAGATTTGGTGATTTATTGATTTGGGACGCACATTTCGGTCCAAACGAGGGAAGACTTGCTCTGGAAGCAGTTGAGAACGACAAAAATCTTCAACAAATAAAAACTTTTTTACCTGTTAATAAAATAACAGTTTTGGGTGGTTACGATTATGAAATACAAATTTACAAGAAAGTTAAAATAAAGGTTGATGCACCAACCGAAAAAATATTTGAACGTAGTTTGAAAATATTACAGGGTAAATCGGGACAGATTATTTTACTTGACAACGAAAATGTTTTGGAGATAAAAAACTCTGACGAATACAGCTCTAATATTGTGGTTTATACTGAAGAATTAGTCAAGAAGGAGATATTTGAAATAGAGTTAAATGTTGAATTTAAAAGTGATGAGATTATTGCAGATAAGGAAGTTTTGCTGGTAATTTCAGTTGAAAGGGGGAAGGAAAATTTTCGGTACGAAACCTTTCCACTTGAATGGACTGCCGACAATAAAGAGTGGAAGTATACTACAAAAAGTACTCGCCTTTCTTCTGATATTCCTGAATCGTCGCTAATAAAAATGTATATCTGGAACAGAGGAAAAAAACATCTTTACATAAAAAACTTCAAAACTAAAATAACTAGTTTCTGAAAATATGTTAATTAGAAATGATGATAGTCGAACCGAAAAATATTATTGAGTTGTACAGAAAACTAAATCTCCTGTTTCTGTCAATGTTTCTCGTATTTATTGCCACAGGGCAAAACGACACTATAAAATATTTTTTCGAGGGACACACTTATCAATGGCACACAGCCGGCGATAAAGTTGATAAACGCCTTGAAGAATTTGATTTTTCAGGCTACGATGGAATTTGGCTCGGCGGCGATGTCTGTTCCGAATCACTTCTCAATTATACGACCTTAGAGTATATTCATGGGATTTTTGATTTAAAACATCCGAATACCCACTGGACACTGGGTAATCACGACGCACGGAATGGTAACTGGAACTGGCTGGAAGAACTCACCGAAAGAAAGACCTATTACACTTCGTTTTACAAAGGGATAAGTTACATGGTTTTAAATACTAATATAACACCCTACGATTGCGAGCAACTCAACGACCAGTACCGGATTATTGTAAATTTGTGCGACACAATTCAAAAATCATCACACCTAATAATTTTAGTACACCACGGAATCTGGGAAGGAGTTCCGGGGCTACCTTCTCCGTACCAATACGCACAAAGCAACCTGAAATATTATAGTTTTAACTGCTACAATCACGATGCAACTTTTTTAAACGATATTTATCCGCGTTTAATTAAAGTAAAAGAGAGAGGTGTTGAAGTTATCTGCATTATTGGCGATATGGGGTCGCAAAAAATTGATGCGGTTTCCGACGATGGAATCTATTTTATAGGAACCGGACTCAACCGTAGCAAATTTAAAGACCCTGTTGAACGCGAAAACTCACCGCGCGATTGGTTTATAGAGTTTAAACATGTTCCCAAAACAGGCTGGTTAGATTGGCATTTTTACGATTTAGACTCAACACTGGCAAATTAATTTTTTTACTGAAAAACCAATTTCCCTTTGTAAACAGTTTTATTATTTGATTTAATAATATAGAGGTAGAGTCCTGCTCGAAAATTAGTTTGATATTCAGTCAGAATATTAGGTTCAACCGAGTCAGTGTAAACCAGCACTCCCTGTGCATTGTACAGTGTAAGTGCAAAATTATTATTCACTTTGGTGTCTATCAAAATCGAGAATTTATTTATTGCGGGGTTGGGAAAAATGCTGATTTGTTCAATACTATCGTTTAGTGGTTGAATTTTGGACATTACTCTGGGATTACCATTTTTTGATATTTTATAAAAAGCAATATCTTTTTTCCCAATCTCGCCACTGTCAGTCCAGCCGGTAAAAGCACAACCCGAGTCGGGGGTACAAACCAGTGCTCTACTATAATCCGAGTCTTCGCCTCCATAGATGCTTTCCCAAATCACCTCTCCATCCAGATCGGTTTTAATCAAAAAATGGTCGGGTTTGTAATTGTCCGAGAAACTGGCACTGGTTCCTAAAATATAAAGGTTGTTATCATCGCTTAACCGAACCGATTCGCCGTATTCAAAATCTGCACCGCCATAAGTTTTAAACCATAATTCATTACCGTCTTCATCAATTTTCATCAGAAAAATATCGAAACTTCCTTCACCTTCGCTTTGTGTCGAGCCGCAAACATAATATCCTCCCCCGGGTGCTTTAATTATCTCTTTTGCCCAATCGTGCGCCGTTCCGCCAAAAGTTTTCTCCCAGAGTTTTTCGCCTTGTGCATTTGTTTTAATAATGTAGATATCAGCATCGTGGTTTAAAAAATCGACACTGGTTGTATTGTAAAAACCACCCAATGTACCTACAATTAAAAACTCACCACTATCATTCTCAATCACGTCGAAGCCCTGATCAATATATCGTTCTCCAAAATCATTCTCCCAAATAATCTTGCCATTTTGGTCTGCTTTTACCAAATATGCATTGCCGAAAATATCTGTCTGCTGTCCTAATCCAACCATTACAAAAGCATCATCTTTCGTAATAATAAATTTATGCCCCAGATTACTTCTGGAGCCACCGTAATATTCTCTCCATTTTTGCTTCCCTTCAAAATCGAGTTTTATCAAAACCATATCGTTATTCGAAAAACCACCATCCCACATCTTCCCTAAAACAAAAATCCCATTATCGTTTACTAAAATATGTTTTCCAATGTCGTGATGTTTTTCACCAAAAGCAAACTCGTTTTTAACACTTCCATTTTCGTTAAGTTGGAGTACATAGAAGTTGGTAGCACTTTTTGCTGTTTCGCGTGTTGTGCCAACTATGTAGAAATTATTTTTGTATCGGGTTATCGAACAAGCAACATCATTTTCAGAACTTCCGTAAGTAGATCCGTTTTGAGAAAAAGTAATTTGGGTTCCCAAAAAAAACAGAGCTATTAAAATAATATTTTGTAAACTATAATTCATAATAAAAAAAGAGATGACAAAGTTATAAGAATGTTTATGATTTGTTATTTTTGCCGCACATAATTTTTTGAATGAGATTCTTATTTTACCTTTTATTTATTTGTTCGACGGTGTTTTTATTTTCGTGTTCTAATCGCGATCACAATAAAGATACCGGCAAATACAATATGTATTATTGCGGTGCAGAGAAGATTGATTTAAATGAGAATAAGTTTAGCGAAGACTCATCAAAAAATATCTTTTTTCAGAATACCGATACTCAATCCGAAGATTTCTCTTTTACCGGAAAGTACTCGGTAAAGTTATTTCCGGGAAGACCCTATGCCTTAACAACCGAATTAAAAAATATTGCTCCCGACGATTATCTGAAAATTACTGTGTGGCGAAAAACACCCAACAATAACGGTGTTATTGTTATTGATGGCGGTGACGGTTTTTACCATGCGGGTAAAAATATTATTGAAAAAGGCGAAAACGGATGGGACAAAATTTTTATAGAGTATCATGTTCCTCCTAACTTTTTTAATAGAAAAGTTAAAATATTTGTATGGAGCAACAGCAATGACACTGTTTATTTCGACGATCTTAAAATTGTACATCGCGATAAAAAATTATATCCCGACTATATAAATGCTCGTGGGTTACAGATTCATACAGATCAGATTAACCTGTCTAAACTAAACAAGAAACGAATAAGAGCTTTTGAAACCGGTGTTTTGGTAAATTCTGACGAAGATTATTCAAGTATGGTTTTGTTCGACGGGCAAGATTTTTTAAACGGAACATTCAGATTAAAAGGCGATTTGGTTGACCACCTGCAAGGCGAGAAATGGTCGTACAGGATAAAACTGAAAAAGGAGTTTGCCTGGAGGAATATACGGACATTTTCGATTCAGAACCCATCTACACGCTATTTCTTGGCGGAGTGGCTGTCTCATAAAATTTTTAAACACGAAAATGTTCTTACAACCAGGTACGGTTTTATTCCTGTTAAAATTAATGACCAGTCGTTGGGGATTTATGCGTGGGAAGAGCATTTCGAAAAACAGTTGATTGAAAGTAATAACAGACGCGAGGGACCAATTATAAGATTCGATGAAAGCCTGTTTTGGCAACGGGTTTTAGAAACCAAAGTAACCGGAAAAGAGTGGAATATTGATTATTTTGGTGCAGCAAAAATAATTCCTTTCAAGGCAAACAAAACTGTTTCCGACACAGCTTTGTATAAACAGTTTACAGAGGCACAAAACCTTTTGTTTCAATACAAAAACAGAGTTAAACCGGTTTCAGAAATTTTTGATATTAATAAACTTGCCAAATATTACGCACTGGTTGATATAACACAGGCATACCACGGGTTTGCATGGCACAACCAGCGTTTTTATTACAACCCTGTTACCTGTTTGCTCGAACCAATTGCTTTCGATGGTTATATAGAAAATGGTGTTTTTAAACGAATTGATGAGCAGGTAAATGGTCTTCTAAATGCTGATAATATTTACAACTATTCCCGGGAAGAACTATTGCTGTTTCAGGCATTTGCCGACTCTGTTTTTAATAAAAAATACATACACTATTTACAAGAATATAGTACCCCGGAATTTGTCGATGAAATTATCTCTGAGTATCAGCAAAATGCCGATTCACTTTCGGCACTTATAAAAGATGAGTTCCCATATTATCAGTTTAATTTTAGTTTGTTGAAAAAACAGACTGAGTTTGTACGAAATAATATAAACAAAATAGAATCTAATATATTGGAATTAAGGACAGCCATTAATGCAGTTCAACAGAAAGATTTTGGCAGAGAATATACAACTGATGTTAATAAAAATCTTATCCCATTTCAGGTTCAGGCTTTTTTTGATAAGAGTAAACAGCAACTCGAAATTTTGAATTTCAGTAATACTACAATTAAAGTTTTAGGTGTTTTTATGGCAGACCAACTTCCTGTTAGTTTCGATTCGAAATTCGAGATTAAACCATATAAAGGCACAAATCCTCAACGAATTTCTGTAGAGCAAACCGGTAGCCCCCTAAAAGTTTTATTCTCGGTTAATAACGAAATGTTTGAAACTGAAGTTAGCAACTGGCCTGCACCGGGGAACTTATCAAGGCGGCAAAAAATGTTGGAAAACTTGCATATTTCGGACTTGCCGGTTATTGATAATACTGTATATTTCGACGGGAAATATAGTTTCCATAAAGACGTGGTAATTCCGGCAACCATGAATGTGGTTTTCAAACCAGGCACCGAAATTGATTTGGTAAACGGAGCAGGATTTTTCTCTTTTGCACCTGTTGAAATGATTGGAACAGAAATCGACTCAATAAAAATAACCTCGTCGGATAAATCGGCAAATGGGTTTAATATAATTCAACCCAAAGGTTTATCGCAATTAAAATTTGTTAGATTTTCAGGAATTAGCAATCTGAGAAAAGGTGGATGGCAAACACCCGCTGCAATATCTTTTTACGAAGCAGATGTTAAAATGAAAAATTGTACTTTTGAAACCAATTTTAATTGCGACGACGCTTTAAATATTGTACGTTCCGACTTTTCAGTAGCAAATTGCAGGTTCGAAAATACATTTGCCGATGCGTTTGATTCTGATTTTTGTACAGGAAAAGTAAGTAATTGCATTTTTGAAAATATTGGAAATGATGCAATAGACTTTTCGGGAAGTAATGTTGAAATTGCAAATTGCAGGATGATTAATATTTCGGATAAAGCAATTTCTGGTGGCGAAAATTCTACTCTGTTTGTTTCTGAATGCGAAATTAACAAAGCCAATATTGGAGTGGCAGCAAAAGATTTATCGAAAGTAGAATTGAATAAAATAAAAATGTTAAATACGGTTTATGGCTTGGTTGCGTTTCAAAAGAAACCGGAATACGGACCGGCAAAAATTATTATCGATAACTTGAAAATTGGGGAAAATGTAATTTCCCATCATATTGAATTGAACTCGGTTTTAATAGTAAATGGGAAAACCATAAATGGGAACGAAAAAAAATTAGCAATAAAATTATATCAATAAATTATTATGGATAAATGGAATCTTTTTCAACGGTTTTTAATAACCGAAAATGCGAATATTTCGATTATAGATTTTTTAATTAATGCGGCAATTATTTTAATACTTTCGTTTATTTTGGAATTTACATACACCCGGTGTGCAAAAAGTTTATCGGGAAGAAAAGTATTTGCCGCCAATTTTTTTCTGCTTGCATTTACAACAATGCTTATTATTACCATTGTAAAATCGTCGTTGGCACTGTCGCTGGGATTGGTTGGAGCGTTGTCAATAGTAAGGTTCAGGGCTGCAATTAAAGAGCCGGAAGAGTTGGCGTATCTGTTTTTTACCATCTCAATTGGTTTAGGACTTGGTGCAAACCAGCGGGTTATAACAGTTTTAGGGGCACTGGTTTTACTCGCTGTAATCTGGGGCAAGTATTTTACTACTAAAAAAACACGTCAACAAAACTTGTATTTAACTGTAAGCGGGAATGGAGTTGATAAACCTGCTCTCGATATAATTGATAGTCTTGTAAACGAAATATTCAGGGCATCGAAACTGGTTAGGTACGATGAAACTTCGGAAACAATTGAGGCAGCATTTTGGGTTGAAATAAAAAAAACGGAGGATCTCCAGAGTTTTAAAACAAAGCTAAATAAGATAAATCCCGGAATAAGAGTTTCATTTATCGACAATAACTCATTTTAATTAGCCCGGATGCAAAGCGGATACACCGAGTTAAATAGTTACAGGTACGAACGAAAATTTGTTTCGCAGCATATTTCTACTGCACAAACAGAGGCTGTGATAAAACAGAACAGTGCTTTCTTTACACCTGTTTTTCAACCCCGGAGAATTAATAATATCTATTTTGACACACCTGGTTTAGACTGTTATTTCGATAATCTTTTCGGTAACAGGCATCGCTGGAAAGTTCGTGTGCGTTGGTATAACGATATTTTTGGTGAGATTAAATCTCCAATTCTCGAATTCAAATTAAAAAAGGGTTTGGTGGGAACAAAAAGATCGTTTAAAATACCACCGTTTACCATCGACAGAAACCGTTTTGATGTAAATTTATGGAAAGATATTTTTATGGCCTCAGTATTGCCCGACGATGTAAAAGAGAAATTGGCGGGTGTGCAACCTGTTTTATTAAATACCTACAAACGGAGCTATTTTTCTACTTTCAACAAAAAATTCAGGGTTACGATAGACACCCAACTTGAGTATTATAATCTGCGTCCTACGTGGAACCATTTTAATTTTGTTTTCACCGAAGAGTTTAAAACTGTTGTTGAACTAAAATACGACCAACAATGGAACGGGGAGGCAGATACTATTACCAATCAATTTCCGTTTCGGTTAAATAAAAACTCAAAATTTGTTGCCGGGATGAACCATTTTAGAAACGAAATACCGGACTAACTTTATACTTATAAAAATAAGCAGATGGACATTTACAAAGAGAACAAACAGGCGATAAAAGAATATTTCGATAAAACCGCCGAAACACGAATTAAATACCGAAAAAGCAAAAAGTATTACTGGGACAGTATTACCGATTATTGTAACTTTTTTATTGAAAGCGAGTCGGTAGTACTCGAAATTGGGTGTGGAACAGGCGAGCTTCTTGGTAAGATAAACGGCAAAGAAAAAACCGGAATTGATGTAAGCGACAAAATGATTGAGGAGGCAAAGAAACAGTTTCCCGAAATTGAATTTGTTTGCAGCCCGGCAGAAGATATTCAGTTAGATAAAAAGTTCGATGTAATTATACTCTCGAATCTCGTTGGTTATTTGCCCGACATTCAGCTTGTATTCGAAGAGCTTCAAAAAGTTTCTCATCCCGAAACAAAAATAATAGTAACCTATTACAATATTTTTTGGGAGCCGTTTATAAAGTTTGCCGAGTTTATCAGGATAAAAAAGAAGGGACCAAAACAGAGTTGGTTGTCAACAAAAGATCTTGCCAACCTACTCTATTTATCGGGGTTCGAAACCTACAAACAAAACTCATCGATGTTGTTCCCGTTTTATATACCGCTGCTTTCGGCATTTTTTAACAAGTTTGTTTCGAGGCTGCCGTTGTTCAATCTTTTCGCACTCAACCCATATACTTTTGCACAACCTCTTTCAACTTTAACAGAGAAAGATGTTGCTGAAAAATATTCCACCTCGGTATTAATTCCGGCACGAAACGAAAGCGGAAATATTGAAAATGCCATTTTGCGGATGCCAAAATTTGGGAAACATATCGAGATACTTTTTGTTGAAGGAAACTCAACCGACGATACCTGGGAGAAAATTCAGGAGATAAAAGAAAAATATAAAGCAACACACGATATTAAAATTTTGCAACAACCGGGAAAAGGAAAAGGTGATGCAGTGCGGGCTGGATACGCAGTTGCAACCGGCGATATTTTAATGATTCTTGATGCTGATCTAACAGTGCCGCCCGAACAATTACCAAAATTCTACAATGCAATTGCACAAGGGAAAGGTGGTTTTATTAATGGAACACGCCTGATTTACCCAATGGAAAAGAATGCCATGCGATTTTTAAATACTCTCGGCAACAAATTTTTTAGCCTTGCATTTAGCTGGCTTCTGGAACAGCCCATAAAAGATACACTTTGCGGCACAAAAGTAATGTTCCGAAAAGATTATATAAGACTTACCGCAAACCGCTCGTATTTTGGCGATTTCGATCCGTTTGGCGATTTCGATCTGCTATTTGGTGCGTTTAAACTCAACCTGAAAATTATTGATATGCCCATCCGTTATCAGGAAAGAGTTTATGGCGACACCAATATTTCGCGATTTAAGCACGGTTTGCTGCTATTAAAAATGTGGTGGTTTGCGCTGTTTAAAGTGAAGTTTAGTTGAAAAAACAGATTGAAACTGGTATTTTACCTGGCTATTCTTTTACATAAATCTCGCCCCAGGCATGTTTCAATTTGAATTCTTTTAAAAGAGTATATTCATTCCTTACCGAATCTAACTGGTGGCGGTGATTGTCGAAAGTGCTTTCGAATAACCAAATTTCGACTTCCCTGAATTTGGTCATATTTGTTACCTCCGAAAATCCCTCCTTCGAAGAAACATATCCGATATGAGGGTTGCGCAAACAGAAAATCATGTTGAAACTTGCAGCAATTGGTTTGTTTTGCCAACCTTGTTTTTCGCAAAATTCTACCATCTGTTGGTGCACCTTAACTGTTTCAACATAACCTAAATCGCTATCGGAATTAGATTTTTTCGTGAAAGTGTAATAGGTTGGAACAGCCGCAATTGCCAGTACTATTAACCAGTTTAGTATTTTATTTTTAAACTTTGCTTGCTGGATTAACACTCCTGCAATTATAGCAAACAGGCTTAAAATACTTAACATGTAACGTTGGGTGTAAAAATTAAGAACTGAAAAAGTTAAGAAAATGACAGTTTGGAGTAGTAGCAAACCAAGTAGTTTCCCATTTTTTATCTTTTTGTATTTCACAAAAGATATAAGTGCAGAAACGAAAACAGCAAGCAAAATTACATTTCGCCCATATCTTGTGTAAACTATTCCGGTTGCTATCTGAAGTTTTTTAGATATTGATTCCCAATTAAATTTTATATACCCCATGTGATCTTCAAAGAAGAATGAACCAAATTCTCTCTTATGAAGAACCAGAAATAGCCCGTAAACTATAATTGGTATCAGTAATAAAAGGCTTTCCTTGAAATATATTTTTAATTCTTCCCTGATTTTTAGAGAGTAAAAAAGATGGAAAAGCAAAAATCCACCAACAAAAACAATAGTGGTCTCTTTGGTAATTACCATTATTGAGGCGAACAAAACAAAGAGCCAGTATTTTTTACGCAAATAGAAATCGACGGATAGAATAAGGAGCAGAGTAACTAGCATTTCGGGCAAAAGCATTGTAGCCTGTGCCAGAAACAGGGATTGAACACTTAGCAAAACAACCGAAACATTGGCTGCCCATTTATTGACATGTTTTTTCACCAAAAAGTAAGTTGCCATTATTGTACCCAACGAAATTAATAGTGGTAAAACATGCACCCAAAAAACCGAAGTGCCAACTAAACGCATCCACGAAGAGTTGAGGAAAAAGAAGAATAACGGATGCCCTTTTGCATCCCAAAGAGAAAGTGCACCTGGTAACAACCCCGGGCCGTTTTCGTACATTTTAAAAACGGCGGGAAAATACGACCATGCTTCGTCCCAAAAATAAGGGACAAAAAGATGAGGCATCTTTATAATTAATACAAAAAGCAGTGGTATTACAAACAGGTAATTATCTATTTTTGAAATAAAATTTTTCACTCGATTGCTGTTAAATTTACTGTCTCAGGCTTTTTATAACTATATTTTTTTATGGTCATATCGTCAAAATAGACCAGCTCTTTGTCCTTGTTCCAAAGGTGTATTTTTAACGTTTCATCATTCATTTCAGGGGTAACCGTAAACTTTATGCGTATCAGATTCCAACCGTTTTTTTCTGAAATGATAAAGTCGTTTTGTGCTTTGTAAAAAATGTTTGCTTTTGTAGCTCCAACCACCAAACGCCCGCTGTAATTATCCGATTTTCTCCAAACCTCAATTTCGTACATCTCACCGCTTTTCACACTATCTAAAATATACTCTAAAGCAAATTCTATTTTCTCATCCATTTTAATGGCGTACTTCCCCGAACGGGCAATCTCACTGGTTCTGGAGTTGGCATTCCCAAACAATTTATTATTAGTGCCTAAAAATAGTTGGTTATCTGCGTTTAACATTTCCATGTTGCAGGTAACCTGCTTCTCAATTACTTTATGTTTTGCTATTCTACTGTATTTTAAAGTGTCTAATTCATAAATTGCCTGAATTCTACCTTTGTAAACTTTCTTAAATGGCAACCCACGTTTTTCCATCTTTTCCAACAGATTTTCATCACGTGGCCCACCAACCATCAAAATCTTATTTCCGTTGAATTCAATCAAATCTTCCAGGAAAATTTCTGCATTCCAATATTGCATCAGGTTTAAATCGAAATTGTAGAAATATATATTTGGGTACAATTCTTTAAGCTGGGGCAACATTTTACGATTGGAGTAAACATCTCCAAAATTAAGTGCTGAATATTTGTTTAACGAAAACGGATAGTAATAGATTCTTGTATACTCGGCATAGTCGCTTGCCAACATTGCATTTGTTGAGTCCATCTCTTCGTTGGTTATTCTGTATCCGTAATTTACATAGTTCATTTCCGAAGTCTGTTTCCATCCAATAAATACAAATAATACAACTACAATAACAGGTAACATTAAAGTTTTAATAACTGACGAGAACTTGAGCCTTAATAAAACATTCAAAATAAAAAATAACGAAATGCCTGTTAAAAGCAATACCGGAATTAAATAGTGATTTCCATTGTATTGTTTGGCAACTAATAGTATTCCAAATACCGACGATGCAATCAGTCCGGTTAAGATTTTAATGTCCCAGTCTATTTTCTTTTTGTTTACAAAATTTTGAATGAAATAATAGATAACCATCAAAATTCCCACCCCGGTTACGATTCCAAAAATTGGGTTGTTTTCCAATATTCTTAAAATATTTGGTAAATATGTTTTTAAGTCGATTAACTCCTTTTCGCCATGCCCGTATTTCCCCGTATGGCTAATCAGCCTCCGAAACCAGTAGTACATCTGGTCGTATTCGGGGATTATAGGAATTGTAAAAAGCACGAACGAAGGAATAATCCCAACCGAATAAACAAGTTTCTTTTTTATCGTTGGAAGTACAATAAACGGGAAAATTGCCATTGGCAAAAATGTAGCTTTTGTTGCCAATCCGGCACCAATAAGCAGCGAAAAAGCAATCACAAATTTCCACGGGTTTTTATTCTTATCGACATAAAACCAGAGTATTGCCATTACAAAAACAGTGGTTAAAAAAAACAGGAACGGCTCGGGAGCAACCTTTGTAAACGCATGATCGAGGGTGTTTGCGGTAATTAATGTTGAACCCTGTAATAATAGTGCCACCCAAACCGAATGTGTTTTTTTTATTGCAACCAAACCAAGCAATAATAAAACAATTGCATTTAGAACCATCAGCACGTTTCGGATACTAAAAATAAAGAGGTGCGAATCGCGAAAAACATGGGTTACAAGTGTTTCGTTTTCGGGGTTGTTAAACAGGTGCGTAACTGCAATTGTAACCGCGCCAATTTGCATTACGGTTGTTCCCGGATGATCAATATAACCAACTCCGTGCCCATCGCAAAGTGCGGTTGCATTTACCAAATAAACGTAGTTCGGGTCGTTCCCGAATTTTGCCAGCTCGACATTAAAACCAAGCCACAAAAAAAACAGTGGGACTATTAAAACTATAAACCGTAGATATTTACTCTTTTTCAACTTCAATTATTTTGATTGAAAGATTTTATATTTCGCCACTCCCCATTTCTGCAACCTAAACTGAAGCGATGTTTTTAAAACTCCAATTCCGTAAATGCTGCTGTTTTTAAAATTGATACTCGAAGCATCGTCGAAATATTTTGTGGGACAAGTAATTTCTGCTATTTCGTATCCGGCATACCAGATTTGCGCCAGCATTTGGTTATCGAATACAAAGTTGTCGGAATTCTCTTCGAAAGCAATCGTCTCCAAAATCTCTCTCGAAAAAGCCCGGTAGCCAGTGTGATACTCCGAAAGTTTTGCTCCCATTAAAATATTCTGGATAAATGTGAGACCACGGTTTGCAATGTATTTTATCAGTGGCATTCCACCTTGTAAAGCTCCTTTTCCTAAAATACGCGAGCCTAAAACCACGTGGTATAAATCGCTCGCCAATAAACTTGCCATTGCCGGAATTAGTTTCGGTGTATATTGATAATCTGGGTGAAGCATAATTACAATATCGCCGCCAATTTCGAGTGCCTTTTTATAACACGATTTTTGGTTGCCGCCGTATCCTGTGTTTTTTTCGTGAACAATAATGTGCTTTATTCCCAACTTTTTCCCAACCTCAACTGTTTCGTCTTTACTTAAATCGTCAACCAGAATCACATCGTCAACAATATTGAAATCTATTTCGTTGTATGTAATCTCGAGTGTTTTTGCTGCATTGTAGGCGGGCAATACTACTACTACTTTTTTGTTATTTATCATTTTGCATTTTTTGTTGTGACAAAAATAGTAAGAATTTGGAGAGGTTAGCTAAACGCTTTTGAAATAGTTTAGAGAAAATAGCACGTAGATAACACAGGCAGTGTTGATTTACGCATGTTAAATCAGCGGAATTCAGTTTCATTAGTATTTATCTCAATTATTTCTACAACTTCACTCTCCCCATAAACCGTGTAGCAAACGTGGCAAATGCAACTACCGAAACCGAACTAATTGGCATTAAAATAGCCGCAATAATAGGCGATAGATTTCCGGTTATTGCAAAAGCAATTCCGACAATATTGTATAAAAAGGAGATTCCAAAACTTAATTTTACAATGTTTAAAGAGGTTTTTGTAAACTTCACAAATTTAGCCAGCTGATTAAATTTATCAGCTTCGAGAACGGCATCGCTGGCAGGAGAGAAGTGGTAAACCTTATCTGCAATCGTCAGTGCCACATCGCTTTGCATCAGTGCACCGGCATCGTTTAATCCATCGCCGGTCATTAAAATTGTTTCGCCCTTATTTTGTAGAACTTTAATAAAATCGGCTTTGTCGCCCGGTTTTTGGTTGAATTGCATTTTATCATTATCGAAATATTTTGACAAATTTTTCTCCTCGGCATTGTTATCACCGGTAATTAAATATAATTTAAACTGCTTTTTTAATCTGTTAACAACCTCCTCGAAACCCTCGCGATATTTATTGCTAATCGTGTAGAATCCTGTTGTTTTACCATCAATAGAAACAAAAACTACCGATGTTTTCTGTTCGCTCTCCGATGTTCTGTTGGTAACATATTCTTCGGCTCCAATCCGAATATTCATTCCGTTAACTTTCCCGAAAACTCCTCTTCCCAAAACCTCAACAAAATGGTTGGGAGCAATGTAATCTGCATCGTTATAATACTTCGAAACAGCATTACTCAACGGATGTGTCGATTGTTTTGCCAACGAATAAATTGCACTTTTCTCCTCATCTGTTAGCAACTCTCCGGTATAAACTATTTTGTTTTCGTTAGGTTGTGTCAATGTCCCTGTTTTATCGAAAACAATGGTAGTTATGTGCGACAGTTTCTCTATTACTTCGGTGTTTTTTATATACAAGCCATTTTTGCCAAAAATACGCATTGTGTTACCAAATGTAAAAGGTATTGAAAGTGCCAGCGCACACGGACAGGCAACAATCAGAACTGCTGTAAACACAAATATTGCAGTTTTAATTTCTCCTTGCACCATCCAAAATATAAAGCCAATTACTGCAATTGCAATAATTGTCAGAGTAAAATATTTACTGATTTTATCGGAAAGTGATTTTAGCGAGTCACTGGGTTTTTCGTAGGTTTTATCCTGATTCCAAAGCTTTGTAAGATGACTTTGATTAACCTCTTTTTTTACTCTGATTTTTACGATTCCACCCATTTGACGACCACCGGCATAAATAAAATCGCCCGATTTTTTCATTACCGGAGTCGATTCGCCGGTAACAAAACTGTAATCAATTTGTCCTTCACCCTCAACAAGTTCCGAGTCGGCAGGAATCAACTCTTTATTTCTGATAATTAGCACATCGTCAACCTCTATTTTTTCGAGCAGAATACTTTCTTCAATTTGCTTATTAATTTTTGTTACGGCAATAGGGAAATACGATTTATAATTACGCTCGAACGAAAGTGCCTCGTATGTTCTGCTCTGATACCATTTTCCTACCAAAAGAAAAAATACCAATCCCGATAAGCTGTCGCAATAACCGGCTCCACCTCCCCAAAATATATCGTACCCCGAAACAAAAAACAACACAAAAATTCCCAATGCAATTGGCAAATCGATGCTGACAACTTTTTTTAGCATATTTTTAAATGCCGAAATATAGTAGTCGCTACCACTATAAAATGTTACCGGAATTACGAGAATAAAACTTAAAATACTTAGTACTGATTGAAGTTTATCATCGAGTGGTTTACCATTAAAATAGGCTGGCAAACTATATGTCATCACATTAATAAAAACAAAACCTGCAACTCCAATTTTATACAATAGTTTTTTATACGATTGATTGTCGTCTTCTTTGTCGGAAAGACTCATGGAAAGGTCGGGAATATAATGCAACGATGATAGCAACTCAACCAACTGTCTTAAACTCAGTTGCGACTCGGAAAAAGTAATATCGACCTCTTTTTTTGTAAAATTTACAAACGAATGTTTTACCGCCTTATTTAGTGTGTGTAAATTTTCGAGTAGCCAAATACACGATGCACAGTGAATTACAGGGATGTAAAATTTTACTTTCGAGAGTCCGCCTTCCCTAAAAAGAATGAGTTTCTCTTTTACATCATCGTTATCAAGAAATGCATATTTATTTCCAAACTCCGTGGTAGTTTCCAGCTTAATTCCAGGGGTATCTTCTAAATCGTAGTAGTTATAAAGTTTGTTTTCGTTTAGCAGTTGATAAACCGTTTTGCAGCCATTACAGCAAAAAAGCATATCATTCCATATTACCGGATTTTTCCCGCAGTCGGCACCACAATGAACGCAAATATTGTTTTTCGTATTATTCATAAATATATTAGAGTACTATTTTCAATCGGTTTTTTTTAGCCCAGTTTAACCTGTTTAATATACTGAGGAAATAAAAGAACTTTTTTTACATCGTTTTTGTTAAACAGGAATGGTTTTACATCTTGCGCCATATCGTTCATGTCTAATTCAGAGCATTTATTGATAATGCGTTCTCGTAATATATTAGGAGTGTTAATTCCTAATTTTAAATCCAGATAATCATAGTTAGGAATTTGTCCTTGTCCAAGCAGGTACACAATATCAAAAAAATCTCTTCCTTTATTTCTTTTTCTTTTGACTAAAGCATAAAATTTTTGAGCAAGTAAAATATCTTTTGGAGTTGTATTGATTTGGGTGAAAACATCAAACTTATTCAAAAATGGCTGCTCCGGTTTGTAGTCGAAGAAATGTGCTTCCGAATCAAGCCGGATCAGTATTTCTTCTTCCTTATGATTGGATAGTCCTTCAAGAAAAAGAATTTCCGGGAATCTAATATAGCAGTGATATGCTCCCTTTTTAACATTGCGAATTTCAATCTTATATCCTAATTTTTCGAGTTCAGCTTTTACTATATCCGAAATGCCATTGAAATCATTGGTTGTAAGCCCAAAGTTGTCAAAGTCTAAATCTTCTGAAAACCTGTTGCTGTTATGCACAATACGTAAACAGGTTCCACCCAAAAATGACAACTTATTTTCAAAAGGGCTTTCAAATATTATCTCTAATATTTTATATTGTAAATACTCTCTGATAATGAATCTCTCATAATCATGCAATAATTCAGGGTAATATGGTTTTATCTCTTTTAAACTAAGCATTTAAGCATTGATTACTTTTAAAAACATTTTTATTCGTTTGTCTAGTATTTTTGAATTGAAAATATTTTGGTATTGTTTCAATTTGTCGAGATTGATTTGTTCATTTATCAATATTTCGTTAAACCTGATCTCTTCTATTTCTTCAATATGGTTAATTGGGTTTAGATAAAAATAATCAAGAATTACTTTCTCAGGTTCAGCAATTTTAAATGTAAAGTTACTGTTTGTTACTAATTTGTATCCAAAGAAAAGGTCTGGCCTAAGGTGCTTATATTCAAAGTTCCCAATTGCTGTATCGTAACCGGCAGTGTTTTTTGTTGTAACCGATGAGGTTATAAAAACCCCCTCCGGTATTAAGTTGTACCATGTTAATGCACTTTGTAATGAGATATATGAGGGAGAATAAATTTTATTGGCTGCGAAAAAAATAAAACGTTCTCCCCGTTCTCGTTCACTAAAGCAGTAATAACCTCTCCTGATCTTAACAATATAACTCTTTTTTTGCCATTCCACTAACCTACGGCTATTGAAGTCTGAATACCATTTCCGAATGTCTTTAATTGAAAATACCGGAAATATTTTTAAGGCTCTTTCAAATTCTACGTAGTTCATTTATATTAAAAGTTTGTTAAAAATAACAAATTTTTAATATAAAAGCAACACTATTTATCGTTAGAGCAACAATCGCCTTTCGATTCTTTGTACAATTCTGCGGTATTTTTATCAAGGCTCTTTTCGAATTTCATCTCAATTTTCTCTTTTGGTGGGCTTAAATATGGAATGCCCAAACTTAATCCACGAAGAATAAAAAACAGACCCACCACTACCACAAGCACAGGGATTAACTTATTTATTTTATTCCGCACGGCAAAACCCAGCACATTTCCTGCCAACGAAATAGAGAGCATCATTGGAATTGTTCCCAGCCCAAACAGTATCATATAAAAAGTGCCAAGTATTACGTCGCCGGTTCCAATTGCTCCGGCAATTGCCATATAAACCAATCCGCAAGGTAACAGTCCGTTTAGCAGACCAATTAAAAACAGACTAGAATACGAACGGATTGAAAACATTTGCCCAATCGTTTTTTTAAGTTTGCTTACAAACGAAAACCAACTTTTTTCCATACTATATTGGTTTTTAAATAGTGCCGGAAAAAGTACTGAGACAATCATCAGAACTCCCATTATTACCGATATTTTCTGTTGAACTCCAATCATTTCGACACCTTGCCCGAGCAACCCGAAAATTGCTCCCATAACTCCGTAAGTTATTGTTCTGCCAAAATTATAGAGTGCACCACCGTATATTTTCTGTGGCACAGTATTTCCGTGCAGCGGCAGTGCAATTGCGATTGGACCACACATTCCGGCGCAATGGAAACTGCCCATCAAACCTAAAACTAAAGCTGAAATTAGGATAGCCATCAAATAAATTTTAAATGAACAAAAGTTTAATAAAAAATATGAAGTAAAAATAGAGAAAATTATTGAACATTTACCGCGCGTTGAACCCCATATTTTAATCCATCGGAATACCAATAGAATTTTAGAATATACCGTCCTTTAAGCAAATCTTCTTTACGAAAATTTAAAACTGAAGTCTGGCGTTCTACCGGCCTAAGAATATCTTGGTTAGAATCGGATGGTCTGAATAAAATCAGGTTTCCCGAATCTATTTTTGCCGACAACGACTTTTCAATTTCGACAACCAGATATTTGTCGGTATTACTAATTTTAAATGCATCTCTGTATTTTGCCGAACGTGCATCAACTTCCATTTTTTTTGTATAATTTACACCTTTCTCATAATAATCTTTATGAACCAGATTTATGGTTTGTTGCGAAGCAAAAAATATAAATCCGGCTGCTGCCAATAGAAATAGTGTCATAAAAATAAAAATACCCGTTCCCCAATTAAATTTCATGTTTTACTCTTTTTATGAATTACAGATTTCGACTTGACCACCAATTGCAGATTTTGTTTTTTATTTTTAAACACCCTGCGTTTTACACAAATAATATTACTTAGAACGTCATTCTGAATTTATTTCAGAATCTCTCTGTTATCTACTCATTCTTCTTAATAAAAATTAAGTAAACTCTCAGTCTGACTTTCACTGTAACAAAGCTAAGGGATTGTGAAGGAATAACCTAACCGTTTTGACTCGTTCTTTTGCACGCTAACTTCGTTAAAAAGCCTCGCCGTATCTATGCTATGCCTGTGTTTTTTGCCTTGTTATCGCACAAAATAACTTCGTCAATTCCAGTCATGTTATTTCTTCATAATCCCTAAACCACGAATTGGCAATTTAATAAATTAACGCAAAACTACGGTGCAACAAAAGTTGTTTTATAAGTTTCAATTAATTCATCGTTACTGTAAATCCCAAATTCAATTTCAGTTTTATCACTTTTTATTTCATCATTCTGAATAAACAGCAAAAATGTGGATTCAAACATACTTTGGTCTTTTACAGACATCGAGTTTCCAGCCATTCTAATAACACCATCCTGCGAAATAAGTTTTATTTTCAACTGCATTTCGTCGTGTGTTTTGTTTACAATTTTTATATTATAAACATTGGAAATTGTGTTGTCGTCGTTTTGCTGATAAAGTAAACCCGGAGTTCGTAAAATGGTTGTTTCTATTGCCGGGCGCGAGAATAACGTGTAAATAAAAAACGAAAATATTATGAGCAGAACTACCGAATACGCACGATTCCGTGTACTCCAAATAGATTTATTACCATTTTGAATTCCATATTCCGAGTCGAACCTAATTAAGCCGCTGGGTTTTTTCACCGATTTCATTACCGAATTGCATTGGTCGATACAAGCAGTGCAGTTAATACATTCCAGTTGAATTCCATTACGGATATCAATTCCGGTTGGACAAACAGAAACGCACTGTCTGCAATCTATACAGTCGCCGGTTTGTTTTGTTCCACGGGGTTCGCCGCGATTATAATCGTAGCTAACCACAATAGATTTCGAGTCGAGAAGTACTCCCTGCATTCTCCCGTACGGACAAACCATTGTACATATTTGCTCGCGAAAAAATGAGTACACCCAGTAGAAGAACCCGGAGATTGCCAGCATAATTGCAAATCCCGAAACATTTTCATTTATTGGTTCCTTTATCAATTCGAATAATTTTTCGGGACCAATAAACCAAAGCAAAAAAGTATTGGTCATGACAATAGAAATCAGAATAAAAATAGAATGTTTGATAGTTTTTTTAATCACCTTTTCAGTTGTCCACGGACCGCTGTCTAATTTATATCGCTTTTTGTAATCGCCTTCAATTAAGAATTCTATTTTACGGAATACCATTTCCAGAAAAATGGTTTGAGGACATGCCCACCCACACCAAATCCTACCAAAAGTAACGGTAAACAGTACAATAAAAATAACAAACGATAGCATTAACATTGCCAGAATAAATGTGTCTTGCGCCCAAAATATTGCTCCAAATATTATAAATTTTCTACTGGCAATATCGAGTAATATAAACGGGTTTCCATTAACTTTAATAAACGGTGCGCCAATAAAAAACAGCAGTGCAAACCAGCTAAAAACAGTTCGGCGTGTGTACCATTTTCCTTTTGGTTTTTTAGCATAAACCCATTTTCGGGCACCTTTTTCGTCCATATTTATTGGGCGATCTCTAAAAGAAATATCTTTTTCCGACATAATGAAATAGAGCCCTCTGTAACCCAAAAAGACTCTTAATTTTAATAATAATAATTAATTTGATTCTATATCTTCTTTTTCTTTATCCTCCCTTTTAGGGAGGTTTGGAGGGGCTTCTCTACTCGCATTTTTCTCCCTGAGGATTTTTGGCATTTGCCGGATTTGTTCCTTGTAAAGTTGTAATATAACTTACCACTTTTTGTATTTTCGCGTCGCTAATTTGACCCTTAAAAGCTGTCATACCTTTTGCCGGATTACCATTTTTTACCATACTGAAAACACTCTTAAAATCACATCCATGAATCCAATAATCGTCAGTAAGATTTGGTCCGATTGCATTTCCTTCGCCATTCATTCCATGGCAGGCAAAACAGTTCATTTCATTATAAATTACTTTTCCCTCTTCTATTGATGATGCATCGGTAAGCAACACCAAATCGTCTGACGACATATTAGCTATTTGATATTTTTGGTCATGTTTAAGCGATTTATTCGCGTACTCTTCATCCTGTGAATCGCCAACGCCAAGCCAAAAATAATTAGCTGCATATAATATTGCAAAGGTAATTGTAATGTAAAAAATTGCCATAATCCAACGGGGTGGCGGATTGTCTAATTCATGAATTCCATCATAATCATGATCCATTAAATTTTTATCATCCGGATTTATTTGATTATTTTCTTTAGCCATTTTTTAATTTTTAAAAGTTATGATGTTATTGTTTCTTCTGAATTATTGTCATCTAAAATCGAATTCTTTATTTCATTCATTTCACTATTTGGTTGTCGCATTGTTCGAACCAGAATTATTATGAACAGAGTGAAAAATATTAGCAATCCAATTATATAATATATTTGGATGCCTTCGATGTTTTGTAACATATTACTTACAATCTTCATTTTTGTAGTGTTATTAATACATAACTGGTTAGCTGCGTAATTTGTTTCTCCGATAACAGGTCTTTGTATGGAATCATTCCTTTCGAGATATTTCCATTTGATATAGAGTTAAAAACCTGAGATGGAGAGTTTCCTTTCAACCATTCATCGTCTGTTAAATTTGGGAATGTTGCAATACCTTTTCCATCAGCACCATGACAAGCAACACAAGTTGTAGTAAAAATTTTAGCGGCAGCTTCCAAATCATCTTCTCCCGTTAAAAGCGTTACTTCCTTTTGTGGAACTTCTGTCTCGGCAATTTCAACTGGTGGCGGAGCAATGTCTCTTCCCAGTTTGTGCATATAAGCAATCATTGCAACCATCTCTTTTGTTGGTTCAATTTCAATATTCGACTCTTTTAAATCAGCTACAATTTTCTGTGCTTGTTTCATTAAATCGTCAACTGCAATTTCGTCAAAACCTTCGGGATACGGAACACCCAAAGTCTGCATTGCCCTTATCTTTTTAGGTGTCATCTCCAGATTAATATCTTTCCGTGCAAACCAGTCGTATTTTGGCATTATCGATTGCTCATTCATTTTTTGAGGATCCATAAAATGGTTGTAATGCCATGCTGCATTTTTATACATCGGGCCACCCATAAAACCGGCGCGGGCTAAATCAGGTCCGGTTCTGCGAGATCCCCATTGATATGGATGATCGTAAACAAATTCGCCAATTTTTGAATATTCACCGTAGCGATCGGTTTCCCAACGGAAAGGTCGTATTACCTGCGAATGGCATGTGTGGCAACCTTCTTGTACATAAATATCTCTTCCTTCCAACTCGAGCGGTGTATATGGTTTTACCGATTCGATTGTAGGAATATTTGATTTTATGAAAATCATTGGAAGAATTTCTACTGCACCGCCAATTGCAAGGGCAATAAATACCCAAATTGAGAAACGTACCGCTCTTCTCTCCATCCAACGGTGAACAGTTTCCTGCATCGGATTTCTTTTCCCTTGTAAAACAAGTGCAGGAGCTTCAGCAGCTTCGTTATCTTCTACTGTGCCGGCAGCCATTGTTTTATACAGATTATATACCATAATCAGGAATCCGATTAGGAACAGAGTACCGCCAATAATTCTGACTGTGTACATTGGTAATATCTGCGTAAGAGTTTCGAGGAAGTTTGGATATGCTAAAAATCCTTCAGGAGTATATTCGTGCCACATTAACCATTGTGTAACGGCTGCCCAATAAAGAGGAATTGCATATATTAAGATGGCAAGTGTGGCTATCCAGAAATGTAAGTTTGCCAATTTCTCGGAGAACAGTTTTGTTTTGAACAGTCGTGGAACAAGCCAGTAAAGCATACCAAAAATTAAACCTGCATTCCATCCCATTCCTGCAATATGAACGTGTGCAATAGTCCAGTCGGTAAAGTGAGTGAGCTGATTTACAAACTTTAACGACATCATCGGACCTTCGAAAGTTGACATTCCATAAGCAGTAATTGCCACAACAAAGAATTTCAATACAGCACTGTCGCGAACTTTATCCCAGGCACCTCTCAAAGTTAAGAACCCATTTATCATTCCACCCCACGAAGGAGCAATAAGCATTATCGAGAAAGTTACGCCGAGTGCTTGCGCCCAATCTGGCAATGCCTGATATAACAGATGGTGCGGCCCTGCCCACATATATAGAAATATGAGTGACCAAAAATGGATAATCGATAATTTATATGAATAAATTGGACGGTTTGCAGCTTTAGGAAGGTAGTAGTACATCAACCCAAGAAATGGAGTTGTGAGGAAAAATGCAACTGCATTGTGTCCGTACCACCACTGTACAACTGCGTCTTGCGCTCCGGCATAAATCGAATAACTTTTTGTTAACGAAATTGGTAGTGCCAGCGAATTTACCACGTGTAACATTGCAACACCGAGGAAAGTGGCAAGATACCACCAGATGGCAGCATAAATATGTTGAACCCGTCGTTTAACAATAGTTCCAATCATATTCCACCCAAAAACTACCCAAACAATAGTTATAAGAATATCAATTGGCCACTCCAGTTCGGCATACTCTTTCGATGTAGAGATACCCAGCGTGAAAGTAACGGCAGCAAGTACAATTACTAATTGCCATCCCCAAAAATGTATCTTACTCAATACGTCGTTAAACATTCGTGCTTTAAGCAGTTTTTGCAACGAATAATAAACTCCGGCAAAAATGGCATTTCCAACAAAAGCAAAAATAATGGCATTTGTATGAAGCGGCCGCATTCTCCCGAATGTTGTAAACTGCAAATCGAGATTAAAAATTGGAAACGCAAGCTGAAGCGCAATCAGCAAGCCAACTATTACTCCAACAACTCCCCATAAAATGGTTGCAAGAATAAATAGTTTTACAATTTTGTTGTCGTAATAAAATTTCTGATTTTCCATAAGTATCGCTGTTATTTTATTTCTTCTTTATTAGTATCGCTCTCTTTATCTATAATCGGTTCATCGTCGAATAAAATCCTTATCGATGGAGTTTCATTATCATCAAACTGCCCTGAACGGACTGCCCAGATAAATGCCCCGAGAAAAATTAGGGCAACCAGTAAACTCACTCCTATCAACAAGTAAAAAATATTCATTCACAATAATTATTACTCTTTACTTAATCTTCTGATTTTTACTATTTGGAAAACAACATAAATTATTGCCAACCAAGCTCCACCTACTGCGCCAAGATACGAGAGTAACATCCACATTGGAATATTTTCGTTTGTCGACCAGATGACTCCTTTCTTGATAAGTTTAGGTGTCTCTTTTGGTATCCCGATTTTTAATTTTTCGACCGTTACTTTTTTTGCTTCGAAGTCTTCTCCCAGCGAAACAACAACGGTTACAAATCCCTCCTCGTCGCCAATAATATTTTCAGGAATACTGAATTCGGCATTTCCCTCGTTATCGGTTAAAACCTGTCCGATTGGAAGATTTCCAAAAGCTCTTTCGACACAAACATTAACGGGTGTTTCTGTAAGATTCGAATAATTACCGGTTTTATTTTCAGCCTCAGCAAAAATTTCGACTAATCTATTAACCGTATTAACCGTTGCTTTTAACCTTGCTTTTACAGGGGGTAAATCAACCCAAACCGGTGTGTTGTCGGGGCTGTAGTTCATTATATAATTTACCAGCAACCATCTGTCTGCTTCAGGAAGTGTAGTTTCAAATGCCGGCATTAAACCTTTTCCGTTTGATAATTTATAAAACAAACTTCCCTCGCTGTTAGCTTGCATTGTTTCTGAAGCAATATCGGGAGGTAGCGGAACCAGTGCCAGCGAATTATTTTTACCTGCATCGCCGTGGCACGATTTACAATTCGTCATATAAAGGTCTTTCCCTTTTTTTACATTCTCGAGATTGTAATCCGACGGATTTTCAATGCTTTGTTTGTCAGCCGGAACCAACCATTCCTGACTAATTCCCTGTTGTGCTGACAAAAACAGGATGACTACAATTAATAGTGTTAATTTCTTAATCATAATTATTAGTTTTTAGGTTGTTCTGAAAGATATTTTTTATCGATTCCTTTCTCTTCTGCATATTCCCAAATTGTGATAACCGGGAAAAACTTTGCAAGAACTGAGATAATTAGAATAGCAGCACAAAAGGAGAATAGTGTAATCATTATTTCAATACTTGTTGGTGCGTAATGATGGAAATTTTCGGGCACATTCTGAATTGGCAAAAACGGATGTTCCATAGTTGGTATTACAATAATAAATCGTTTTAACCATGCAGTTGCTAAAACAACCACCGATATAATTACCAGTGAAAGTGGTTTCCTGAAAAATTTAAACAGCAATAAAATTGTTGGAAGAATTAGTCCTGATATTTGCACCGACCAAAACATAAGAGAATAACCTCCGCTAAAAATATTTGATAGATGAATTCCTTCGGCAGTTTTCATTTTATAACCGGGAACCAAAAATTCGTTTACATTAAAATAGAGATAAACGAGGGATACAAAAACCAGTAATTTTGCCATTTTATCGAAATGGATATCCTCGAAATATTCTTGTAATCCATGGCGAATACGGTAAATGTACATTAATATTATAACTGCTGCAACACCGGCTACGAAAGCACCTGCTACAAAATAAGGACCAAATATGGTAGTGTCCCAACCTGCGCGAAGTGTTGCTGCAAACAGCCACGAAGTAACCGTGTGGATTGATAATCCAACCGGAACAATCAGTATCATTAATACACGCATTGCATGATAAACAGTTTTATATTGCTTTGCATTTCCTTTCCAACCCAGCGATAGAATGGTGTATATTTTCATTTTCCATTTTGGTACTTCATCTCCCAGCCGGTCGCGAAGCAGAGCCAAATCGGGAATTAGCGGAATATAAAACAGTAAAACCGAAATTGTAAGATACGTGGTTACAACTGTTAAGTCCCAAACTATTGGCGATGCAAATCTTCCGTGTAAAAATACATTTAGAAGCCGGTCGGGGCGTCCCATGTCCATTACAATAATAATACCTGCCAGTGCTACTCCGGCAATTGCAACTTGTTCGGCAACGCGCGAAATTGGTTTTACCCAATGAATATTTAGCAAATGCATTGCAGAGCTAATTAAAAAACCAACGAGACTAAATGCCACAAAAAACACGAAGTTGGCAATATACATTCCCCACGAAACGTAATCGCGCATTCCGGTTACACCAAGTCCCTGATCGATTTGGATTGCCCAGCCCCAAAGTCCAACACCGGCAAACACTATTAAAATGAAAAACCAAAACCTGGTTAGCTCATCTTTTTTTACAATCGACCGTGTTAAATCAAATACTATTTTGTCTAGTAACTTTCTCGATTCTTCCGGAGATTCAATTTTGTTCATTTCCATTATTTTTTTGATTTAAGAATGGTGTTCTTCAATATTTCCCTGAAAAGGAGAAGTTCTGTCTTTTGGAGGCAAATAATAAACGCGTGGTTTCGTTCCCAGCTCGGCCATTAAAGTATAAGCAGCATTGTCTTTTACAAGTTTACTGAAACTAACAGTCTCTTTGGTAGTTCCATTGGTAACAGCATCTTCGTTTCTATCGCCAAACCAATAAACACCGTTGGGGCACGCCGAAACACAGGTTGGCAACTTATCGTCACGTAATCGGTCGGCACTAAACAAACATTTCGATATTGTTCCTTTTTTTTGTGGAACATTACACTCAATATTATAAGCTACACCTTCATATTTTTCTGCATCGCGCGGCTCGAACCAATGGAACACTCTTGCAGAATATGGACAGGCAGCCACACAAAAACGGCATCCGATACAACGTTCGTTATCGATTAGAACAATTCCATCGTCGCGTTTAAACGTAGCATTTACAGGGCAAACTTTTGTACATGGCGGATTATCGCAATGCTTACAAGGTTTTGGCATGTAATACGGAGCTGTGTCCTCAGTATCCTGCATCTGCAATACATTAATGTGATGTTGCTCTGGTCGGAGTTGATGATGGTTTTGGCATGCTTTCATACATTCCCGCGCGTTGCGACACTTAGCAAGGTCGATTACCATAACCCAGCTTTTTCCGGGTAATCCTTCTCTGCCTCGCTTTTGGTTTTCCGATAACGAGGGCATGTCGGCAGGTTTCAGCATTGCTTTGTCAACCTCTACCAGCTCGCCACTTGATGTTAAAAGTGTGATTTTGTCGCCAGCAACGGTTTCCACTTTATTGCATGAACTTAAAAGGCTGGAACTGCCAATAATACCGGCAGCACCAATTGATGCTCCCAGCGTTTTCATAAATTTTCTACGTGTATTTTTATCCATAAATAATTTTTCTTTTGAAGAATTAATTACTCCGTTAGAAATAGTCTATTGTGCCCTAAATTATATATTCTTATGAAACCTTCAAATTTTAAAACCGGAGTCTATAGTTGAAGATAGTACAGGTTAAATTGGAGTGGCAAGGTTTTTTGTAGTTATAATCTATTTATTCAAATAAATAGATTGTTGTAAATAATTGATTTATAACCTCTAATTTTATTAGTGAAAATAAAGTTTTTACTCTGTAAACAATAGTAATCTTTTATTGTTATAATGGGTTTGTCTTTTTTATTTTGAACTAAAGATTAGTTTAAAATAGAGCAATAAAAACATGTTGCATAACATGTTTTTATACTTAATGTAGAATAATTCTATTGTAAACATAACTGAATTATTCATCTAATTGATACAATTTGATTGCATTTTCGCTAAAAACTGCACGAATTATTTTCCTGGCAGTTTCATCATTCATTTGTTCGTTTTCAATTCGTTTTGCTAAAACTTCGCAAACTACCTGCTTGCCAAATTCGAGCGAGCCAACAGCTTCTTCTATTAAATGGCAGTCGCCACCCCAAAAGAATTTATTATAAGGCACACAGTCCAGCATTTCGTCGAAAGTTACAATGGCACGTTGTTTCGATATTTGTGGCAACCAGACCAAATTGAGATAAACATTTGGGAACATTTTCCCCAATGCAACAAACTCGCCTGTCCAGGGAAAACCTCCATGGAATATATCGAATTTTGTATTGGGATGTAAAAGAAATAGGTTGTTTAATTTGGTTGGTTTGCCATTTTCTAACTGGTTTCCGTTGCCGGCAAGATAACCGGTGTGAATTTGAACCGGCAGATTATTCTCGGCAGCTTTATCTAAAATATAGTGTAGTAAAAAATCTTGTAACTCTTTCTCTTCTGCCTTATTTATCTCAGGTGATTTATTAAACAGTTCTTTTGCTCTATCTCTCGAAACATTTTCATAATCAAGCGAGCGTCCGTAAGCCATGGAATTTTTAATACCAACTGCACCATTTTGTTTTGCACGTTGAATCATAAAATCTGTAAAAGCCAGATAATCATTCAGAGTATTTATCTTTTCGACACCTGTAATTTTTGCAAATTCATTAAAATCAGAGTTTTGTTCGGTGTAAACTAATTTCCCGGGACCAATGTCATAAATAAGTTTATTAGCCTGAAATATAAGTGTGAAATGCTTTTTGTCGATATCGAAATTATGTGGTGCCCAATATTGGTCGAGAAACATTGTTTCGAAATTGAATTTATGGAAACACTCGTCGAACCAGCTTTCGTAATTTTGATATTTTGCAGCTATTTGTTTCGACAGCAACTCAATTCCTTCTTTTGTAAAAACAGGTTCGTTGTAGTTGTAGCATTTTTTTATGCCCTCTAAAAAATGCTTATAATAACTTGTATTCGCGGTGTAGTTTAGCTGCTCCCCAAACATATTCCACATTTCGTCGAGCGAACTTTTATTTATAATTTCAACGGTTAAATTCTTTGTGCCTACCGAATTTACATCTGCAACTAAATATGATTTATGCAGTAAAGTCCAAAAATTATATTTCGAATATTCGAGCTCCGATGGAGTGCGCTGGTGCTCGTGTGTGTTAATTACTTTTATGGTGTTAGTGAACTCCATTAAACTATTATACACATCGTTTTTTTGTGCTGAACAGTTAGTAAACAGGACGATTAAGAGCAGAGCAATAATTTTTGCAACTACAGATTTTATGGTTTTCATCTCTTAAAGTTTAGTTGTTTTAATGTTTAATTTGTAATTCCCTTATCCAATAATTTATTTAGTTTGAAAATTAAATTATCCCAACCGCGACCCAACAAATATTTTTATGAGAATTAAAATCAACTCAACAAAAACCAAAACGAAGAAAGATATTTTAGAGATAATTCGTTTCCATTTAACTATTTTCTTTTTTCGTTGCCAAACAACCGACCACAACCAAACAATAAAAAGGAATACAACAATCAGCATAAAATTCAAGTGTTGAAGTGCGTCGTATATTTTTGCAATTTGTCCGGTTCCAAAGGCAGTGTCTAAAACCCAAACACAGTTGTCTGTCAGTAATTCTCCGTTTAAATTACCTTCAACTTTAATTCCATTATTACCTTCATTCAAAACAATTTTGTTCCAAACCACAATCCCATCTTTGGGTGATTGCGTGCCAACAACTTCTCCGTTTACCGAAAGTGTAACCGATTTAAGGTTGGTATAAACTTTTACAGAAGTTTCATTGTCGTACCTGAAAATATGACGTTTTGAAGTAATATATAAAACCGGTTCTTCGCTCCAGTTGGCTTTAAAAAAGTAGAATGCATCCTTTTTAATTTTACGATCGAATGTTACCAGTCCTTTATCGTTAATTCCAAAATGGTCGCCCTCTCGACGAAAATGAGATCCAAAGTCGAACATATTCCACAAAAAAGTTCCCCACACAAATGGGCGGGCATTAAAAGCTTTCAGATGTTCTTCGTGATAAAAACTCTGCCACTCCTCGGGGTGCGGCGAGCCAAAAGGATTGGGACGTTTTAATTTTTGAGTGTGCTGAAAAATACTGCCACCCGCTCCATATTCACTAATTCCAATACATAAATCAGGATATTTTTTGTGTGTCTCATCCAAAAAAATACCAATATCTTTGGGCTGATCGTAGTACCACCCAAAATATCTGTTCCACGCAATTGCATCGGTAATATCGTGAATATTCTCCTCTGGTTCTATCATACTTGCCCCAACTGTTAACCGCGACGGGTCTTCCGACTTTGCCAAATCATTAAGCTCGTTTATAAAATCAACCGGACTTTCATCGTCGGGATTTTGAATCTCGTTAAAAATACTCCAGAAAATAATTGACGGGTGGTTAAAATTTTGCCTGATAAGTTCGCGTAACTGTTGCTTTGCATTATTATGAAATGCTTCGGTGGGTTCGTAACCATTCGACTCGCCAATAAAACCACCGGGCCCGCCAACCCAGGGAATTTCTGCCCAAACCACAATTCCGGCAGTATCGGAAAGGTCGTAAATTGTTTCGGAGTGCTGGTAATGTGCAAGCCGCAACGAGTTTATACCCATTTCGAGCATAATTTCCATGTCTTGTTTATGGTCGCTGACAGATATGGCAGAACCTTTGTTTAACCTGTCCTGATGCCGACTAACACCATGCAACGGTAGATGATTGCCGTTAAGGAAAAAACCTTCGTTGGGGTCAACTCTAAAATAGCGTAATCCGAGTGGCTCGGTTTTGCTGTCGATAATCTTCCCATTCTGTTTTAATTCAACATTTACACTGTATAAATATGCATCCTTTTTACCATTCCAGAGTTCTGGATTTTTAATTGAAAATGAATTTGAGAATGTACTTTCACCCAATTCAGCCAGAAAATTATTGTTTTTAGTTTGAACAATATTTCTGTCAGCATCAAAAACAGTGGTGGTTATATTTATTTTCTCAGTTTGTTCAGCAGCATTCGAGATTTTAACTTTTACTTCAACATCTGCCGACGATTCCGAAACATTCGTCTGTTTCAAATATATTCCGGGCGATGCATAATCGAGCGGACTAATACAAACCGGCGATGTGATAATCAAACTCACCGGGCGATAGATTCCGCCATAAATATTAAAATCGCCAAATAGTGGAAGTACCTCCAAAGCATATTCGTTGTTGGCTATTACTTTTAAAATATTTTTCCGGCCAAATTTTAGTTTTTCCGTGAGTTCGAAAACAAAAGCCGAGTAGCCACCGCGGTGTTTGCCAAGTAGTTCGTTGTTTAAATAAACCTGCGCAATTGTCATCACTCCTTCGAAACGTATGAAAATACGTTTGCCACTCCAGCTATCGTTGGGCGTAAAAGATTTCTGGTATATTCCTTCGCCTCTGTAATACGCGATTCCTTCCTGTGCATCGGTTGCATTCCAGGTATGCGGAGTTGTAACTGTTTTGTTGATAGTTTCACCAGAAACAGAGCCTCCGGTAAATAACCAATTGTTATTAAACGAAACCTCAGCACGATACTGGGCGTTGGAAATTAAAACTATAAATGCGAAAAAGATAGTGAATGTAAAAGTGAATAATCTATTCATTGGTTTAGTTTTTATTTTTTAAAAATATACAAAAGAAATGAGTTTTTAAAAGTATACATAAATTATATGTTTGATATCAATATCTTTGGGGTAAATAATTATTATTGTATGAAGGAATTAATATTAAGAAACAGTAGCGGAAAAAGAGTTTTATTTCTGATCGTTGTTACAGGTATTTCGTTTATGATTATGCCTATTATAACAATGCCAAAAGTAATTCAGTTTACCTCCGGAATGAAAATTCTGGATTTAATGCCCGGCGGTTACGATTTCGAATATGTAAATACACTGTTTAGAACTCTTGGCGAAGAGGGACGGTACAATTATTTATATATTCAAATTCCGGCTGACATGGTTTATCCGCTGCTTTTTACAATAAGCAGTTGTTTACTAATTGCATTTCTTTTAAACAAATTGCAGCAATTCAGAAACCCATTTATTTACATTTGTATTTTTCCAGTTATTAGCGGCATTGCCGATTATTCTGAAAATACAGGAGTTATTTTTATGCTTAACCAATATCCCGATATTTCAACATCTATTGTAAAAGTTACAAGTATGTTTAGTGTCATTAAATACGCTTCAATTACAATATCTTTTTGGGAATAATTATTCTGGCAATTATTATTGGGATTAAGAAAATAAGTGTAAAATGGAATTAATCTGGTTAACCTCTTTTTAGGTTTTCGGTAAGTTTTTTACAATTTTCATGTTATCCAAAAACTCCTTTGCAATTACTCGTAATATTGTATAAACCGGAATTGCGAGAATCATTCCAAGAATACCGGCCAGGCTACCCGCTGTTATTATCACTAAAAAAATTTCAAGCGGATGCGCTTTTACACTACTTGAATATATAAGCGGCTGAAACAATATATTATCAATAATTTGAACCGTGCCAAATACTAAAACCATCCATCCTAAAAGAGGAAATGTGTGGCACATAAAATCGGCATCTATATTTAGTGATGCACCAATTAGCAGGCCAACTGCAGCGCCCATCCACGGTCCCAGATACGGAATCACATTAAACATTCCGCAAAAAAGACCAATTACTACTGCGTGTTCAAAAGCAATACCCACAATTGTAAGCCCGATTGTAACAAGCAACATTACCATAGCAACTTCGAAAACTAATCCAATAAAATACCTTCGTAAAAGATACGAAATCGAATCAAAAATATGAGCAACTTTAGTTTCGTAGTTAGTTGGAACTAAAAGAATGATTACCTCGCGAAACATGTTCTCTTCTTTTAAAAAGAAAAAGGTAATAAACGATACCGAAAAGAATCCGATTAACAGTTCGCCAATTGTTGATGTTATTACGGCAAACAAATCTGAGATTTGCGAAAAATCTATTTTGTCGGCAATGTTTGCAGTTACAACATCCATAAAAGATTGGTTCTCAAAAATCACGGGGTCTTTACTGAAAAACTGTAAAAAATTAATTATCGGCTCTTCCATTGAATCCAGAACAGCTTCGTAATCGACTTGTGTTAAAATGTTTAACTCTTTAATTAACAGGGGTATGATAAAATTCAGAAATGATATAAAAACAATCCAAAGAGTTGCAAGAGTGAAAAATGCAGCAACGCCTTTCGAAATTTTGAATTTTTTGTATTTGAACGATGCAAGCCGTCGTGCAAGTGGTTTGCCTATAAAAGATAGTACAACAGAAATTAAAATGTAAGCAACAATTGTACTAAAATACCACAATAAAAAAATAATAAATAGGAATCCAATAAATAGCAAAATACTCCGGGTTCTCTCTTTTAGTTGTATCATTCTTTTTCTATTTTCAACAAATATATATTAAACTGGATTACGAAAAAGCTATTTGGTTTGAGCATATTATCAATTGTCAAGTCAGTTTTTTGCAAAAAAAAGGGTACAATAAAATGCTGTACCCAAATAATTTTACTCGAAATATTTTATGCTTCCAATAATTTTTGATACTCTTCGGCAGAAATCAATCCTTCCAACTCAGCAGCATCAGCAATTTTAATCTTAATCATCCACCCTTTTTCATAAGGGTCTTTGTTTACCAACTCCGGTTCGTCTAAAAGTGCTTCGTTAACTTTGGCGACCTCGCCACCTATCGGCATAAACAAATCCGAAACAGTTTTAACAGCTTCCACTGTGCCAAAAGTTTCACCTTTGTCAAGTTCTTCACCTTCGGTTTCAATTTCAACAAAAACTACATCACCCAATTCGCCCTGGGCAAAATCGGTAACACCAACAGTAGCAATGTCTCCTTCAACGCGAATCCACTCGTGGTCTTGCGTATATTTTAAATCAGCAGGAATATTCATATCGATAATTTTTAAATTTCTATTTTCAATTTAGTTGATACAAAACTAATATATTTTACCGAAACTTTCATTCCCGAAATCGATCCTTTTTTACTGATTTTTATCGTATTTTACGGCGCTAAATATTATTGCAAAAACTTTTCAAAAATGTTTTCAGAAAAAATCAGTTCAGTTGAAGGATTAAAAAATGTGGCTGCAAAATTAATCGGGCAGTTTCCAAACCATCGGGTTTTTGCATTGTATGGAAAAATGGGATCCGGAAAAACCACATTTATTCAGGCAATTTGCAATAGTCTGGGTTCTGACGATAATGTTACAAGCCCAACATTTGCAATAATTAATGAGTATAAAACAACAGATTTTTCGTCATTATTTCATTTCGATTTTTACCGTATTGAAGACATTGAAGAGGCGTACGATTTGGGATACGAAGATTATATTTATAGCGGAAGTTACTGTTTTATAGAGTGGCCCGAAATGATAGAATCACTTCTTCCGGAAAATTTTATTGAAGTGAAAATTGAAGTTTTAGACGATGAAAGTCGAGTGATTTCAGCAAAAATTAAATCGTAAATCAATCTGTCAATACAAAAGAAAACTGTAAATCTTCATATCACGTGTGAAGATTACCTGTATATTTTCACACTTAATATGAATATTAACAGTATAGTATCGGAGCTAATAAAAACGAGCAATTTTGAATTTCCCTCTTTTGAATGTAACTTGTTGCGCAAATTAAGAAACTAATTTTTGACTTAATAAATCAATCTAAAATGGTATCATCAAATCAATCTAAAGAAAAAATTTCAATATCGAAAAGTATGTTGCTTCCTCAGGAAGAGATGCTCGAGGTAAAGAAAAAAGGGAAAAAAATTAAAATTGGCATTCCTTCTGATTTTTCGAAAGTTGAATACCGAGTTCCGTTAACGCCACAAGCCGTTGATTTATTGGTTTCGTACGGACACGAAATTTTAATTGAAAAAGACGCAGGGAAATCTGCCAGTTATTCCGATAAAGAGTATCGCGAAGCCGGAGCAACAGTTGTCGATACAAAAGAGGAGACATTTCAGTGTGATATTATTTTGAGAATTGCACCTTTTAATTGCGAAGAGATTGATTCACTTCGTGGAAATCAGGTGATTATTTCGAGTCTTCAAACGCAGGCACATTGTAATGAATCGATTCAGAAACTGATGCAAAAAAAGGTAACAACCATCGCCTTCGAATATCTCGAAAATGAGGATGGATTTTTACCAATTGTACATCAGATGAGCCAGATTGCCGGCGTAACTTCAATAACAATTGCCAGCGAATATTTAAGCAAATCGCGCGATGGGAAAGGAGTTCTTTTTGGCGAAGTTACCGGCGTAACTCCAGCCGAACTGGTGATAATTGGCACAAGCACGGCGGCAGAATATGCTGCCAGAGCTGCACTTGGATTGGGAATTTTTGTAAAAGTGTTTGATACATCGGTTTACGAATTGAGCAAGTTGGAAGAGAAACTTGGACGACGTATTTTTACCTCTGTTTTTTATCCGAAGGTTTTACGAAAAGCACTTGTTTCGGCTGATGTGGTAATTGGTGCAACATCTTTTAGTACAACTCCAAAATTTAAAGTTTCGGAGGATTTGATAAAACAGATGAAAGAGGGCTCGGTAATAATTGATTTGAATGTAAGTCAGGGAGGCTGTTTTGAAACCTCGAAACCAACCGATTTTACGAAACCCACTTTTGTAAAACATGGAGTCATTCATTATTGTGTTCCCAACTCTCCGGCAATGGTAGCTCGAACCGCATCAATTTCGTTCAGCAATATTTTAATTCCGGTTTTATTGGCCGTTGGCGAAAATGGCGGGGTTGATAATTACATAAAAAGCTCGCGGGGATTTAGGAAAGGTGTTTACATTTACCACGGAATACTTACGAACCACGATGTTGGCAGACAGTTTAATATTTCGGCAAAAGATATTGATTTATTGCTGGCGGTGTTTTAAAAAATTAACTTGTTGTATTGAAATATAGAATGATACGAAATGTGGGATAAAGTTAAGAAATACAGAAAAGATTATTTGTCGTTGAACTTAAATGAGAATATCAATTACGAAAAGTTCAGTATGATTTCTATTGTTTATAATTCAACTAAAATAGAAGGCTGCTCGCTGAGCGAAGATGATACTCGAATCTTATTGGAAAGTAATATTACAGCAAAAGGGAAACCGTTAACCGACCATTTAATGGTAACCGACCATTTTGATGCTTTCCTTTTTATAAAAAATCAGGCCTTAAATAAACGAAAAATATCTGTTGGGTTTTTAAAAGAGGTGGCTGCTTTAACTATGAAAAATACAGGTGGAATTGTAAAAACTATTTCCGGGGAATTTGATTCTTCTAAGGGTGACCTTCGGTTGACGCAGGTTTATGTTGATAAAAAGTACTTTCCCGATTTAAAAAAAGTCCCTGCTCTTTTGGAAACTTTATGCAATAGAATAAACGAAATAATAGATGTTGTTGAAGGAGTTGATGTTATAAAACTTGCTGCAGATTTACACTATAATCTAGTGAATATTCATCCTTGGGCGGATGGAAATGGGCGTGTTTCGAGATTGATGATGAATTATATTCAACTCTATCATAACGAGCCACTTGTTAAAATTTTTACTGAAGACAGAGCAGAATATATTTCGGCATTAAACAGAACCGAGGAAGAAAGTAATCTGGAAATTTTTAGAGAATTTATTGCATTGCAGCAGGTCAAATTTTTTAAAGCAGAAATTGAAAAATTCAATAGAAAAGATAGAGATTTTACACTTCTCTTTTAACCAATATTGTCATCGAAATACCCTCAACATCTACCGTGTCAACTACAATTTCATCAAACTCAGTTTCGTCTATTTCATCTCCCTTTGCAACAATCCGGTAATTTCCTTCGGGCAATGGAATTGAAACCGATTTAGAATTAGCATTAAAAATCATAATTATATCTCCCCACGAATCGCCAGCACTTTTCCCATCAATACAATAAGATACAACTCCCATTTCGTATTGGGTACAAAAATTTAGGTTGGCAATTATCTGCCCTGCACTTTTCATCCGAAAAGCAGGGTGATTTTTTCGCAGTTGAATGAGTTTTTTATGATATTCAAAAACATCGGAATACACCTCTTTTCTGTTCCAATCAATCTGATTTACCGAATCGGGCGATTTATACGAATTGCCATGCCCGTTTTTAGTTCGGCAGAAATCGGCTCCGGCGTGTAAAAACGGAACTCCCTGCGAGGTAAGAATTAACGCACCCGTAAGTTTTATCATTTTTCGCAACTCTTCGTTGCTGGCTTTTGGGCGGCTCATTTTTAGCTTGTCCCAAAGCGTATAATTATCGTGGCACGAAACGTAATTTATACACTGATTTGGTTCGGTAGCCCACGCATGATTTAGCGTTTCAATAAACCCAAAATTTATTTGCGGGTGATTAATTCCACCCACGATTCCAAATTTTATTGGCTCTTCGTTCAGTTCTAAACCACTCACAAAACCTCTGCTTTTTTTATTGCCGTGGTTACCTTTTAGTGCATCTCTAAAATTGTCGTTAAAACCTGCAATGCCCTGCAATTGTGGAATATTATTTTTTACAGCCCGTAAATTCTCAGGCATGGGACTTTGGTCGGCTGCCCAACCCTCGCCATATAAAAACAGTCCGGGATTAGTTTTATTTAGTTCGGTTCGGATAATTTTCATCGTCTCCAAATCGTAAATCCCCATTAAATCAAAACGGAAACCATCGACATGAAATTCGGAAGCCCAATATTTTAACGAGTCTATAATATATTTTCGAACCATGGAACGCTCGGTTGCCAGTTCGTTTCCGCATCCCGATGCGTTTGAAAAACTTCCATCTTTATTTTGGCGGTAAAAATAACCCGGAACAGTTTGATTAAAAGCCGACTCTTTTGTAAAAAAAGTATGGTTATAAACAACATCTAAAATCACTCCAATATTGTTGTTGTGTAGTGTTTTCACTAATTTCTTGAACTCTAAAATTCGCACTTTTCCATCGTACGGATTTGTGGAATACGAACCTTCCAGCGCATTGAAATTTTGAGGGTCGTAACCCCAGTTGTATTTTTCCAGAGGTTTCTCCTCGTCAACAGTAAAAAAATCGTAAACAGGTAAAAGATGAACATGCGTAATTCCCAGCTCTTTCAGGTGAGCCAACCCGGTTGTTTTTCCGTTTGTCGTCTTCGTATCTTTCTCCATAAAACCCAAATATTTTCCTCTGTTTTGAATGCCGGAATTATCGGCAACAGAAAAATCGCGAATATGAGTTTCATAAATAATTGCATCGGTAAAATTTGTAAAACGCGGACCTCTATCATTTCCCCAATTTTCAGGATTGGTTTTTGTGGGATTAAAAATCATTCCCCGTTTACCATTTACCCCAACACAGCGGGCGTAAATATCCGGAACTTCTACCAGCCAGTCGCCATCGTTTATTTTGAATGTGTAAAATTTCCCTTCGTAGTCGCCTTGTAAAACCGTTGACCAAATTCCGTTCCCAGCGGGTTGTAAATTTGTTTTATGAAAAGTGTTACCGGTTTGTCCATCTTTATATAAACGCAGTTCAACAACTTTTGCAGTTGGTGCCCAAATTTTAATTTTTGTTTTTTCGGGCGACCAGAAAACACCCAAATCATCGCCATCGTAAAATGGATAAGTAGAAAAATCGATATGATTAAATTTCCAGCTCCTCATTTAAAATTTGAATAATGTTTTACGCAGATAAACAGATTTACTTCCCAGTTTTTTTCCTTTTATATCGTAAATAACAATTTTTGCTTTTGGGAACTTTTTAAGTCTTTTATCATGAAAATAAAAACTTGTCATATCAATTTGCAAAGAATGAGTTTTCCCTTTTTCTAGATAAAGTGGATAAAAAGTTCTATTATCCATCCCTTTTAATTTGAATTTTCGTTTTAACCAAAAGTTATCGAGAATTAGTAGTGGCTTGTCTAAATCAACATCATAATTTCCTCCGTTCTTTACTTTCAGATTTAAAAAATCGGGATAATAAAGTCTGTCTTTTTCGATCTCAATGGTAATATTATTTCTTTGAAAAAATGGTTTTTGCCTTGTGACTGTCTTTTTATTCTTTTGCCTAAAAACAAAAAACAGCACAATAAACGGAACAGGAATCAGCAGAAACCAGATTAATTTATCGCCCTCCGGTCCAATTTCGTTTTGACCAAAAACGAACTGATAAATCAGTAATAAAACAGAAAGTGTAAACAGTTTCTTCATCTACTTTATTTTTGGCAAAAATACAAGAAAATAAACCTTAGTCAACTTGTTTGTAAAAATGTTTAATTTTGGGAGAATTAGTTTTAACGTATCGTTAAACATATTAATAATGTGTCGTTATAAACAAATAATATTAACTAAGATGGAATTTTTAATAGTACAAACATTTGATTTATTCTTACAATATTAGGTATCCCTCTGAGAACTGTAAGTAATAATGTCAAATCTTCTTTTGAAAACAAATTGAAGCCTTTGTAGTTCAGGGCTGTTAAATTCTAAATAAATTGTTGATAACTATATAGGTTGTAGTATTGTAGGCTGTTTTGTTACAGTTCATTATTTATATTATCTATTTTATTTTTCCGTAAAATATTTAATGCAAAACTTCTTAGTGCCGACATATTTTCGGGTTTTACCCTAATCCTTGAATAATCCTCCCTTAACGTTACATCCCTTACATGGTGGTCTTTGTTTTCAATAAACCAATGGTTTCTGATGTGTTGTTGGGCTTTTTTTGCATTCACTTTGTAATTCGACAAGTATAAGGCTTTTTCTTGCCTGGCTTTATATTTCTTGTCTTTAGTGCTGAATATATGAGACTTA
>JAJRSD010000031.1 GCA_024278975.1 Bacteroidota bacterium
CATTTTACAATGCGAAATTACCCATTTAACTGCCAAGTCTTACAACGTATTGAATTACAATCCTATCGGAATAAATAAAAAGCAAAACTAATGTTACCTCTATATTAACCAACTCGAAAAATTGTTGGTTTTTGATTATTGGCACCACTTCGACTAAAGGAAAAACACGTGACTTGATGTTGAAATTAATAAGGTTATCGCGAAAGTTATCGTGTGTGGGTAAATTTATATGCCAAGGTTTAATATACTGAATAAGGTTTTTTTGAAATATTGATAAAACGCGATTGGGGGGAGATGGATAGTCAAGGCTTCACTTAAAGTGAAACCTTGACTGTTAGATGCGGGCGGAATGGCTTGATAGTTACCGGGGTTTTGGTGCGGAGGCTGGCAGGGATTGCAGTGCCACCCTGTTGAAGGCAACGACCTTGTTTTGTTTGGCGGCGGAGGCTGACGGAGGAAGCCCACGCACGGCAATACAAAACAGGGAGTTGACAAAACCGGTAAAACGAAAAGCCCGGCTGCCAGTATAAAAATAAACGTACCCAAAAATGGCACGGGATTGCTTCGCTGCGCTCGCAAAATCGTGGACAATATTCATCATAAGAGATGCGCTCGCAAAATCGTGGAGGGAGGTATTTACCGTTGTGGGTACTGTTTATCCTTTTACACTATATTATATGTGTTATTTCAGAAACAGCTCGATAACGGGTATTTCGACGTCGGGTTTGTTAACGGGCAAAACCAAATTGATGTCGTTTTCACCGGTTTCCTGTTTTATCCAGTATCCGTGTGGTTTGCCCATTTTGATTTCGGAGGCGTCGTGTAAAAACTGTGCATATTTTACTTTGTCGCCATAATCTTTTAGCAGAAAATTTTGCAGCGGATAGTCGAGAAGATGAATGTACAGCCGATTTGTTTTTTCGTTGTATGTTAGGAGTGTGTTATCGGGCGCAACAAATTGGTCGGGTGCCTGTGTGCATCCATAAATAGACCGATCGTTTACTTTCATCCATTTTCCCATTTCGGCGAGGGCGTGGTCGGCGCGGGAGTCGAAAGTTCCGCGAGCAGTTGGACCGACATTTAACAGCAGGTTGCCGCCTTTACTTACCGATTCGATTAAAAGCACAAGCAACTGTTTTGTATCTTTCCAGATGTATTCGTCGCGGTAATAACCCCACGAGCCGGAAAATGTTTGGCATGTTTCCCACGGAATTTTTACTCCATCCTGCTCTGGCCATTTTTCGACTTTAAACTGCTCGGGAGTAGTAAAATCCCAACCTCCGGCGTAATCTTTTATATCGGCACGGTCGTTTACCAATATCTTGGGTTGTAGTTCGCGTACCATTTTCATGAGTTCAACAGAACCCCAGTCGCTATGATCTTTCCCGAATTTACCGGGGAAAGAGTAGTCGAGCCAAAGAATATCGACTTTTCCGTAATTGGTTAGAATTTCGCGAACTTCGTTTTTTAGATACTCGCGATAAACACTCATATCGCGGTCTTTATTAAGCTCGTCGTACTCCTCTTGTGTTTTTGCACTTTGCGGATGAACGCGGTCGATTGTATAATCGGGGTGATGCCAATCGATTAAAGAGTAGTAGAATCCGATTCCAAGACCTTCGGCGCGAAACGCATCGACCCACTCTTTTATAATATCCTTTCCGTAGGGTGTGTTCATTATATTATAATCGGTGTATTCTGATTTAAACATATTGAAACCTTCGTGGTGTTTTGTGGTGATTACGGCATATTTCATTCCGGCGGCTTTGGCTTTTTTTGCCCATTCGGCAGGGTCGAACAGATCGGGATCGAACATTTCGAAATACTTTTGATAATCTTCGTCGGAAATTCGTTCGCGTTTTTTCACCCACTCGTGGCGAGCTGCCTGCGCGTACAATCCCCAGTGAATAAACATTCCAAAACGTGCCTCTGTCCACCATGCGAGGCGTTCTTTTTTCTGGTCTGCGGTTTCGTCCCAGATTTTCTTTTGTGCAAAACTTAGTTGGCTAACAAATGCAGTTAGCAATACAATTAATAATACTCTTTTCATAATAAATTGATTTAGTGACACAACATAATGTATAGTATAGAATTTTGATTTGTTTTATTATTCTAAGAAATTGAAAAGAAAATTCTTCTAATTTAAAAAAGTTTTGTTTTATTCTGAAAATAAGTGAACTGCTTTTTCAAACTGTAAGTCATCGCCTCAACTTTCTAACAACCGCATTTGCAAATGTCAACAGTCTGCTGTTTACCTTCCAATTGATACGATGACTTACTGAAGAAAATTATTCCGTGATTATTCCGAATTCGGCAATTCCAACTTTACCATTTTCGATGGCAGACGAAATTGCACTTAGTTTTACATATCTTGCCTTAATTGGTTTAAACTCTTTTTTCTGCCAAACCGGGCTATTTTTGATGTTTGAGAATTCGCCTTTGGAAACAGGTTTCCCCCAAAACTTTCCATTTTTGCTAACATAAAGCTCGTAGCCAAATATTATTCCCGGATTCCATTTTCCCTGATCGGGCAGGTAAGTAAATCCTTTAATATTTAGTTTCTCACCCAAATCGATTATAAAATCGACAGGTGGTTTATTTTCTACCGACCAGGAAGTTTTTTCGTCGCCATCGAAAATTAAGTTTGCGTGTTCAACTCCTTTAAAATTGCCAACAACTTTCCATTTCTCTTTTGACACATCGAAACCGGCAACTGAAACCGGACTTGCTTTTTTATTATCGGGGTCGATTACAATTGCTTTTACTGTTGTTTTTTTGTTCAACAAAAACGGTTTTGTATATTTTGCTGATACCGAAGTTGGTGTTGAACCATCAGTTGTATAATATATATCCAATCCGTTATCGAAACCGTGAATTGAAACTTCTCCGCTCTGGTTTCGAATAATTTCGGGTTCGACAATAATTTTTGGTGCTTTATAGATTTCGATGTTTGAAATTACAGGACACGCTTTCGAATCGACAATATTCAGTCTGATTTTTGAAGCTGTTACATTTGGGAAACGTAAAATACGTTTCCTGCCAATTGTTGTTTGCGAATCAATCTCTTTCCACTCGTTATCGATAAAAGTTTCGAGAGTAAACTTTTTAACGCGCTGCCCCAACCGGATATCTTCCTGAACAAGAAAACGGTTAAACTCGGTTGGTTTGTCAAAATCTATTGTAACCGATGCTTTTATTACACCGTCGTCGGTTGCCCAATAAGTATCGGGGTTTCCATCGGTAACATTATTAGCGCCATACTTTTTTGAGCCTCCACGAACATTTGTGGCTTCGGCATTTTTATCTGCAGCAAGATTATTTGCAAAATCGGCTTTTACCGCTTCGGCTAATTTTAAAATTTGCTCAACATCTTTTTCGTGAATGAGTCCGCGGGTATCAACAGGGAAATTAATTAGCAGCGATGCGTTTCTTCCTATACTATTATAATATATATCTAAAAGATGTGGTAGTGTTTTTACTTTATGGTCTTCAGATTTATGATAATACCAACCCGGGCGGATGGAAACATCAACTTCGGCAGGCACCCAGTAATTTCCGTTTTCGTGCCCCGTGCGCAACTCTTTATAATTTGGTGAACCCGGATAAAATTCGTCTTTATTTATAGCCGACCAATTTGTTTCCATTGCCCAGCCCTCTTCATTTCCTACCCAGCGAACATCGGGACCGGCATCGGAAAACATACATGCCATTGGCTGATTTTCGCGAACAATTTTACGCGTAGTTGGCCAGTCGTAATAGGTTTTTCGGTCGATGCGGCGTTCTTCGTTTGCACCACCGTAGTAACCGGTTCCACCATTTGCCCCGTCGAACCAAACTTCGAAAACATCGCCGTAATTTGTCATTAACTCGGTAAGTTGATTTCTAAAATATGTGATATATTCAGGTTTACCATAATCGGCGTGATTACGATCCCAGGGCGAAAGATAGATACCGAGTTTCAGATCGTACTCTTTGCAAGCGTCAGCAAGTTCGCGAACCACATCACCTTTACCGTTTTTCCAAGGAGAGTTTTTAACAGAATGTTCGGTGTATTCCGATTGCCACAAACAAAAGCCATCGTGATGTTTTGCGGTCAGGATTATCCCTTTCATACCGGCCTCTTTACAAACCCTTGCCCATTGTCGGCAATCTAATTCAGTAGGATTGAACAGTGCGGGACTCTCGCCACCAAGTCCCCACTCCATATTTGTAAAGGTGTTCATATTAAAATGAACAAAAGCGTAAAACTCCATATCGTGCCAGGCAAGTTGCCGTGCCGATGGTAATGGCAAAACAGGTTCGGGAGGCGGAACTTGTTTACACGAGAGAATAAATACTGTGATAATAAAAAGTAAAATGCGATTTGTCATAATATGATTTTATTTAACAATAATAATTGATTTGTCTTTTAAACACAATTTAAACCCAAATGTAACTGAATTCTGTTTATACAAAAAAAATAATGTGTAATTGTATAAATAATTTCATTCAAAATTATAAGAAAAAGAACCAGATTAAAAACCAATAGTAACTTTTGTCCCACTGTTAGTTGTTTCAATTTTTATTTTGAATCTCCCGTTTTCTTCATTCACCTTCGAAGTTACACCCTCTGCTTTTTTTACCACAGGTTTTCCTCTCTTTTTATCCCAGAAAATAGTCTGCACTCCGGGCTGCTCAACGGTGTATTCCAATGTTTCATCCTGAATCCGTGCGTCAGAAATCGGTGTCGAGGACGATTGAATGGAGATGCCCGATTCGTTGTTTGGAAGAACAAAAACGGCAACACTCCACTCGGTTGTATCAGATTGAAAGGAGAGGTTTAAATGGTTCTCTTTAACCCGGTATGACTGATTTAAAACAGCAAGTAATTTCGATGAATTAATTTCGGCAGTAAAATCTTTTGCAAAAGGCAACTCCGAGAAAACGATAATCTGTCCGGCAGCTTCATTGCCGTTTACTGCGGAGTAAATCTCGGGCGAATCGCCAACTTTGCCGGTAACCTCCGGATTTATATCAACCAAATATTTTAAAACTTTTTTCGACAGCCCGACTTGCTTTCCCACCCATTTTCGTTCGTCGGGAGTCATTAAATTGAGGTTTCCCCAAAAACCGTGACCGGTTAAAAGCGAGTTATTTACATTGTATTTCATTTTACCGCGTACGTTTTGCGGATAGTTGGCGTAGGTAAAGAGTTCGAGCGGAATAATGCCCGCAAATTCGTTGGCAATTGTGCGCATCGACTTTGTGCGGTAAGTGGTGTAATCGTTGTACCAGCTCGCCCCGTTATTCATCCAGAATAGTTTTCCCTGACTCAGTGATATCAGTCCAACCATTACCCGGCGCGATTCGGTTAAATCCATTTCAATAATGAGTTCCGGTTCGTAATCGGTTAAAATCTCCATTGCCCGAACCACATAAATTGGCAACAGATATTCGTAACGTGCCCGTATCTCCTCTTCGGAATAGGAATCGGAACCGTGCTGTAAATTCGGCAAACTACTGTAGAAAGTATTTATGGCATCCCATTTCATAAACCGGCACCCCTCGTCAATCATTTTTTTGCAGTCATCGACAAAAATATCGAAAAAGCCGCTCACAAAATCGAAAGCCGGATGGTTCCACTGCGCCATTACCGGATTGCCCTCCGAGTCTTTAACAATCCACTCAGCATACTTTTTATAGCGCTGGGTGGTAGAATCAATTCCCATGGGCGAATACCAAAGTCCCATTTTAATGCCGTGTTTATCGAGTCTCTTTTTTATGGGGGCGAGTCCTTCCGAAAACCTTTCGCTGTTGGGATACCAGTCGCCTTGCGCCCGATTCCACCCATCGTCTAAAACAAAAATATCTACACCAAGTTCGGCAGCATTTTCAATCTCCTTAAAAATTCTTTCATAGGTGAGGATTCCGCGCAGTGGTTTGCTTTTGTCTTCGCGCTGCATTCCCCACGTATTGTAGTAGAATTCGGGAATACGCGAAGCAGGCTTCTCACAAATTTGATAAAAAAGGTAGTGGCGGATCATCTCTTTTCCCTTCTCCATATTTTCACCCTCATAAAAACCGGATGCAGTCCAAACAGTAGAGTAAGGATGTGTTTTGTCAATAACCTCTCCGTCGAGGTAGCCACCGCGCAAAACATCAACCGAAACCAAAATATTGTCTCCATCTAACCGGCTCGAAATCCCCAGAAATTTAAAATCGTCATCGTGAACGGGGAAATTGAAAACTCCCTTTGTTCCTTGCATGGCATCGTTTATTTGGTTGCCACTGCCCAGTTTCTGTTGGTCGAGCATCCCTTTCAGCCCATCTTGCGAAGCATGTTCGTACGCCGTTAACCAACTTGTCTCACCGTTGGAGAGAATCGACATAGGGCCTTTTACGGTGCAGCCACTCTCCAAAACCGTTGTTACAATAATGTCGGGGTAATACATGTGGTTGCCCTTTTGCCTGTCGCCAAAGGTAACCGGCTTTTTCTCCCAACTGGCAATTCTAATCTCACTCAATTCCACACTCTTTTTAAACTTATTTTGAAGGACATACAAAGGAAAACGAAAATGAAGTTTGCCATTGGTTTTATTTAGTGTGAAAGATTTGTCATTCGTCTTCAACTCTAATTTCTCACGCATTAAAGTTGAGTTGGGAAATATTTGCTGCGTGATAACAACCTGCAACCCGTTAACATCGGCTTTTACCCCTTCGAAAGTTAAAATATACTCGGTGCCACCGTTTCCCATTTTTCGGTTCTTCTCACTGCGGAATACCCAAAGTTTATCGTTCGACGAAACAATGCGGTTATTTATAACAAACTCGAAATAGGGTTGTTGCGATATTGTGTTTATCGCATTTGAGCCCACTTTATCGTAGAGTTGAACTGCAATTTTATTTGCCCTGGTTTTGCTGAAGTGAAATGTTTTTGAAAACAGTTCATTCTCAATTTTAAAAGATTTATGGTGTTGAAATGAATTGCAGGAGAATAAAAATAGGGAAAACAGAACAATCAGAATTGGTTTTAATGATTTCATTCAGGCTTTGGTTTAAAATTACGGAATAAATATAACCCTTATTTTTACAGTTGCCAAGAAACGGTTGTTTTTCCATTAATTCTATTTCTTCAGAAAAACATCTAACTATCACCCCGCTTATAGCGGTTCAGATACTTTACCACTCAGGAGGCCATTTTGAGAGTCCTTTAAAAAACATAAGGTCTTTATGGTAAGGTTTTGTTTTGGCTTCTATTGTCAATATTGCAACACAATATTCTGACCATAACCGGGCAAAAAATTTAGGACTGGATATTTCTCTATCAAATACCAATGTGAATCTGGGTAAGTCCGGGTCTTGCTCAAGCTGTTGGTCTGTTACGCTTATGGCTATTTCAGATAATAATCGTGGAAGTATTTGGTCTATTATCATCTCTTGCATCTTTTCATTTACTTCACCTGTTACCACAAAATAAGGCATGCCTTCTGAATTGTTCACCCAGTATTCTGTCATACCGGGTAGGCAAATCTTTAATCTGGAAATATGCTTCTTCCCTAAAGTAGCTTTGCTTCCGCTATAAACTTGCACATGTCCATCAATATAATAAAATGCATTATCCTCTTCATAAACCCACTTTTTTGCCATGGCGGTATTCCATTGCTCCGATTTTTTTTGATTAGCGATTTCTGATATTTTTTTACGCAAGATTTTTGCTTCAGGAATCCTATCGTATCCTAATAACTTACCAAATTCACCCGGGCTGATATGTTTTGTTTGTTCGGGGTTTTTTATCCTGCACAGATATAAAAAGGCTAAGCTGAGTATTGTAGCATCTAAATCATAATACCCGTTAAGGTCGTCATAATGTTCGCGATAGTGCTTCTGTCTTTCAACTAATCCTACTATATAAGTGCAAATCCGCCCACCATTGATTCTCCATTGGGAGTGAATTTAAAATATATATTTTCAGTTTGCCGTAATTTTTCAGGTATTTCGAAACTCATGGATTCGAACTCTGCTTTTTCGAGTGAAATCTCCTGCCACTCTTTTAAATTGGTTGAAACAAAATATTGTTCTGCCCCGTGTATATCTTTCATTTTTAAATACTTGCAAAGCATTACAATTTTTGTACTCCGGTTTTTTGTCTCATTAAGTGGCATCCTGTAAACCAGCTCTTTAGAATAAGCCCAGAAATTTAAACAGTAGTTTGCATCTGCTTCTATTAAATAATCCTTATCGTTGCCAACAAATACCTTCCAAAGAATATTATCTAGATTATCGAAAGGTTTTGGAACTTTAGTGGCCTTTGTTAAATCTGGGAAACCCCCGGTTCTGTAGCCTTTGGTTCGTTGCTTAAAAATTCGTCCGGCAACTTTTCCATCCTGCAAACAATAAATCCAGTAGCCGGGTCTTTCCGGTCCGCCCCACATATTTGCTGTTCCACATGTAATTTCATGTTCGATAAGTTTTGTTTTTTTTAGTTGGATAATTTCTTGAGCATTTCCATGTTCGTGCCCGCCAATTAACCAAATCAGTCCACGATGTTTTTCAAAAGCTTTTGAAATTGCTTTTGGAATTCCACGTTCGTTGACCCTGTGTAACATAGAAGGTTGATGAACAAGAACAATAACCGATTGATTTTTCGAGATACTTTTTACATCATTAGTCAGCCATTCCATCTGTTTAGCATCTATATAGCCAGTTGAATGTCCGTTTAGTTTAATAATATGAACTCCCGATTTATTAAACGATTGATATGCCGGATGGTTGGGGAAAACCTGCCAGAATATCTCGGGGTCAATTTCTTCCGGACTGGTATCATGATTTCCCAAAGTAAGAACTAATGACACTTTAGAATTTAGAATATCGGCATCCTTTTTAAATGCCGTCAACTCAGAAATAGCTATTTGTCGTTGCTCCATACTTGGGTTCACTCCAAACGAGGGCGAAGCGTTACAAATCATATCGCCGTTAACGCAATAAAAATCGGGTAGCGGATTCATTTTATTAACCTCGTTAACAGTTTCTATCATTCCGTCGGTTCCTTTGGTTTCGTAATGAACGTCTGCCGTAATCACAAAAAATGTATTACCCTTTTTATTCGGGTCGAAATTAATCGATTCAAATGCATCGTTGAGAGTTTGATACGGATAATCTTTTTCTAATTGATTGCCAAACAATGTTTTGGGCAGAAAGGAATATCCAATTCCTGACAAAACCAATCCGGTAAAATGCCTTCTTCTAATATATTAAACTTTTAGTATTAGCATTAATTATTACAATGTTAAAGATAAAACTTCAGACTTTCGATAATATTACAAATCTGATTTATTCAACTACAATATTATTTACACTCTTTTGGTTTAGGTTTGGTTTAATTCTTTAATTTTGCCTAATTAATAATAATCAGATGAATAAGAAATTATCAAAAGTATTAGGCTACTTTAACTTCGAAAAAATAAAAAATGACAAACGAATTATTGTGTTTCTTGTTTGCCTGTTAATTGCTACTTCTCTGTGGTTTTTAAATGCTTTAAGTAAAGATTTTTCTACTTCAATAACATATCCGGTCAAATATATAAATCCGCCGAGTAATCAGTTTCTATCAAATCAGCCACCATCAGAAATAGATATAAAAGTAAATGCACACGGTTTTACGTTGTTACGTAACCGACTAAACTTTTCATTCTCGCCAATAATTCTGAACCTAACAAACATCACAAAAGATATAGAACCTTCGGCAAATGGTTACAGAATAAATACAAATTCAATCATACGCCAGATTTCGGATCAGGTGAGTAGCGAAATTACCATTAACAATATTTTACCCGAGATTTTCTATGTTAAATTAGATAGCCTAAAAACCAAACTCGTTCCCATAAAAACAGATATTAAACTTAGTTTTCAACCACAGTTTAATTTAAAAGAGCCTGTTACTTTAATTCCTGAGCAAGTTGAGATTACAGGACCGGCAGAAATTTTAGACACTATTAATTTTTTAATCACCGAAAAGAAAACAATTGAGAAATTAGATGCCGAAATTAGTATGACTATTAAGATTGTTCATCCAGAAAAAACAACTTTAAAACCCGCTAATACTGTACTTAAAATACCTGTTGAAAAATTTACGGAGAAAGAGATTTTAATGCCAATTAGAATAAAGAATATTCCGGAAAATGCAAATATTAAACTTTTTCCGTCTGAAATTAAATTAACCGTTTTAGTAGGCTTAAGTGAATATGAAAAAATAGATGCATCGAAATTCGAGGTTTTTGTTGATTATAAAGATATTGAAACTAAAATTGAAAATTTAGAAGTTAACGTGCAATCTACAATGTCGAATGTTGAAGTTTTACGTATTACTCCGGCAAGTGTTGAATATCTGATTGAAACTAATTAACCCTGTTTTTAATGATTGAAATTGGAATAACCGGAGGAATTGGCAGTGGGAAATCAACCATTTGTAAAGTTTTCAAAGTACTGGGAGTACCAATATTTGAGGCAGATTTTATTGCCAAAAAGCTGATTAACTCAAATTCGGAAATAAAAGCCGGACTCATTCACCTTTTTGGAGACAATATTTATATACCAAATTTAGGTGTTGACCGAAAAAAGTTGGCTGATATTATTTTTAATGACGACATTCAACTCGCAAAAGTAAACAAGTTGGTTCATCCGGTTGTTAGAAACGAATATGCAAATTGGATAAAAGAACAAAATACAGAGTATATAATTCACGAAGCAGCAATTTTGTTTGAAAGCGGATTTTACAAAATGATGGATTTTACAATCCTTGTTTCGGCACCTGAATTGCAACGAATAGAACGTGTAACAAAAAGAGACAGAGTACATAGAAATCAGGTTATAGAGCGAATGGAAAAACAGTGGACAGATAAACAAAAACGAGAGCTCGCTTCGGTTGAAATTAAAAATGACAATGAGAATCTGATAATTCCTCAGATATTAAAAATTGATAATCAAATAAAAAGATATGGCAAAATTTGGTAAATGGATTGGCGGCGGACTCGGCTGGGCTTTTGGAGGTCCGATTGGCGCGATAATAGGATTTACAGTCGGATCGATGTTCGATGGCGGAACAAGTCAGGTGCAAAAAGGTTCGGTTACCGGCTTTTCGGGCAGAACAACAACCGGCGGATATGTGATGAGTTTATTGGTGTTGGTTGCAGCAGTTATGAAAGCCGATGGAAAAGTATTAAAATCGGAACTCGACTATGTAAAGAAATTTCTGGTTCAAAATTTTGGACAATCATCGGCAGCCGAAGCAATTAAAATATTGCAAGACCTGCTAAAGCAAACAATTCCGGTCGATGAAGTTTGTCAGCAGATTAGGCAAAATATGAATTACTCGGCGCGACTGCAATTGGTTCATTTTATGTTTGGTATTGCTCAGGCTGACGGGCACATCGATATAACGGAGAAAAAACTTATCGCCCATATTTGCGGGCAAATGGGAATAACAGACAGCGACTTCGAATCAATTCAGGCGATGTTTGTTCCGAATACAGATTCTGATTATAGAATTCTTGAAATAGAAGTAACTGCTACAGATATCGAATTGAAAAAAGCATATCGTAGAATGGCAATGAAATACCATCCTGACAAAGTGAGCAATTTGGGTGAAGATTTCCAGAATGCTGCAAAAGAGAAATTTCAAAAGGTTAATCAGGCGTACGAAAATATTAAGAAGGAACGAAAAATGGTGTAGTGAGTATATCATTACTCACTGCTAATAGTCTCAAATCTATAAGAATGAAAATTATATCAACAAATATTGGTGAAGCCAGAACAATTTTATGGCACGGAAAAGAGGTTAAAACCGGAATATTCAAATTTTCGGTTGATAAACCTATTCACCTCGGAACGGAAGATGTTGACAACGACCATGTTATTGACCGTAAATACCATGGAGGAGTTGATAAAGCATGTTATTTGTATTCTGCTGACCATTATAAGTATTGGAAAAAGCTACACCCCAAAGTTAAAATGCCATGGGGAATGTTTGGCGAAAACCTTACTGTTGAAGGATTACACGAAGGCAAAATAAATATTGGAGATATTTTTAAAATTGGAAGTGCCACAGTTCAGGCAACACAACCACGCCAACCTTGTTATAAATTAGATATTAGATTTGAAGCCAGCGGTTTAGTAAAGCAATTTATCGACTCAGGTTTCCCGGGAGTTTATGTACGTGTACTCGAACAAGGAAGTGTGTCAGCGGGCGATACAATGGATATTATCGAGAGACAAAATACATTATCTGTTCAAAAAGTTTTTGAACTTATTTATACAAAAGAATTTGAAAAAGATGCACTTAAAGCAGCGGTTAACAACTCATTTATTGCCGAAAGCTGCAAAAAAGATTTATTGAAAAAGTGGGGTGACAAATTGTAGGATTTTAACTTTTTGAAGCTAAAGCGAATTTCAAAAAAAATGGAGATCGGTTAAAATACTTAAAATAAAAATGGAGGTTAAAACCTCCATTTTTCAGAATGGCATTTAATCCATTCTTCTCTCCCCCCAAATATACGTCCTAATATTTTTTATTTATTATTAAAATCTAAATATATTACAACTATTTGATTGCAATTTCAGCCTCTTTTTCAGGGTGAATTTTAAAAGTCAGACTTCTCTTAATACTTTTTCCAACCGGAGATATAAACAAGCGACCTGCATTGGATTCGTCGCAATATTCAAAAATAATTTGCTCCGAAGCCGGCGACATCAATATATCGTCCTGAGAAAGATTTCTTAAATTTGGGACAAAAACTACAGTTGGCGCACTGCTATCTTTAGTTTCATTCCAAATACAAGTAAATTCACCACTACTAAAATTGTAATCGTATTTCACCAAATCGCCTGCAACACGTTCAGGATATGGTCTTATAATTGCATTATTAAAATATGGATAATCATGAATGTCGCTATAAAAAGCCCAGTATGTATTACTAAAATTGTACTCTTCAAAAAGGTTTACGACATGTTGTGCAGTTTCTGTCATTTTAAGCGATTTGCCGTGATATGCGCCCCACTCTCCTATCATTACAGGCACATTCATTCTTTTTCCGGTTTCGTTAATTCTGTCGAAAATTAGCTCAACACGTTCTAAACTGGGGTTCTCAACTTCTTTTGTATCCACAACCAAATCGTAACCATGCGCACCATAAGCAATTAAAGAATCGGTAGTTCCATCGGCAAGTTTTGTTGGTTCGAGTGCACTTCGCACACCGGTATTTGCAAAATAACTGTGATTAAAAAACAGAATATGTTTTTTATCTACTTCGCGAATTGCATCAGCCATTTTTTGATACATTGGTTGCAACAGATTTTTTTCAAAATCGGCATTTAACTCATAAACTGCATCTACAATTTTTGAATATCTTTCTTTGGTGGCAACTAATTCGAGAGCTTTTAATCTCGATTCTTCATCGCCCCACATTGCCATCAACTCTTCGGCTGTTGGCGGTGCCTGCCCGGTAAATTCTACCATAACTTGCGCGTAAGCACCCAACATTTGTGGCATTATATAATTTGCAGAACTACCAAGAAAAGGTTCGTTCATTATATCGTAACCAATTACTGTTGTGTTGTTTGCATACCTTTTTGCAATGTGGTTCCACAAATTTGCGTAGTGGTCTTGCAAACCAACTCCATCTGCTGCCGGAGTGTTCTTCCAGAAATTATCGAAAGCCGTTTGTACGGCAGGACTAATGAGATATGAATCGCTCCAAACTGCACCTGAATAGTGTGGTTGTCCTTCATCCAAAGTTGCCCAATCGGGTGCACCGTCAGAGAATTTTGCGCCATATAAATCCTGGTGCATATCGAGAAAGACATAAATTTCATTGTCTTCTGCCCACTGAATTCGTTTATCGATTTCCAATAAATACTCTTCGTTGTATTTTCCTGGTTCCGGCTCCAGACCATCCCAGATAATGCCCAACCTAATACAGTTGAAACCCCATTTTTTAAAGCTCTCAAAAGTTTCCTGATTTTGGGGAGGCATATAATTATGTGATGGTTCCTTACTAATAAAGTTTATTCCGCTAAAAATAATCTGTCGACCATTCGAATCAACAAATTTTTGCCCTTCAATTTGAACAAAACCTTTTTCTACCGGTTTTTTCTCGATTCCACACGACATAATCAGGAGAGAAACAAACAATAAAAATATGAGTTTTAAATACATAAGTAACTCCTTAATAGTTTTTAATAAAAAAATTACAGCTTTTTATGAATACACAAAAAGCTGTAATCAAATAAATTATTTTGTCTTATAAGTTATGGTTACCATCACCGATGGATGTTCCATAAACTGTGCATAGGTAGGTGGGTTGGTGTGAAAAAGAATTGACAATTGCATTTTATCGGCGGTTATATCGCGGATAATAATATGCTGCGTAAAATCTTTTACACCAAACAAATCTCCTGTTGTTTCAAAATAATCTGTATCGGTAAAAGTTACATCTCTTGCATCGGGTGTGCCGCCGAACATTGGATCCTGATCGTCGCGAACGGTAACCGTAAAATCACCTTTTTTATGTTCCCAGGTTGAAGGGCTTATTGCGGTGTGGCTAATTCCTGCCATCATTATGTCGTAACTTGTTGGCGGGAAAGTTATGGTATGCCATCCCTGTGCAACACCAACCTCGGCATAAACAACACCGGCAAGCACACTTCCGTTTACATTGTTTACCGAATAACTACCGTCGTATTTAAACGTAAACTCATTGTCATATTCAGCCTCTAAACCAAATCCATATAACACATTGTCCTGCAAAGGCATTACATTGTTCACAGTTTCGTTAATCAAACCGGCTCCGTCGGTTGCCGAAACTTTTGTATCGAGCACCCATGTTTTTCCATTTGGCATACCCGGACCACCCGAAAGCAACTCGCCAATTGAAGCTGCGATTGTAACCTCTTTTGTATCGGTAGCAGAACCTCCGTCGCCGGTTACTGTAACTTTAGCTGTATAAACACCCGACATGGCATAAACATGACTTGGGTTTGCTTCAACACTCGACTCACCATCGCCAAATTCGTACAAGTAGTTTTTTACATTTTGAACATTAGCTGTAAAATTAACCTGATAAGGGTTGTCTGCATCTACTTCAGCAAACAGTTCAACTACCGGTGGAACCGGATCTTCACTACAAGAAAACATAATTGTTGCGATTACTACCATCGCAAATAAAGAATAAAAACTCTTTTTCATAATACTAAAATTTAAATTAAATAATTATTTATAATCTATTTCTATTAATCTCGAACGTCCCACCAAAGGTGAGTTGTAATTAAATCGGGGCCTTGTTCAGCAATGGCCGCCTCGTAATTTTCTCTATTTATATTGACTTCAGATGAGGGATAACGGAGCCGTGTTGGCAACACACCATTTGTAACACCTAGCGAGTGCGTTGGTTCAGTACGTTGCGGAATTCGCGGATAACCGGTCCTTCTTATGTTTGCCCATCCTTCGTGAGAGTTGGAATGAACTGCAATCCAAAGTTGGGTGCAAATTTGCTCGAACTTCTGTTCCTGAGTTCCTTTCAATGTAGAATAATCGGCATTGGTCATGTACTCATAAATTTGTTCCTGAGTAACTTTCCACTGTTCGAACGACATCTCAATTCCTTTTCGGTATAGCTCGTTTGCATCGCCGGGTCCTAAATTATAGAGTGCTGCTTCGGCACGAAGTAACCAAATTTCCGCCGCTGTCATTTCTGAAATGGAGGCGGCTCTGCCAACCAGTGTATCGGAAGGATCGGATACATCGGACCAAACCCATTTAGGCAGTTCCTGATCGCTTAATCCGTTGGGAATTCCTACATATTCTCCCTTGCGATTAGGTTTAACAAAAAGGTATAATCTTGGATCGTCGGTTGTTTTCAATGTTTCAACAAACTTCTCGCTCATTTTCCATTTCCAGTACTGGTAATGGCTATACATTGGGTTTCCTAATTCATTTAAATCGCTGTCTTCGTTTTCGCCACCAGCAGCCTGATTGAGTTCCTCTATTAAAGGTAACGCAAGACATTCGGCAATTATGGGATTTGCCAACTCGGGAGCTACAAACCTGACACGCATTGCAAAACGTAAGCGCAAAGAATTGGCGAATCTTGCCCACTTCTTCAAATCGTTATTGTAGAGTGGATCTTCCTGAGTATAACCCATTGCCGGGTCGGCATTTTGCAATAGAGGGATAATAGTTTTAAGTCGCTCCATCATATCGGTATAAATAAACTCAACACTATTGTATTTCGGGAACAAAAAACCTTCCTGTCCCAATCCACCTTCGATGTATGGCACACTGCCAAACGTATCAGCCAAACGGGCATAATTCATAAAAGCTACTACCTGCGCCATTGCAAACCTGACTTCATTTTCCCGTTCTCCACCGGGGCGGGTAAATCTCATTACTTCAGTAACAAGCCTGATTGGCCCATAATAAAAATCCTGAAACAGGTCTTTGTACTCTGCTCCTGTAAAATAATCGTAATATCTGTCGATAAACATGGCATTATTTTGCCCAACATAGTAGTGCCCAAGTTGCGAGCCAAAAGGAAATTGCAACCTTGTGTTATTGCCTCCACGAATGGTACTTAAAACAGTATTCGAAAACAGGTAACCATCGTCGATTTCAGTAACGGCATTAGGATTTTTGTTTATTTCAGCAAATTTATCGTCACACGACGAACCAAAAATAAGTAACAAAACCAGTACTAAATATATATTTTTATGTTTCATCATTTTTTTACTCTTTAAACAATTAGAAGTTGAATTTTACACTAAGTCCATAACTCGATGTCGATGGCAGCGACATGTGCTCGATTGCTGACCCGGTATTACCACTGCTAAAACCCGATTCGGGATCGACATGGTCGATGGCCTTATAAAAGAAAAACAGATTACGCCCAACCAGCGATACACTCAACCATTTCGACGGTAAAGTGTAACCCAAAACCATCTCTCTCATACGAACATTTGTTGCTTCCATAATCCACTCGGTACCAATTTGTTTGTTGTATAAATTATACCAACGGTAAACCGGTTGGATAGGGATATCATTGGGTTGCCCGTTCGTCTCTTTAATTCCATCCTCAACGAACCCTCCGGTTCCGGCATACCATTCGTCACGTCCTTCGAGAGTTTCGACACTGGTGCCAAACAAAGCGCGGTATGCTTTTCCCCATGAATATATGTCGCCTCCTTTTTGAAAATCAATCAGGAAACTCATGTTAAACCCTTTGTAACTGAACTGGTTTGTTATACCACCAATCCAATCGGGATTTAAATCGCCCATCGCTTTCCACTCTCCCGATTGCGCAAATCCGTTTTTGTCAATTAGTTTATTTCCAAAAGCATCGCGTTTATAATCGAGCGCATAAATCACTCCATAAGGTTGATCGATGTGTGCTTCAATTGACATGTGAAACTCGTTGGCCAACGATAAAAATTCCATATCGCCATATAACTCTTTCACAACCGAATTATTTTTCGACCAGGTAACAATAATATCCCAGTTAAAACCATTCTTTAATGATACTGGATTTCCGTTTATCTGAACCTCAAGTCCTGTATTCTGAAGTTTTCCTGCGTTCATCTTTTTGGTTGCATAGGCTGTTGACGGTGCCAAAGAAACATTCATAATTTGATTATCAGACATGCTATAATAATAGGCGACATCTAAAATTAACCGGTTATCAAAAAAACCAAGATTTGTTCCAAGTTCCCACGAGCTGGTCTCTTCCGGTTTTAAGTCGTAATAGGGTAACTGGCTTCCGATATTTGCCTGAGGATAATCGGTATTGGTTTGCGATATATTGTAATATTGCTCGATTTGGTAAGGGCTTGTGTCGTTACCAACTTTTGCAAACGATGCCCTTATTTTTCCTTTTGTCAATATTTTTTTGCTGATATTGAATGCGTCGGAGAACAAGAAACTCAGGTTTTCGGAGTGATAGAAATATGAGTTGTTTTCGAGGGGCAAGGTAGAAGACCAGTCGTTACGTGCAGTAATATCGAGATAAATTAGACTCTTGTACGACAAAGTTCCGAGCGCATAAGCCGAATAGACCGCTTTTTGCGAATACCACTCTCCTGTTCCATAACCTTTGTAATTTGAAATGTGGTAGAAGTCGGGTACTCGTATTGCATATCCGCTTTGCGACATCGAGAAGTTTTCGTTGTATCTGTAATTTCCACCAACACTTACATTAAAATTAAAGTCTTCAATCTGCTTGTCGTAAGCCATCAAAACATCCGTATTCCACTCAATATTGTTATTCATGCTCTGCGACATTTTCCCCCGGCTATTTTCAACATTTGGGTTACCGGGGTCTTCACTGCTTCGGTATCTTTTATTCGAGAAATCGAAACCTGTCCTTCCCATTAAAGCCAGATTGTCCAGGATATCATATTTCATTTGGAACATAGCCTGAATCCGGTGTTTCTCATCGTTGTTTCGTTTATGTTCCATAATCCAGTACGGATTACTAAAAGTATTATCGGTATTCCATTTCATAATGTTACCATTCTCGTCGGTCGTATTATTTCGCAACGACTCTAACGTAATATTTCGTGGCATAACTCCCAAAGCCTGCACAACGTTTGCACCACTCTCTGCGAGGTACGGGCGATTTTCAACAACCGAACGTATGTAAGTAAGTTTGGCATCGACACCAAATTTTTTGCCCAATTGGGAAGTTCCACGAAGATTGATGTTTTGTCTTTTCAGATTGTTATTGGGCATAATTCCTTTCGAATCCTGATTGGTTATTGAAGCACGAAATGAAGATTCTTCGTTACCACCGTTAAACGCCACTGTATTTGTAAATGTAGAACCTGTCCTGAAAAACTCTCTGTATGGATCAGCCTGCGGGGTAAGCGTTTCTTCTACTCCAAGCCAATTAACTTCTGTTTGTCCTTCCATTTTAGACCCATAACTCCAAATCCATGGATAATCTTTTAAAGGTACTGCAGGATCTCCTGCCAATCCTGGATATCGTCCGAAAGAACCTTGTGCATATTCGTTTTGAAAATCGGGAGTAACCATTGGGGTTTCAACCATGTAGCTCGACGAAATTGATACGCCAATACCTTGACGGCTTTTACCTTTTTTGGTAGTTACCAGAATAACACCGTTTGCTCCCCGCGAACCGTAAGCTGCTGCTGCTCCTGCACCTTTTAACACGGTCATCGATTCAATATCTTCCGGGTTTAAATCCGACAGAGCATCTCCGCTGTCAGTACCTCCCCACCGGTCACCGCCACCGTAACTCGATTCCATCGGGATTCCATCGATTACGAAAAGTGGTCGGTTATTTCCCAGCATCGACGAAACACCCCGCAATACAACCCTCGACGAACCATCAACACCAGTGGGTGCTCTGGTAATTTGCAAACCCGCAACTTTTCCGGCAAGCGAATTAACCGGGTTGTTCTCTTTTGCATTGTTTATTTCATCGCTACCGATTTGGGTAACAGAATACCCCAACGAACTTTTATTTCGCTGAATATTTAAAGCTGTTACAACTACCTCATCAATAGATTCTGTATTTTCTATTAATACAATGTCGATTGTATTATTTCCGGCAACAGGAATATCCTGTGTCTCGAAACCAATAAACGAAAATTGCAAAACAGTATAATTATCAGGTACTTCAATTGTGTATTCGCCATCTAAATTTGTGATAACCCCCGTTGTTGTTCCTTTTATAACAACATTCACCCCGGGTAATCCCAGTTTATCGGTGGGCGAAGTTACCTTCCCTGTAACTGTTTTAGCTTTCTGTATTTCGTCTGCCGGAACAACAACAATAAGTTTATCCTCTTTTAAACGGAATGTTAGGTTAGTTTGTCCTTCGAGTTCACCAATAATATCCTCAATTGTTTTATTCTTTATTGTAAGGTTGATTTGTTTATTAATATCAACCAAATCATCGCTGTAAAAAAATCGGTAACCACTCTCCTCCTGAATGGTTTTGAAAACCTCTTGTAAAGGAGAATTCTCAATTTTAAGTGAAATTTTCTCTTGCGAATAGCCTGTCGCCGAGAATAAAATAAAATAAAATAGTAGCACTTTTAATTTCATAGAAATAGTTTTAATATTCATTTATTCGTTAGTTTCAATATCTTTAAACCAAACATCTCTGTCTTTTATATTATATGCAATATTGGCAGCAATACCAATCGCTTCAATTACCTGTTCAATGGTTTCATTCTCAATAGAACCGGTAAATTTAAGTTTCTTCAGATTTTCATTCTCGAAGTGAATTTTCACATCGTATTTACGTTCTAGTTTAACAGCAAGTTCATTAAGAGTTTCGCTTGTAATGAACAGAGTTCCATCTTTCCACGATGTAAATTCTCCGGCATTTATTCCTTTTGAAATAAGATAAGTAAGTTTCTGCTGCGGACGAACAACTGCTTCTGGTGTTGTTTCAATATTATTATCGTCTATATTTTCCTTTTTAACATATCTGTTTTTCCGATAATAAACAACTCGTTGATTTGGTTCTAACATCACCTCATCGCTCTTTTTATTTTCAAAAGTTGTACGGGTTACGCCAATACTTCCTTCAATCAATGTAGTTTCTATTGTTCCTTCTTCAGCGTACGATTTTACATTAAAAGTTGTTCCGTACGCTTTTATATTTAATTCCGATGTGCGTACCAAAAATACTTTTGAAGGATTGGTTTCAACATCAAAAAATGCCTCGCCTGTTAAAAATACTTCTCTTGTTTTTTTATTGAATTGATTTGAATATTTTAAAGTACTTCCCGCATTAAGCCAAATAACTGTTCCGTCGGGCAGTGTAACTTTAGATTTTGCACCTGACGGAGTATCTATTTCATTATAAACGAGCTCATTATTATTCGAATTAAAAACCTGATATGCTACTGCAAAAGAGAGTATTGCACCGAGTAAAAATACGGCAGCAACTCTTGGCATCCAATACCAAAATATACTAACCGATTTACCTGTGGTTTTCTTTTTATGCTTAACTTTTATGAGCAAAGTATTCCACTCTTCCCGAATTAAACTGGCATTAATTTTTTCAACGTTCTCCGATAGATTCCATATCTGCCTATAATCGTTTAACTCATTTAACGAACCCGGATTATTTTTAATCCATCGAATAAGCAAATCTTCATTCTCCGGGGAGATTGATTTCTCGAGATATGCGATAAATAATTCCTTAATTTTCTGATTCATTTTATAGAATTTGATAATAAGGAAACTGAAAAGCAAAAATCACTTACAGCAAAACTGAGTTTTTTTAAAAAAATAAATTTCTTGAAATTGAATCGATAAGAATATAGAATCTCTTAGTCAATCTTTTTGAATAACAACAACTCTTTTCCTGAATCGTTGGATAATACTAATTGCATATTTTCAGTTTTATATCTGGCAACCTTGCTTAACGCCACATTAAACTTATCCGGAATGTCAGTCCCCATACATGCCATTTTGGTTATGGCAAGCTGACTTAATATCAAATTTTCAGCATCAATGTTTTTAATACTTCCGAAAAAATTGTTACATCCGTCGTTGCCCATCACTTTCATCTCGGCAATATGAAACTCAATCTGAGGTATTTTATGTCTCTTATTTGTAGTAATTTGCTCAACGGTTTCTCCTTCAATAGATACCAAAACCCAAATATCGTTTATCCGAAAACGTACATCTTGTCTCTTTTCAATAACCTTTACCAAAATGAATTTTATTGATGAAGCATCGGCAGGAACTTTCTTCTTATCTATTTTTTCTTCGCGCACAATTAACTTATAAATATATCCCGGAACGTAATCAAACCCATCGATTGAAGAATAAAAATATTGCCAGCTCTCATTATTTAGAGTATCTCCTTTTTGTACTTTTAAACAATTTGTAGCCCTAACTCCTTCGCAAGGTACTTTAGAACTATTTACCCAATAAATGTACTCGTTGGGTTTGCTAATTTTGTTTGCTTTATGAGTGGCGCACGAAACCACGAAAAATAAAATTCCCAGCATTAAATAGTTTTTCATTATTCCTGTTTTATGTAATTTCTTATTGAAACGAATATAAGGCTTTTATGTTTATACTTCCTTTAATATCTCCTTTAACTTTAAACAACTTCCTCATTATATCCATTTTTACAAGAAATTTTTCTTTCTTTATGATACAAATTTTTCAATTAAAAAAACTAAATCAATTATAATGTCAGCAACTATTCTAAGCTCTAAATCCGACACACAAAGTTCGAAAACTTATATTATAGTTACCGCATTTGCAGCTCTTTTTGCACTCGTTGGATTTGCCTATTACGGATTACCATTTTTCTTCGATTTTATGGTAAACGATTTTGGTTATTCGCGAGCTCAGGTAACATCCGGAAATGCAGTTGGCAAATTAATAGTAGCCCCACTATTCGGATTTCTTGCCGGGTGGATGATTGACAAATACGGACCGCGCCGGTTAATGATGCTGGGAGCCGTTTTAATGGGAGTTGCATTTGTCGGGCTTAGCTATTCAAGCAGTATGTGGATGTTTTATATGTTCTACATTTTTAATGCTTTGGGTTATGTTTTTGGCGGGCCATTACCATGTCAGGTACTAATATCGAAATGGTTTACCAAAAACCGTGGCAAGGCAATGGGAATTGCATATCTCGGAATTGGTGCCGGTGGTGCACTTGTACCACTGCTTGCCACAAAACTGGAGAGTAATCTGGGGTGGCAAAATGCTTTGTCAATTCTTGGTGTACTTATAATTATCATCGCATTTCCGTTGGCATTTTTTATAAAAGATTCAACAAAAGCAAAGGCAAAAATTAAAACTAAAAAAGCCGAACTTGCAATACCTATGAAAGATATTTTAAGGAACAAAAACTTCTATCTTTTAGCTTTTGGAAGTATGTGTTCCATTGGTGCTGTTGGTGGAGTAGGGCAACATTTAAAACTTTATTTAGGTGATCTCGATTTTACACAATCGCAGGCAGCAAATATATTTTCAATTGTACTGTTATCCAGTCTTTTTGGAAGAGTTGCAATGGGTTGGCTCTCCGATATTATCGACCGCAAATATGTGATGGTTCTGATTTATCTTATCGTGGCAATGGCTATCGCTTCACTATTTTTGCCGCCGTTTGCAGGTAGAATTTATGTTTTTGCCGTTGTCTTCGGAATTGGTCTTGGTGGCGATTATATGATTATTCCGTTAATGGCAGGCGACCTGTTTGGGGTACGCGCTTTGGGGCGAACCATGGGAATAATTCTGGTTGCCGATGGTCTGGCAGAATCATTTTTTCCGGTACTGGTAGGTTACTTATACAACGATGTGGCAAGGTATTCCATCGGATTTGGAGTCCTTATTTTTGTTGCTCTCACGGGCGTTTTGATTATTTCATTTCTGCCTAAAGTTAGAAAGAAAGACAGAATACAAGAAGCTGTTGAACACGCCTAAAAATGAGACAGCAACTATGAATTCACTAAATGTAATATCGCTAACACAGAAATTAATTGCGTTTAATACAATTAATCCACCGGGCAACGAAAAAGAGCTGGCAAAATATGTGGGCAATCTACTTTCGGAAAATGGTTTCGATGTTGAATACATTTTATTCGAAGAGAACCGGCTGCATGTTATTGCTGAAAAAGGACTCTCTGAAACAGCACTGCCAGTGGTGTTTTCAGGTCATTTAGATACAGTTCCGCTGGGAGCAAAAAAATGGAGTTTCGCCCCATTTGCAGGAGAAATTTTCGATGGTAAAATATACGGTCGGGGTTCAACCGACATGAAAGCGGGAGTGGCTGCAATAATTGTAGCTGCAATACAATCGTTTAAAAACAGCTCGCCAAAAGGAGGAGTTAAACTTGTAATTACTGCCGGCGAAGAGCTGGGATGCCAGGGAGCGCAACATCTTGCAAAAACATATAAAAAATGGGGCAAAGCAAGTGGTTTAATAATTGCCGAACCCACAACAAATATTCCGGTAATCGGACATAAAGGCGGGTTATATATGAATGTATCAACCACAGGAATCACTGCACATTCGTCGATGCCTGAGTTGGGAGTAAACGCAATTTACAAAGCTGCAAAAGCAATCTCGGTAATCGAAAATTTCAGTTTTGAAGCCGAAAAAGATTCACTGCTCGGATCGCCAACAATTAACGTTGGTAAAATGAGCGGCGGAATGAATCTAAACTCGGTACCCGACCATGCCGAATTTACAATCGACGTTCGTTCAACAACAAAAGTAAATCATACTGAAATTATTCAAAAAATAAATAATGAGTTGGGAGACGATACAAACATCGAGATTCTTGTAAACCTGCCTCCCGTTTCAACAAACGAAAACCAGCCGTTTGTACAATTAGTTTACGATGTGTGCAAAGTTGACCCGACAAGCAGCGAATTCCCAAAAGCATTACCCTATTTAACTGATGGAAGTGTTTTGCAAAGTGCTTTCAACAACGTGCCAACAATAATCTTGGGTCCGGGACAACCCGAAATGGCGCATCAAACCGATGAATTTTGTTATATCGAAAAAATTGAGGAAGCAGTAGAAATTTATAAAACAATAATAGATAGAAATGGAAAATTATCCTGAATATTTTAAAAATGAAAATGAGTTAGAAGAGGCACTTTCAACACCAACACCGGAAGTTATTGAGTTGGTAAAAAAGTTAGAAGGTGATATTATCTTTTTGGGAGTAGCCGGAAAAATGGGAGTTTCCATGGCGCGGATGACAAAAAAAGCCTGCGATATTGCAGGTGTTAAAAAACGGATAATCGGAGTTTCCAGATTTAGCTCGGAAGAACAACGACAGTTTCTTGAGGAGAGTGGGATAGAGACATTCAAGGGCGATTTAATGGACATGGAATTTATTGGCAGTCTGCCCAAAATTGAGAATGTTTACTATCTGGCAGGAATGAAATTCGGAACCTCAGGAAACGAATCTTTTACCTGGGCAATGAACTCTTATCTACCCGGACTTATTGCCGATAAATTTAAAAACTCGAAAATAGTAGCATTTTCAACCGGCTGTGTTTATCCGCTCGTTTCATATAAAACAGGTGGCTCTAAAGAGACCGACCACACCGGTCCGGTTGGCGAATACGCACAATCGTGCCTTGGCAGAGAGCGACTTTTCGAATTCGGAAGTATAAATAATCAAACTCCGGTTTTGCTAATTCGGCTGTTTTATGCCGTCGAAATGCGCTACGGTGTTCTTGTTGATATTGCCACAAAAGTGTATAACGAAGAGCCGGTTGATGTTACAATGGGTTATGCAAATGTAATTTGGCAAGGCGATGCAAACGCAATGATATTGCAAACAATATTGCATTGCAAAAGTCCTGCATTCGCCATAAATATTACAGGCCCCGAACTTATTTCAATTAAAGAGACAGCCATAAAATTCGGCAAACTGATGAATAAAAAGGTAACAATCACCGGAACCGAAAACAGTACTGCATTGTTGGGAAATGCCGACTTATCATTTAAATTATTCGGAAAACCAAAAGTTAAACTCGATAAAATAATGGAGTGGACTGCAAAATGGATTGAAGATGAGAAAAGACTTTTAGGGAAACCAACTCATTTCGAAGTTAGAGACGGGAAATACTAAATATTAGAAAATGAATCACACAGAAATTCCAAAAGATATAAAAAACGCATTTCAAAAAGGAACAGTAATTCCTGCTCTCCCACTCGCACTCGATAAAAATCGTAAACTCGACGAACGCCGCCAACGTGCGTTAATGCGATATTATCTCGATGCCGGAGTTGGAGGTGTTGCAGTTGCTGTGCATACAACTCAGTTCGAAATTAGGTTGCCCGAAGTAAATCTTTACGGTAAAGTTCTCGAAATTGCAAAAGAGGAGTTCCACAGTTTTGAGGAACGAACTCAAAAGCCAATAATCAGAATTGCCGGAGTAATCGGGAAAACCGAACAGGCAACCAATGAAGCCAAACTGGCACTTAAAAATGGTTACCATGCAATTTTACTGGGACTTGCAGCTTTTGCCGATTCTGATAATGATGAAATAATTGCACACTGTAAAACCATTGCCGAAATAATTCCGGTTGTTGGTTTTTATCTGCAACCTGCTGTTGGAGGTCGTAGATTAGATGTTGATTTTTGGCGCGAATTTGCAAAAATAGAAAATGTAATTGCCATTAAAATGGCACCGTTTAACAGGTATCAAACATTCGACGTTGTACGTGGTGTGGCAGAATCGGGCAGGGCAGATGAAATTGCTTTATACACAGGTAACGATGATAATATTCTAATTGATCTATTATCGGAATACAAAATTACTGTTGGCGATAAAGTTATTAAAAAACGGATTGTGGGCGGATTGCTTGGGCACTGGGCAGTATGGACACGAACAGCAGTTAAACTGCTTGAAGATATTAAAAGTGGAAAATACGACGCAGACACGCGGCAGGCGATAACTCTGGCAAATCAGATTACCGACAGTAATGCAGCCTTTTTCGATTCGGCAAATAATTTTGCAGGATGTATTGTTGGACTTCACGAAGTACTTCGCCGCCAGGGAATTCTTGAAGGACTTTGGACTTTAGATAAAGACGAGGTACTTTCGCCCGGACAGATGGAGGAGATTGACAGAATTTACGCTGCATATCCCGATCTGAATGACGATGATTTTATTACGGAAAATTTAAGTAAATGGTTAGGATAATGGTTTGTACTAACTTAGTCTAAGCAATTTACTTTTGGGATGAAATTTTTTCCAAGAGAACCAATATTCATTCGATATTGCAATAGTTTCTAAATTATTTTTAATTGTTCCGTCAATATGTCTGCCCGTAATATCCCAGTTAGTTTTAGTTATAGTATCTTCAATTACCTGGTTGTTTTTAAGTCTTAAAATAATGTTTTTGGTTCTGAATCCATTTACAGTATTGTCGATAGAGATAAGCGTGAAGTTTAATTTTTCATTTTTCACAACTGTTTGTTGTAACACTTCTGATTTTAAATAAAATACAGGTTCACTTATGGCGGTATCTGTAATACCAACAACATCTGTTTTAGATGGAAATGTTTTATCTTTATTCGATAGTCCCGGAGTAAGTTCCGACGACATTACTTTTTTCCAAACGCCTGGCATCGGAAGTTTAAAAGGTCTGAGGTCATTTTCATTTATAATAGCAACTTGAGGCTTGCTTTTTAATTTCTTAACTGTTTTCCAGGGTAAAATCTGAAATGTTATCATTTTTAGAGAATGAGGGTGTAATTTCCCGATAACTGAATTAAAGGATGCTTGCTGAAAAAAGGTTCCTGTTTTATTATCAGCCACAATCATATTTGCATTTTTAAACGACGCAACAAACAAGGGACCTATTTCTGTAACATCAAAAGGAATAATACTTTTGCACATAGCACAATAAGTAAGTGCCACCGTTTTATCCTTGAAATAATCATTTACTACATGATGATGTATGACATAATTCAAGGGATATGCTTTCACGATACCTTCATATTCAATAAGAGCAATTTCATGATCATCTGATAGGGGAAGTGAATCAAAATCATCCGTTAATTCAGGGAAATAAACAGCCTTAAACCAATTTGACTGATGAACTTTATAGGTTAAAATTACTGCTAAACCAATAATTATTAATGGAGGTATTACATTTGCATTAAATCCATTTGACGAGTTAATAAACTGATATCCAATGGAAACTATGAATATACTCCAAATAAGTGGTTTCCTGAAGTGATAGTGATAATATAGTAATTTAACAGGAAATTTTTCTACTAAAGTAAAAATTGCTCCCATTCCAATAATCAAAGAAAAAAAAGCTATTGTATAAAATATTGTCATTATTTTTTTATTGAATTCTGTTAATTAGATGTTTCAAAAACAACTTACTACTCTTCAAATTCATAACCCATTTCAATACCTTTTTTAACTGCCGGAATACCGGATTTCATCCATTTTGGCATTGGCTCGTCTTTTAGGTAGTGGTCGAAAAACTGCGCCATACGAATCTGAAAATCTTTTTTGTCGCGGAATTTTGTAGGCCAGTGGTCGGCTTCGTTGTAGTTGAGCAGCCACGCCGGTTTTTGCAGACGGCGCAGTCCAATAAAAAACTCAATTCCCTGATACCACGGTACTGCACCGTCATCGTCGTTGTGCATAATTAATATGGGAGTATTTATTTTATCGAGTGTAAACAGAGGCGAGTTTTCGAGATAGCGCAGCGGCGATTCCCAGATAGATTTCCCGATGCGACTTTGTGTATGTTCGTACTGAAAAGAGCGGTTCATTCCCGACCCCCAGCGAATTCCTCCATAAGCACTAAACATATTTACAACCGGTGCACCCGACTCAATTGCAGCAAACATATTTGTACGGGTTGCGAGGTATGCAACCTGATAACCACCCCAACTGTGTCCTTGCGCGCCAATATGCTTTTCGTCAATAAAACCTTTGGCAATCATCGCTGTAACTCCCGGCATTACACAGTTAAATGCAGATTCTCCCGGGTAACCCTCTTTATAATAAACGTCGGGGTTAAAAATTATATAGCCGCGACTTGTATAATAGTGGTAATCGATTGTTGAACGACCAATTTGTGGAAGATGGTAACTCAATAATCCCTGCGAACTTTTTTCGTAGAAATTTACAATCATCGGGTATTTTTTGTTGGGGTCGAAGTTTGCAGGTTTGTGCAGCGTGCCTTCCAGTTTTTGCCCATCCAACGAAGTCCACGAAACCAACTCGGCAGTTCCCCATAAAAACTCGTTTTGTTGCGGTGCGGCATCGCTGATTTGTTGTTGATTTTTAAAACTCAAATCGGTTGCAAGTAAATTTGGATAGGTTTCGAAATTCTCTTTTGTAAACAAAACCACTTCGGTATCTTTTGCTTTTCGTGGAGTGTTTAATTTGAAGTTCCCGGAAAATATCTCTGTTGGTGTATTTTTACTTTCTATGTCGAACCGGTAATAACTATCGGCACGGGTAATTTCGTTATGTCCTTTTAAATATGCCGTTTCCAAAGTATTAATTCCCTCCACGTTTTCTAACTCCTGCTTGCTGGTTTTGGAAAATTTAATCAATCGGTAAACGATATTTTGTTGCCGTCCGTTTTGTGTAATATTAACAGGTTCTGTTCTGTTTTCGGGATCAATTCTCCAAATATCAAATCTGTCGTAAATCAGCAGTGCAGCATCGTTTTGCAACCACCCGGCCAAACCGTACGAACCGGGAGGATTTGGAATATCATTCAATTCGTTAGCAATCTGAACTGTTTTGGGAGTTGTAATTTTATACTCCGTTCCGGTTTCAATATTGTATGTGTTCAATGTTGTGTCGATTGCATTGTACCAGTATAAATATTTCCCATTAGCAGAAACTCCGGGTGTGGCCCGGCAATCTTTTTTAATCATCTCCGGCTCACCGGTATTAATGTCGATCAGGTAAAAATCGTTATGTCGGGGACTGCCTTCCCACATCGACTGCACTGCATACGGTCGGTTCGACCATGCAACAAATCTATCGGAATCTCCCTTTTTTATCTTTCTGATACCTGTAAACTGCTTGGTTTCCAGTTGCACCATTTTATTATTGTCGAGATGAACAACTGCGAGATACGATTTCTTCAAATCATTTTTCAAATGGTTAATCTGAACGGTGTGCAGTGTCTCTTCGTTCCATGTCCAAACATCTACATTTGGTATTTCTTCCTCTAATTTAGTTGTATCTTTTTCAGCTTTTATGGGTGCAGTTCCCAAAAACAGTCGGTTGTTATTTTCAGAAAAAGTGAGAGAACCGTTTTCACTTATTTCCCAATTATCGGTGAGTGCCTGGTTTTGGTTATCGGCAATTATTACGGCACTATCTTTTCCATTCCACAAATACAAACTGTACTTGTTAGTTTTTTCTTTAACCGATGTCGTGTCGGCAAGAAACGCAATTTTGTCTCCGGTTTTATTTATGGTTAGTTTTTTAAAATTTCCTTTCGCCGAAAGTATTTGCGATGTATTATCTTTTTCTAAATCGTAAACATAAACTCCGGGATTAAAAGTGCTGTCTTTTCCTACTGAAATATATGTTATTACTTTATTTCTTTCGGAGAAAAAATAACTACTTACAGCCGGTATTTCTATAATCTTTTCGTTACTTAAATTTTTTATGAATAGCGGGTAAACTTTGTCGTCGCCATCTTTTTTGCCCTTCTCTTTTTTAGTTGTGTCTTTTGGGGCTTCGGTTTGATATGCAATCCAATCTGCCCATTTTGCCGGTATTTTAACGGATTTTAATTTTTCAATAGTATCGGTTTTATTACTTTCCAGATTATAAATTATCAGTTTATCCTGAGGTAAATCTTCCTTTTTTGTCTTTTTTAGTTTTAGTGTGCGGATTGTGTCTGCCGGTGGTTTTAACGTAAAAACTACAAATTTTGAGTTGGCAGTTATTTTGGCATTTGTTCCGCCGGTAACAGATGCATTTTCATCGGCGTTTGAAGTTGTTATTTTAAGTACCGCGTTGCCTTTGCCGGGCTGTAGTTTGTACACAATAAACTCGCCGTTATTCGAAATTTGTGTTTCGGTAATACGATTCCATTTTTGAATATCGTCGATAGTAAGTGAGCGTTTTGCGGTTTGTGCCGAAATAGTAATAACTGTGTATAGAAATATTAAAAGAGAGAGTAACTTTTTCATAGGAGTAAGATTATTTAATGTGTAAAATCCAGTTTTTATTTTGGGGTTGAAGATAGTTATTTTTATGAAAAAAATATTCACGGTGCGACTTGAAGTCGCGCCGTGAATTTGAATTTTATGTCCGGTTCACTAAAAGAGCCGGGAGTTTATTATTAACCGCTGCCGCCCGGCCAGGGGGTGCAGCGGTAGCTTGCCGAAATTGTGCCGATGGGTGAATGTTTGTTGGCGGGCTGCCGAAGAAAGCCCCGCCAACAAACTATGAACCCCGGCAAAATGAGGCAACTACAAGCGGAAAACCCGTTAAGGCCGCACAATAAATAATCTATTTTATTTTAATATTTTTGTACCGAATAAATTTTATAAGATATGTCGGAATTTACAAAGCATAACAGGCGGAGAGCTGAGGGGCTGGAGGAGCTTTTTTATGGGATTTTAAAGGGTGAGAAACTGGGGCAGTTGGTGCGCGAGAATCAGGGAACAATTGACGGTTGTGTGCCGGCGGATGTGGTTGCGGTGGTGGATGTTTTGGTGGCAAAAAAGGTGCCGATGGCGGAGCTGAAAACGGGTATTAATAAGTTGCTGAATTTGTTGCATAAAACTTTGACTGAGTATCCGTATTACAGGCCAGATAAAGATTGTTATCTGGGATGTTTGGTTGAGAATAACCGATTGATGGAAAAGCGTTTACTGGCAATAAAACCGCTTTTTAGAGATGTAAATAAAAAGGCGGACAATGATTATGTAAAGAGTGAATTGCTGGAAAAACTTAGCGATCTGGAAAAGTTTGGGAACTATTATACGATAAAAGAAAACCTGCTGTTTCCGGTTATCGAAAAGTATGTTACGGAATATCGTTGTTTGCAGGTTATGTGGTCGTTTCATGATGATATCAGGCGGAATTTAAAGTCGGCAATTAAGATGTTGCGAGGCGAATTACCAACCGATATGAAACTGTTTAATCGTTGGGTTGGCGACCTGTTTTTTAATATGTACGCCGTTAAATTTCGTGAGGAGCGGATTTTGTTTCCGCTGGTGCAGAGCGTTGTTGATGAGGATATTTTAAATGATCTTTTAAGTGAAAGTGTGGAAATTGGGTTTCCGTATTATCAGCCGGAAATTGCTTTGGGTGAGGAAATTATTACACAAGCAACTGATAAAAAAGAGGTTGATTTGGAAACGGGAATTTTATCGGTTGAACAGATAAAGTTGCTGTTTAATCATTTGCCGGTTGACATTACTTTTGTTGACGAAAATAATAAAGTTAAATACTTTTCGACTCCTAAAAAGAGGATTTTCCCGCGTACAAAATCGGTAATCGGGCGCGATGTTCATAATTGTCACCCACCTGAAAGTGTGCATGTTGTGGAGCAAATTGTGGAGTCGTTTAGAGATGGGAAAAAAGATGTTGCCAGTTTTTGGATTAATATGAGAGGCGAACTTTCGTTGATTCAGTATTTTGCTGTTCGCGACGAGGATGGAAATTATAAGGGTGTTGTTGAGGTGTCGCAGGAGATTTCTGAGATTCGAAATTTGAAAGGCGAAAACCGGTTACTGGACTGGGAGAATTGAGTAAAGATTTTTATTTGTTAGGGGGAGTTTTAATCCTCCGACTGCCTGCGGCAGCCATTATTTTAGCTTTGAGCCACAAGTCGCGAGCCATTAATTTTAATCCTCCGACTGCCTGCGGCAGCCACCTCCTTTTGTAAAGGAGGATTTTCTAGATTATTCTTGAATATAAACCCGTTTTACCCGTTGCGAAATACCGGTTAAAATCTCGTACGGAATTGTGGAAGCATTTTTTGCCACCTCGGTAATCGATATATTTTTACCAAAAAATTCAACTCTGTCTCCCGGTTTTACATTTAGTCCAGTAACATCCAGCATCAACATATCCATACAAATATTACCTATTATCGGCACACGATTTCCGTTAATAAATGCGCAACCATTTTTGTTGCCAAGTTTCCTGTCCAGTCCGTCGGCGTAACCAAGCGGAATAATTGCAATTTTGCTGACAACCGAAATTTCACCCTTTCTGCTGTACCCGACAGTTTCGTTCGGCTCCACAGTTTTAACCTGCGAAACGGTACTCTTTAAAGTGCCAATATTTTCGAGTGGCAGCCCTGTATTTGTAACCCCGTACAAACCAATTCCCAAACGAACCATCTCGAATTGCTTTTCAGGAAAACGTTCGATACCAGCAGAATTTAAAATATGTCTGTCGATTTTATATTGAAATGATTTTGAAAAAAGCCGGAAATATTTTTCAAACTTGTTAAACTGATTTTTTGTGAACTCGTCAAACTCAGGTTCGTCGCTTGCAGCTAAATGCGAAAATACCGACTTAATTTTCACTCTGTTATTTGCTGAAATTATATCAATTACCTGACTAATTTCCGATTCAGATTTTAATCCAAGCCGGTTCATTCCCGTGTCAATTTTCAGATGGATTGAGAATTCGTGTAACCCATTTTGCGAAACAGTTTTTAGAAACCCTTTTAAAAGTCCGGCACTATAAATATTGGGTTCTAAACTGTAATCAATAATATTCTGAAAACTATCCTGCTCGGGATTCATCACAATAATTGGAGTTCTGATTCCTGCATTTCGTAACTGCACACCTTCGTCGGCAACGGCAACAGCGAGATAATCAACATTTTCGTATTGTAGTAATTTGGCAATTTCAACATCGCCGCTACCATACGAAAATGCTTTAACCATTACCATAATTTTGGTAGCCGGGTTTAATAAATTTTTAAAAATATTCAGGTTATTAACCAATGCATTCAGATTAATTTCCAATTGTGTTTGATGTGCTTTTTGTTGCAAAAGTGCCGATACTTTTTCGAACTCAAATTGCCGGGCACCTTTTATTAATATTACCGACGACTTAAAATTTTCGCGATTAAAATCTGCTGTAAAACTATTCCGAGAGTTGTAAAATCTGCTTTTTATTGAAAAGAGATTTGCATGATTCGAAATTTCGGTACCAATACCAATTATCTTATCAATTTTCCACTCTGTTAAAAGTTGGCTGACACGTTTATAGAGTTCGTTTGACGGCACTCCGGTTTGCTTAATATCCGACAAAATTACCTGTTTATATAAATCTTCTTTTGCCGCTTGCTGGTGCAAAACTGTTAACGCAATTGCGAGCGAGTTTAGGTCGGAGTTGTAATAATCGTTAACAAGCAGACAGTCATTAATTCCCTGTTTTATCTCCAGTCGCATTGCAATTGGCTCCAGTTTTTCGAACTTGCCGGCAACCTGCATTGGGTTATCCAGTAATATTGATGATACAACAAAACAGTGGCAGGCATTTTCTATTGATGAACTGTCGGTAAACGGTATTTTAAACTGATATTTTTTGTTTTCAAAATTTGCTAAAACTTCTGTAAAGTCGCTTTTGATGTTTGTTGTAAAATTTATTGAATGGGCGGTTTTTTTCAACGACCAGACTGTTTTTTTTATTGAATGAGTATTGCAGAATTCTTCAACTTCATTTTTTACAACCTCCGAATCGCTGCAATAAATAAGTTTTTTGCTATTTTTAAACAGGTTAAGTTTCTCTCTTATTTTATGCTGAAGAGATTTAAAATTTTCCTGATGAGCATCGCCAATATTTGCAAAAATCCCAATTTCGGGCGAAATAATTTCTGTAAGTTTTTCCATCTCGCCAGATTGCGAAATTCCGGCTTCAAAAATGCCAAGATTAAAATCGGGTTGCATCAATAAAACAGAAAGGGGAACGCCAATTTGTGAATTATAACTTTTGGGGCTGCGAACTATTTTAAACCCACCAGACAAAATTTCGTACAACCACTCTTTAATAATTGTTTTGCCGTTGCTGCCGGTAATTCCGATAACCGGATAATTATATTGTTGCCGATGATAAGTTGCCAGTTTTTGTAACGCCAAAGTTGTGTTTTCGACTAAAACAAAAGTAGCCGTTTTGTTTATAACGGTTTTGTCGGAAACAACAAACGTTTTAACTCCCTTTTCAATTAAACCGGCGATGTATAAATGTCCGTTATTTCGAGGACCAACCAAGGCGAAAAACAATGAGTTTTCGGTTTTGAAAAACGTGCGGCTGTCGGTTATTATTTGTGTAACTTTTTGATTGTAGAATTTGGGATGCCCAAATAATTTCCCGTTTACAATTTTCGATATTTCTGTTACTGAATATTTTATCATTTTGTTTTCTTATTCCTTCCCTCCTGCAAGGTTAGGATGGGCTTCTATTTGCTTCGCGGAAACAACTTCGACACAACGGTTCGTAATTATCTTTTTCGCCCAATAAAACCAACTGCTCTTTTTCTGACATCCGATGCGAAAATTGAGCTACATTTCCACACCTTACACAAATGGCGTGTACTTTTGTAATGTGGTCGGCAATTGCCATTAACCCGGGAATTGGACCAAATGGCACTCCCTTAAAATCCATATCTAATCCGGTAATAATTACCCGGGTTCCACTATTTACAAGTTTGGTTACAACTTCAATAATTCCTTTATCGAAAAACTGTGCCTCGTCAATTCCAATAACATCAACATCGCCGGCAAGCAGTAAAATATTTGCAGAGTTTTCAACCGGTGTGGAGCGAATAGAATTCTCGTCGTGCGAAATAATATCGGTTTCTGAATAACGAACATCAATTACAGGTTTAAAAATTTCAACTTTTTGTTTAGCAATTATTGCACGTTTCAGGCGGCGTATTAATTCCTCTGTTTTACCCGAAAACATCGAACCGGCAACAACTTCTATGACACCGGTTTTTTTATTGTTATTTATATCCCTTTCAACAAACATTTACGTTATATGCATAAGATTTGTACTTTTACAAAAATAGAATTTAAATACATTAGCCTGCATATAATGGAAAATAAAAAACTTTTAAAATTTCTTTTGCGCGATTTAAGAGAACTTGAGGAGTTAATTGTGGAAAAAGAGGACAATACTTTTGATGAACTGGAGATGGAATTTTTGCAAACCCGGGTAAGTGGCGCGAAAAGAATGATACAGATTTTATTCGACCGAGAGAGTTCTTCATTCAGTAAAATTATTGAAGAACCTGAAATTACTATTCAGGAAGAAGTTGAAATTAAGCAAGAAATTGCTGAAGAGCCAGTAATTATTGAAGATAAAACAATTCCAGAAGTTGAAACGAAAGTTGAAGAAACAGAACCTGAAATTCGCGATGAAGTTGAAGAAGCGTTAGATAGAATTACTGAAGAAGTTGACGAAGTTGACGAAGCAGAAAGTATTGATTTAATAGAAGAACAGGAAACAGAGCCTGAAATAGTTGTGCAAAATGAAGTTAATTTAGATGACGACAAAGATATTGATGAGGCAAACCATCGGTTGGGAGATAGTTTTTCGAAAGAGAAATCGATAAATGATTTGATTGATAATGAAGACTCAAAATTAGATCACAAAATCTCAAATCGTCCAGTGGAGAGTATCAAAAAGGCAATTGGAATAAACGACAGGTTTCAGTACATACGCGAGTTATTTGAGGGTAATGCCGAGAAATTTATTGATACGGTTGCCGAGCTCGATGAAAAAACAGATATTAACGAAGCTGTTGATTATTTAAAGAAAAATTTTAAATGGAAAAAAAATGAGACAAGTTTAAAGTTTGTAAATCTGGTAAAACGAAGATTTCATAATGAGTAATTCAGGGAAATTAATACTTGTACCCACACCAATTGGAAACCTTGAAGACATAACTCTCAGGGCAATTACAGTTTTAAGAGAGGCGGATATTATTCTTGCTGAAGACACTCGTGTCTCATCGCGGTTGCTTAATCATTTCGAGATTGAAAAGAAACTCTCGCCACACCATAAATTCAACGAACATAAAACGGTTAATTCGCTTATTTTAAAACTTCAGCAAGGAAATATAATTGCAATGATTTCTGATGCCGGCACTCCAGGAATTTCCGACCCGGGATTTTTGCTTACCCGTGCCTGTGTTGAAAACGATATTGAAGTTGAGTGTTTACCCGGGGCAACTGCATTAATTCCGGCACTGGCAGTTTCCGGCTTACCAACCGAAAAGTTTGTTTTCGAAGGATTTCTTCCACAAAAAAAAGGCAGACAAACCCGTTTGATTCTTCTTTCGGAAGAGCGGCGGACAATGGTTTTTTATGAATCGCCACACCGTTTGGTAAAATGTTTATTACAGTTTACCGAGTTTTTTGGTGGCGACCGCCGGGCGTGTGTTTGCCGCGAACTCAGTAAAATATACGAAGAGAAAAAACGTGGAACAGTAACTGAACTTTCAGAGTATTACACCGCCAACCCGCCAAAAGGAGAAATTGTAATTGTGGTTGAGGGAAAATTGACAAAATAATTCATATAATGTGGAGGCACTACTTTACGTCGCACCCTCATAAATGTCAAGTTGAGTATGTTTATTTATGGCGTCATGCTGAATTCATTTCAGCATCTCTTTAATAAACAAAAGATTCTGAAACAAGTTCGGAATGACGTTACAATCAATTGACACTTAACTAAACGCTAATTTAAAAGACTTATGCAAAAAAAATATACCCACCTGTTTTTCGATTTAGATAATACTCTTTGGAACTTCAGAAAGAATTCCAAACTGGCAATGCAGGAGACTTTTAACCAGTTTCCTTTGGCGGAAAAACAAATTGATTTCGAAAAGTTTTTTGAAGTTTACGAAAGACACAACCATGCACTCTGGACAAGTTACAGAAAAAAAGAGGTGGTTAAAAAAGAGTTGATACGAAGAAGATTTGAAGATACTTTTGCTGAATTAAAAATTACGGGAATTAACCCAAACGAAATGAATAGCTGCTATTTAAACGAGATGCCAAATCAAAAAGCATTGTACCCGGAAGTAATTGAAACTCTCGAATATTTGACAGCAAAACATTACCACCTAAATATTATCACAAATGGTTTTAAAGAGGTGCAACATAAAAAATTAGAAAGTTCAGGATTACGGAAGTTCTTTAATAAGGTGTTCACATCAGAAGAGATAAAAACACCAAAACCCGGACGAGAAATATTCGAACATGCAATTAAATCTGTAAATGCGAAAAAAGTAAACAGCCTGATGATTGGCGACGACTGGGATGTTGATATTCTTGGTGCCACAAAATTTGGGATTGATGCCGTTTATATTGGAGATAATTCAAATGAGCACAAAAGAACCTATGTTGAAAACAAGAATTCTATCTGTTTTCTTAAAATTATCGGGGATTTAAAGTCTATATTATAATGAATAACTTGGGTTATCCCGTTAAATAGTCTCTGCAAGCATCAACAGCCGAGGTTAAAAAAAGGGGCTCTCTATTGAAAACAACGAACATTTTTCAAACCTCCCGAAATCGCTAAATATCTATAAACAAACAGTTTAAAACATGACAATAATCATGTGCATAAAAATCTAATCTTTATCTTTTTGATAATTCAATTCTTTTCATAAATTTGTCGCATTAATATTTTTTAACATTTGAGAAATATGAGGGTTGTAAATTATCAAATTACTTATAAAACGGTTACAAACGCATTGGGGATGCGTAATTTCTGTTGTCATAATTTGTAAATTCATTTATATATATATATGCTGTTTAATTATTAATTTAAAATTATTTCTATGAAAAAAATTGCGCTTTTTTTATCGATTCTCCTTTTTATGGGAACGTTGGTAGCAAATGCTCAAACGAGGAGTATTACCGGTACGGTAACCTCGACTGAGGATAGCCAACCAATACCCGGGGTCTCGGTATCTGTGAAGGGAACTACCCTTGGTACAATTACCAACATCGATGGAGTCTTTGACTTGAAAGTTCCTGAAGATGCGGCTGCATTGGTAATTAGTTTTGTAGGTATGAAAACTCAAACAGTTGAGTTAAGTTCTGCATCTGATTACACAATTTCGTTAGAGCCCGATCTCGTTGGTATCGACGAGGTGGTAGTAACTGCTATTGGTATTGAACGTTCTTCTCGCGAAATTGGTTACTCAATGAGTAACATCGACGAAGAAAAACTTAACACCGTTAAGCCACTAACAATTGCAAGTGGGCTTGTGGGTAAAGTTGCAGGTTTGCAAATTTCTACAGTTAGTACTGGTGTTAATCCAAGTCAAAGGGTTATTTTAAGGGGTAACCGGTCGTTAACCGGTAACAACCAGGCACTACTTGTATTAGATGGTGTTCCTGTTTCGTTAAGCTACCTAACTTCTTTAAACCCAAACGATGTTCAGGATATTAGTATTCTGAAAGGTGCGAATGCATCTGCTCTTTATGGTTCCGATGCTGCCAATGGTGTTATTATGGTAACAACCAAGCAGGGAAGTAAAGAGAACATCCAGGTCCAGTTTAGTAACACAACTACATTCGACAAAGTTGCTTACCTTCCTGAGTTTCAAACCCGTTTCGGAACAGGTTCCTCCAGTGATGGCTATGGAAATCCTGTATTTGAATCTTACGAAAATCAGCAGTATGGTGACGAATTTGATGGATCAATCAGAACTATTGGTCGCCCTGATGAATATGGCAGAACGCAGGATGTCCCCTATTCAGTTGCTTCTGGTGAAGTAGAAGGATTTTTCGATACCGGTTTAACAATGCAAAACGACCTTTCGTTTTCTGCCGGAGACGATAAAAGTACATTCTTTGTTTCTATTCAGGATGCGATTGTTAAAGGTTTAATTCCTGACGATGAATTAAGAAGGAATGCCATTCGGTTAAATGCTTCAAGAAAATACAAAGGGTTTAAAGCAATCGCAAATGTGAACTATACACACACAGAAGACGAAGTTGCAACCTCAGATATTCTTTGGCAAATTTATAACACTGGACAAAATGTTCCTTTAACTCAATACAAAGATTGGCGTACTCTTTCTACTCCCGAGAAAACCAATTGGGCTGACATTAACCACTTTTACAACGATTATTATAACAACCCTTATACTGTTAAGGATAAAAATCGCAGAAAAAGAAGACGTGACCAATTGATTGGAACACTTACTCTCTCTCAGGATATTACATCGTGGTTAAATTTTAAAGTAAGAACAGCTTTATCTATGAATAATAGTACTTACAAACAAACTTGGGAAGCATGGGATTATTCTTATTGGGCTGTACACGAATCGAACAGATCTAATTCGAGTGGTGGAGATGTAAAAGCAGACGTTAGAGATCGTTCGGATAATAGTTTCCGGTGGACCAACGACTTTATTTTAACTGCAAATAATCAGTTTGGCGATTTCACTCTTACATCTATTCTCGGTGCAACAACACGCTCAACTTATTCTCACTATATACAGGTTGATGTTTCTGCCCTTGAAGTTCCGGGTTTATACAATATAAGTAACCGTTTGGGAGAACTGGGAGGATCGCAGGCTTATTACGAAACAAGACGAATGGGTGTATTTGGTGATTTTACTTTAGGTTATAAAAACTTTTTATTCTTACATGCCACCGGACGTAACGACTGGGACTCAAGATTAGACCCAAGTCAATGGTCATTCTTCTATCCCGGAGTTGACGTATCGTTTATATTTACCGAAGCTATTCCTGCTTTGGCAGATAATAACATACTTAGTTATGGTAAACTACGTGGAGGTATTGCAAAAGTGGGTAGTATTAATATCAGCCCCTACGACTTAGAAAATGAATTTGGAGTTACCGGTGGTTTCCCTTATGGCGATTTAACTGCACACTCTATTAAAGGTGCTTTAAAAAACCGGTATTTAGAGCCTGAATTTACACTGTCGAAAGAGATTGGTTTAGACTTGAACTTCTACGAATCAAGAATTAATCTCGAATTGGGATGGTACTCAATGTCAACAACTAACCAAACACTACCGGCACAAATTGCTTACAGTTCGGGTTATAGCTCGATGTATGTAAATGCTGGTGAGATGAAAAACAGTGGTGTCGAAGTTGAACTGGGACTTGTTCCAATTACAAATGCCGATTGGCGCTGGGACGTTAATATTAACTATGCCAACTGGAATAGTGAAGTAGTTTCGTTAACTGATGAATTTGACGAACTTTCTCTTGGTAATTATGTGTATGCAATAAAAGGGCAACCTTATCCGGTAAACAAAGCATCCGATTTTGATAGGGTAATGGATGAAAATAGTCCTCATTATGGTAAAATTATTGTTGATGCAAAATCGGGTACACCTACTAAAAGTACCGACCTTTTTGTAACCGGACAAACTACTCCGAAACACATTTTAGGTTTACAAACTTACCTTAAATATAAAGGTTTTACAGCAGGTATTTCTGCTGAATACCGTGGTGGCTTTGTAATGCGAAGTGGACCGGCCCGAGCTATGATGTTCCCAGGTATATCAGCAGTTTCTGCTGCTGCTGGTCGCGAAAGATTTGTATTCCCTGAATCTGTTATCAACACAGGAACTAAAGAAAATCCTGAGTATGTTGAAAATACTAATATTACAACTGCCGATGGAAACGTTGATTTCTGGACACAAACATATCGTAGTGTAAGTCGCCCGTTCGTTACAAACGGAGCATTTTGGAAAATACGTGAAATTAGTTTGTTCTACGATGTACCTAAACAGTACCTCACAACCGGAACAAACGGATTTGTACAAGGAGCTAAAGTAGGATTTGTGGGAAGAAATATGTTTATGTTCTTGCCTAAATCGAATATGTATGGAGATCCTGAGGCAAATAATGGATCTGGAAATGCCGTTGGTTACTCACCCGGTTCTTCTATTCCTCCTACAAAGTCGTATGGATTTAATCTAACTATTACATTCTAATCAATTAAAAAAGAAATAAGATGAAAAAAATTAGAATATATTTATTATTGGCACTCTTTTTTACAGGAGTAACCGGATGCACTGAATGGTTAGACGTTAATCAAAATCCTAACGATTTAACCACTTCAACAAAAGATCTCGTATTGGCTGGTGCAACTAAACAATTTGCCGAACGCCAGCATACAGGTTCAAGTTTTACATTAACAGGAGCATGGATTGGGTATTTTGCTCACTCAGGCGGTTGGTCGGGATGGAACAATGTTAAAAGTTACAACATGACCTCGTCGGATTATAATAACATCTTCAATCAACCTTATCTTAACGAGCTTAAAAGTTTAAAGTTTGTAAAAGAGCAAGGTGTTATAGATGGAAACCCTGCGTATGTAGCGGTAGCTAAAATTATGGAATCGGCACTCTACCAAAGGCTTGTTGATACTTATGGCGATATTCCGTATTTCGAAGCTGTACAAGGTTTTGAACAAAATACACAGCCTGTTTACGACGATGCACAAACAATTTACAACGATTTGGTTATTCAATTAGATTCTGCAATACTGCTTTTAAAAGCGGCAGAAGAAGCAACTCTTGCAATTGAAAGTAGATTCGATGTTATTAACGGCGGCGACTTAGTTGCCTGGAAACAGTATGCTAACACTTTAAAATTACGTGTTTTATTGCGTCAGTCGGAAATTGGAGATTTATCTGGAAAGATGACTTTTGATGAAGCTGGTTTTATTACCGAATCTATTACCGGAAATCCGGGATACATTGCCAATCAATCGGGCAAAATGACCCCTATTTATGGTTATGGAAAAGATTATAAAGGAACATTAACCAGCGCAAATCAACAGTACGGGCTTAACATTTTCTTGTCAACTCTGTATAAAGCCAGTGCCGACCCAAGGTTAGAGATTTGCTGGGAGCCCGGTGTTGAATCGGGAGACTACAGTTGGGCAACTCAATTGGGAAACAATGCACCTCCTGAGTCGCACTGGAATCATAGTGCGGTTCGTATGGGTCCTGGTATTTATGGCGAAAGTGATGGCGATGCAATGGTAATGTCGATTATGGAAGCTGACTTTCTGATTGCAGAAGCTTTGGCACGAGGTTATAACTTATCGTCGGCAGGTGTTTCAGCAACTGCAGAAGAGATGTTTAACAAAGGAATCGACGACTCTTTCGAATACTACGGAACAAGAGCCGGCGTTGAAGATATTGATGCTGTATTAGTAACCTACCGCGAAACTTTAAAAGGCGACGCAGCATGGAATTCGGGCAATCCTGTTAAATCTATTATGCATCAGAAATACCTTGCAGGTGTTGGTGTTTATCATTACGAGACCTGGGCTGATTTCAGAAGAACCGGATATCCGGATCCACTGAATCCTAATGAAGTAGATAACTCTATGATTTCATACTTTACTAATATTGTTAGAGCTCAGGTTCCGGTGCGTATGCTATATGTTCAGAAAGAGCTGGATATTAATTCAGAAAATGTTAAAGCTGCCATTGATAAAACAGGTGTTAACTACGACAGTGACTTTATTATGGATGCCAGAATTTTCTGGGATGTTAATTAATTATGTGTAAATATAAATTGAATATAAAATGAATACATTAAGAAAAATATTTGTATCAATAACAGCCATTGCACTGCTTTTCTTGACATCTTGTTTAGATGATAAGGATATAACTGAATTTAATGGTGTAATGAATCCTGATTACGCTGGATCGCCAAATATTGTCGATTTCAACGAAGTACCTAACTCTGCCGGGTATATTATCAGAACTTTCCCGGGCACAGTCGATCCTAATCAATCATATCCGACTAACTTTAGAGTGAACCTATCTTCGCCCTTTCAGTTAGACCATGATATACAGGTAACAGTTTCGCTCGACGATGAAGCAGCAAATAAATTTATTGCTGAAAATCCCGGCTTTAAACTGTTCCCAAGTAATAAACATGATTTTCTTTCCACAGTGGTTACAATACCAGCTGGAGAGCGCGAAGTAGAACTTCCTGTTAATTTCTTTTCGGAAGGTTTATCGGCTGACGATAAATTTATGATGGCAATATCAATCACAGAGGTTTCAGATCCTAATGTTATGATTAGCGGAAACTTTGGGACTCACTACATTAAAGTTGGTGTAACTAACCTTTTCCACGGAGTTTACGATGTAGATGCATATTGGTTATATAGAGGTAGTACAGACTATTCGTTCCTTGCTAAAACTCCGGTTAATTTCGGAACATTATCTTCCAGAGGAATATTAACTAATTATACTTACTCTGCATGGGGTAATTATATTATTACTGTTGATTTAGACAATACAGAAACAATTGAAGGACATGAAAATGCCCATAGATTTACTGTTATTGTTGAAGGTTCTGAAGATGCAAGTGAGCAGGTTGACGATTATAACGGTGAAGTTTGGAACTACTGTTATATGGACGGTGCTGGTAAATGGCATTTTAAACTTTGCCAGATACTGCACGGAAGTGGACCACACTTCTCGGCTAACTGGTATCATCAACAATAGTTGATTTAAGAGTATATTAAAAAGGTTGTCCGTTGTTTGACGGATGACCTTTTTTTTTGTCGAATAATTAAGGGGACTCTTCATAATTTATAACAGATACTCCGCCAGCAGTAGGACACGGTTTGTACCGGGTTATTACTGTTCTACACTTTCATTGTGAATTATCCAAAGTTGTAATCTTCTACAGAATAAACCACGAATGTGGTTTCACACTAATAACAGGGGGGCAACACCATGGGCATTATGTGTCAGAAAAAAAGGTGCAACCAAAAATCCTATTTAAAATAATGACAGGCATCAGGTTATTTATTCTCATATTTTTTACATTTGCATCTTCTATAGAAAATAAATTATTCAGTAAACAATTTACGCACATGAAACAATTTTTATTAGTAATCTTTTTATTGTCTGCACTATATACAAACGCAGCAAACTCAAAAGATAAAACTACTGTTGAAGAGGAGAAAACGTTAGGAACTGACAGTGAAGAACCCAAATATTCTCTTCTGAGAATGCAAAACAAAGTTATTGCAGGTCTCGAACTAAATGTAAACCCTTCCGTTACTTTAATCGACGAGTTTTTAGTGCGTAGCGTAGTCAATTTCAGAATTGGATACCGCCTGAATAAACATGTTTTAACAGGTTCGTTAGGTGTAGAATTCTCTGAAAAGCTAATGTTTATGCCAATAACTATCGATTATAAATATTATTTTAACAGAGAAAAAGTATGGGCTCCGTATATTTACGGGCAAGCAGGTTATAGCTGGCATCTGAAAGGCAATATCAATTCGCGATATAATACCTCTAAATATTCGCAATACGACCCGGGAGCCTTAGCATCAATTGGATTGGGTTATTCATTTACAACAACACTAAACGAATTTTACTTTGCATTGGGCTACTCATATCGCAACTATGTTGAGGCGGTACCTGGCCCAAATAAGGAGATGATAAGAACAGACCGCTCGATGAATGGTGTAGCAATTACTGTTGGAGTAAATTTTTAAAAAATATGATATGAAGAATTTGACTTTACTCAGCATCCTTTTTTTTATTTTTATTTCGAATGGGTTTTCGCAATACGATTGTAAAGTTTTGGTAGAAAAACTTCAGGGACAATATAATGGAGACTGCAAAAAAGGTTTGGCAAACGGCGAGGGTTATGCGAAAGGAGTAGATTCATACACCGGTCGTTTTAAAAAGGGGTTGCCAAATGGGTTTGGAGTTTATACATACGAAAATGGTTCGAACTACATTGGTAAATTCAGAAAAGGTTTAAAAGATGGCTACGGATTGCTAAATACAATTACCGAAGCGGGAGATTTAGTTCAGGACTACGGCTTGTGGATGGCTGATTCGCTTATAGTTCCAAACGATTCGAAAGCACTTTTCAAGGTTAATATAAGCAAAGGGATTAAAGTTGTCGATCCGAAATTAACAAGAGATATAACAACAAAAAATCAGGTTTGGATTAATTTCCAAGTTGATGGAGTTACTGACAAGTCTGTTGTTATCAGTGAAGCAGAGATTTCGAATGGCAAACAAATCGATACAAAAGCACGCTCGTTAAATACATTAATTGCTTTCGATAACATTGAGGAATTTCCGGTAACAATAAAATTAAAATACGAAATTAGAAAAACCGACCAACTATTTCCGGTTGAATGCCAAACCGAAATAGTTCTTTTTACAGCCGGAATGTGGGAGATAAATATAAACCATTAGAGTAAACAAACTTCGATAATTCATTTTGTATTAGCAGTCAAAACTTAAATATTAACCCCGTAAAGTGGATTATAAACTGAATAGTCCTTTAAATAAATAATCCCCTCTTCTTCAACTCCACAAGCAACTACAGATGTAACTTTTTGTTTAAACAGAGGAGCAATTTTACTGAAATTTAGTTTTTTGGGATTTGGACGCTCACTACTTTTTGCTTCAACAAGAATAACTTTACCTTCTTTCTCGATAATAAAATCAACTCAATTGCAAATTATCCTAATTAGAGTTATTGAATTAGGCGCATAATAAATATTTGCAAAATGCTATTACTGATGTTGAACCCTTATAAGGGTTCCTTATTTATTCGCATCTCATTTCCGTATGTTGCACATACGGCTATTATTGTTTCACCCTTTTAGGGTGAGAATATGTAAGAATGCAATCCCGGATTTGGGTGCAAACTCAAATCCGTAGGTGGGTTGTTAACTAAATGCCGGCAATCTTTTAGACGTGACCGAAGTAAAGCAAAGGTCTATAAATATAAAATCAGCACTTTTCTACACTATATAATAGATAAGTTTGACACTTTTTTATACTTGTTTGATAAAAAATTAACTTTTCCACACTATTTTTTTTAATAAAACTAACACTTTTTTACACTTAATTTATATATTTGTCTATAAAAAATTAATGAATTGTACAGGAATATATACATAGAGCTACTAAAATGGAAGAAAAGTGAAGTTCGGAAACCATTGCTATTGCAGGGGGCAAGACAGGTGGGTAAAACATATATTATTAAACAATTCGGAAGAAAAGAATATTCGAATCTTGCATATTTAAACTTTGAGCAAACTCCTGAACTATCGCAATTTTTTGAGGGAAATCTAATTCCTGAAAAAATTCTTGAAAATATTGGATTTTACTTAGGTGCAAAAATTACTAAAAACACCCTGGTGTTTTTAGATGAGATACAGGTAGCACCAAAAGCCATTACCAGTTTAAAATATTTTCAGGAACAGGCTCCGGAATACCATGTAATTGCTGCAGGCTCGCTACTTGGTGTTGGTGTCGGAAAAGAAAGTAGTTTTCCGGTAGGTAAGGTTAATTTTTTAAGAATGCACCCAATGTCTTTTTCAGAATACTTAATTGCAGTAAACGAAAAGTTCACTTTGGAAAAACTATTAGAGAATGATTTAGACAGTAAAATTCCTGAACCAATACATAATAAACTTACTGACCATTTTAAGAAATATCTTTTTATTGGAGGAATGCCCGAAGCAGTGAGCAGTTACATAAAAAACAGGGATATAATAACTGTTCGTAAAATTCAAAATGATATTTTAAAAGCATACCAACGGGATTTTTCGAAATACACGACAAAAGCTCAGTCGATTAAAACTTCCGAAATATGGCATTCTCTACCGCAACAATTATCTAAGGAAAATAAAAAATTCAAATATTCCGATGTAAGGAAGAAAGCAAGAGCAGCACATTACGAGCTTACAATAGAATGGCTAAAAAATGCCGGGCTGGTAAATATTGCATATAATATAAGCACACCCAAACTACCATTATCAGGCTATGCTGATGAGACTAAATTTAAACTTTATCTCCTCGATACAGGAATATTGGGTGCAATGCTAAATATTAGTTCTAAAATTATTACAACACCCAACAGATTATTTGTAGAATATAATGGGGCTTTTGTTGAGAATTTTGTTGCAATGGAAATGGTAGCAGAGGGAATTGAAAAGTTATTTTATTGGACATCGGGAAATAAAGCAGAGGTGGATTTCATTATACAAAAAGATGACACTGTTTATCCTGTAGAAGTAAAAAGCGGAATGAGCCGAAACAAGAAAAGCATACAGAGTTATATAACGAAATATGCACCAGATTTGGCAATTAGAGTTTCGCCCCGCAATTTTACAAAAGATAATAATTTTATTAATATCCCTTTGTATGCTGTATTTTTATTGAAAAGCAGAGGTTTCTAATTAAAATATTATGTCTTCCTTTTTTCTTCATAGCTGCCGATTACGGTACATTTTTAATCCCTCACAAACCTAAAGGCTAAATCCAAACAACGGATTATAAACTGAATAATCTTTTAGCGAAATAATCCCCTCTTCTTCAACTCCACAAGCAACTACCGACGTAACTTCTTGTTTAAACAGAGGAGCAATTTTACTGAAATTTAGTTTTTTGGGATTTGGACGCTCACTACTTTTTGCTTCAACAAGAATAACCTTACCTTCTTTCTCGATAATAAAATCAATTTCAACTCCATTCTTATCTCTAATATAAAACAGGTTCTTTCCGGCAATTAACCCATCTTTTAAATATTCAGTAAAAACAAAATTCTCCCAAATATTACCAAGATGCAGTGAGTTTTCTAAAGACTCAAGCGAATTGATATTAAGTAAAGCTGCAACCAATCCATTGTCGCAAAAATATAGTTTTGGTGCTTTAATTATACGTTTACCAAGATTATTATAATAAGGCGGCAACAGAATAATTAACCCGGAAGTTTCCAGAGCACTCACCCATGCTTTTACTGTATTTACTGCAACTCCAACTTCTTTCGATATTTCTGAATAGTTCATTAATTGTCCAACCCTAAAAGCAAGTAACGACAAAAAACGCCTGAAATCTCTCAAGTTGGTTACTTTTAGAATATTGCGCAAATCTCGTTCAAGATAAGTTTGAATATAATCTTCGAAAAAATCGGTTGAATCTAAATTCTCTGCCCAAATTTCAGGAAACCCGCCTCGCCATAAAAGGTCTCGCCGGTTTATTAATAAATCAGTATTATTAAGTTCTGTAGCACTGAGTGTTCCAAGGTTTAATATTCTTATCCTTCCTGCCAACGACTCGCTTATTTGTTGCATTAACATAAATTGTTGGCTGCCGGTTAAAATCCATTTTCCCTTAATATTCCTATTTTCATCTACCCTGATTTTTAATTCGCGAAATAACGAAGGTGCATATTGAATTTCATCAATAATAACCTGAGATTTGAATCGGTCTAAAAATTTCGTGGGATTTGTTTCCGCCTCTTCAGCAAGTATTATCTTGTCTAATGTAATATATTTTGTTTTTTTGAAGAGCTTTTGCAACAAAGAACTTTTACCAACTTGACGAACTCCTGTGAGAAGTACAACCGGTCGTGTTTTTATCGCTTCTTCTATTCTATCTGTATTTTTCCTGTCAATCCACATTATTCTTTAGATAATTTTTATTGAAATAAAAGTATAACAAAATTATTACAATTGCAAATTATCCTTATATCGATTGCAAATTATCCTTATATCGATTGCAAATTATCCTAAATATAAAATATTGTAAACTACACTTATTGATTAGATCTTTAACAAATTATGTTTTCCTCTTTTTCTTTTTAGCAGCCGGAAACAGAACATTGTTTAGGATTAACCGATAACCCGGCGAGTTGGGATGCAAACTCAAATCTGTTGGAGGGTCGCCAACGAGATGTCTGTAATCTTCCGGATCATGACCACCGTAAAAAGTCCAAAAACCTTTTCCTTTTTCACCATGAATATAACGTGCTTCATTGGCAGGCTTATTTTCTCCTAAAATTAAAACATTTGGTTTTATTACCTCTTTTCTGTACGATGTTGTTTGACCCATAAAACCTTTAATAAGATTTTTATGATTCTGGCATAGCATTGTTGGAATCGGATCCCATTTTGCAGAAAAATCGAAGAGAGTAAAATAATCGTTTTCGCGGGCTACACGCCGGGTTGTAGTAGCGTCTATATCAGAGAATTCATATTCATACGGACTCTCAACCAATTTAAAATTTTCGAATGCAAAAGTATTATTAAAGTCCAGCTTTTCCTGAGCATTTTTATCGGCCGGGTCACCGTCAAACATAGTCTCGCAAATATCAATACCGATTGCGGCCAGCGAAATATCGTAAGTATCGGTGGCTGCACACATTGCAAATAAAAATCCTCCCCGCTGAACATACTTTTCTATTTCGCGGGTAACAAACGACTTCATTTCCGAAACCTTCATAAACCCCAGGTTTTTAGCAAGTTCCTGATTAATTTTCACCTCTTGCTGGTACCACGGTGCATGTTGGTACGCCCGCCAAAACTTCCCGTACTGACCCGTAAAATCTTCATGATGAAGATGCAACCAATCGTAATCTTTAAGTTTACCATTAAGAATTTCTTCGTCGTAAATAATATCATAATTAATTTCGGCATAAGTTAAAACCAATGTTACTGCATCGTCCCAGGGCTGTTTGTTTGGTGGCGAATAGACTGCAATTTTTGGTGCTTTATTCATTGCAACAGCATCCATATTTACATCGGGTTCGGCAATTTCGGTTAAAATAGCCGATGCCTGTGCATCAGTTATCGTTTCAAAACTCACACCACGAATCACACATTCATTTTCAATTTCGGGGTAATATTGCATCATAAAACTTCCGCCACGGTAGTTAAGCAGCCATTTTACTTCTACATCTTTTTCCAGTGTCCAAAAAGTAATTCCATACGATTTTAGATGATCTTTTTGAGAATCGTCCATTGGAATTAAAAGATGAATACTTTTAGCCTGAAAGGATAAAAACAGTAGTGCTAATATTATATAACTTTTGTAGTTCATTATTCTGATTTAATTATTCTAAGACAATAATAGCATAATATTAAAATGGTGCATCCGAAGTTTCCGCTTTCTGTTTATCGAAACCATTGTTAATCGAAATTCCCGAAGATTTTGCACTCTCATCTTCATTCATTTTCGAGCTAAATGTTTGGTCAGTATTCCCAAACTGGTTTTCCATATCGGAGAATTTTGCAAGCTCTTTTTTAAATGTCAGATGAACATCGCCAATGGGACCATTTCTATGTTTCGAAATAATAATTTCGGCAACTCCAAGAAGCGAGTTACCAGATTCATCTTCGGTGATACCAAAATATTCTGGTCGGTGAATAAACAGCACGATATCAGCATCTTGCTCGATTGCTCCCGACTCGCGTAAATCCGACAGTTGCGGGCGTTTACCTTCGCGCGATTCCACCGAACGGTTTAACTGCGACAGGGCAATAATTGGAATATCCAGCTCTTTCGCAATGGCTTTTAACGAACGCGAAATCATACTAACTTCCTGCTCGCGACTGCCACGGCTATCAGTGCCGGCTGTCATAAGTTGAAGATAATCGATAACTACAACCTGAATATCGTGCTGCATTTTTAGACGACGGCATTTTGCACGTAACTCAAATATAGAAAGTGCCGGAGTATCGTCGATAAACATTGGCGCATTGTCGAAAGCCTTTATTCTCTGGTTTAGCTGTGTCCACTCGTGTTCTTCAAGTCTTCCCGATTTTAATTTTTGAGAACCCAATTCGGTTTCGGCAGCAATTAAACGTGTAACCAATTGTAACGACGACATTTCGAGCGAAAAAACCGCGACAGATTTGTTATGGTCGATTGCAATATTTCGCGCCATAGAAAGTACAAAAGCTGTTTTTCCCATCGAAGGACGGGCAGCAATAATTACAAGGTCGGTTTTTTGCCAACCCGATGTAATCCTGTCTAACGAAGTAAAACCCGAAGGCACACCGCTTAACCCATCTTTTTGGTTCCGTGCCTTTTCAATTTGTAATATTGCTTCGTTAAGAACAGGTTTTATTGGTCGTGTCTCTTTTTTAATATTCCCCTCGGCAACCTGAAATAGCGACGATTCAGAGAAGTCGATCAAATCGTCAACATCAACAGTATCGTCGTATGATTTGGTTTGAATTTCGGACGAAACCCGAATTAATTCGCGCTGAATATATTTTTGAGCAATTATACGTGCATGAAATTCGATATGAGCAGCAGAAGCAACCCGCCTTGTTAATTGAGTAATGTAACCCGGTCCGCCAATTTCGTCAAGTTGCTCGCGGTCTTTCAGTTCCTGCGTTACCATTAAAAGGTCAATCGGTTTCTCTTTCTCCGAAAGATTTCTGATAGCATCAAATATTTTTTGATTCTCTTCTTTGTAAAAGCTATCTGTTTTAATAATATCGGCAACAGTTACGTACGCATCTCGCTCGAGCATTAATGCGCCTAAAACAGCCTCTTCAACGTCGATTGCCTGTGGCGGTAATTTCCCGTATTGCGCATTTATCTGTTCTATATTGAATTGAGAATTAGTTTTTTTCTTTTCTGCCATAATTGTTGTAATTGAAAAACCTTTAACCGAATAAAGATGCTAATAATTTTGAGGGACTAAAAGTACAAATTTTGAGAGGGTGTTTGCAAATAATGTTTTGAAGTTTTTAACCTTTGCTATTCACAATTGTTAATTGTATATTTCAGTTTAAACCGTTGTCAATTATTCGTGTAATCATCTCTTTAAGTGTCAGACCCATAGCAGCAATTTGTTGCGGTATAAAACTTGTTTCCGTCATTCCAGGCGTGGTATTTACTTCAAGAAAATAAAACTCGTTATCTTTTAAAATATAATCGACCCTAACAATTCCTTCACATTCGCAAAAATCATAAATTTCTGAACTGATATTTTGGCATTTCTCAAACAGATCTTTTGGTAACCGTGCCGGGGTTATTTCCTCAGCAACACCGGGAATATATTTTGCTTCAAAATCGAAAAACTCGTTTTTAGTAACTATTTCTGTTACCGGAAAAATAATTTTATCGTCACCAATTTTCACCAAGCCACATGTAAATTCAGAGCCATCAATAAACTGTTCAATTAAAGCATCGTTGCTCTCTTCCCATGCTTTATTTATTGCAGGTTCTATCTCATCCACCTTTTTTACTTTCGTAATTCCAAAGCTCGAACCGCCGGCATTTGGTTTAATAAATACAGGCAATCCCAAATTTTTAGCTATTTCTGACGAATCGATTTTTTCTCCTTTTGAGATTTTAACCGACTTGGCCATTTTTACTCCAAAACTGCGTAAGTAATTATTGCAAAACCATTTATTAAAAGTTAACGACGATGTTTGGACACTACAAGTTGAGTATGGAATTTTCAGTAAATCGAAATACGCTTGTAAAATTCCATCTTCGCCGGGAGTTCCGTGAATGGTAATGTATGCAAATGCAAAAGTTATTTTTTCGCCATTTAACCGAAAACTAAAATCTGATTTATCGATGACAGCAATTTTTTCATCATTTTGAAAAACACCCCACTCCTCACCTTTCATATGAACAAGCCAGCGTGTATATTTTGTTGTATCGACAGCACTAAAAACATTTGCGCCACTTTTTACCGACACTATAAATTCCGACGAATCGCCACCAGCAATTACAGCAATATTTGGCTTTTTACTCATTTCTGTTTGCAATATAATTTTCCCATTTCTCGATTGCCGACGCCATATCTTCTGGCAAATCGGAATTAAATAACATTTTATCGTTTGTGGTTGGATGAATAAAACCCAATGTTTTAGCATGCAACGCCTGCCGTGGCAACACTTTAAAACAGTTAATTACAAATTGCCTGTATTTACTGAAAGTTGTTCCACGCAAAATTTTATCGCCACCGTAATTCGAGTCGTTAAAAATTGTGTGATTTATGTGTTTCATGTGTACCCTAATTTGGTGTGTCCTCCCTGTTTCAAGCCGGCATTCTACCAAAGTAACATAACCAATTTGCCTTAATACCTTGTAATGTGTAACCGCGTGCTTTCCAAAATCGGCTTCAGGAAAAACAGTAAAAACCTGTCGGTTTTTTAAACTGCGGCCAATATTTCCGGTAATTGTTCCCTCGTCTTCTTTTACACTTCCCCAAACTAACGCCTGATAACGCCGCTCCGTGGTTTTCTCGAAAAACTGAAGTGCCAGTTTATTTTTTGCCAACTCGGTTTTTGCAACAACCATTAATCCCGATGTATCTTTATCGATACGGTGTACCAATCCCGGGCGCGGGTCTTCGCTGTTAAACAGTGGCAAATCTTTAAAATAATATGCCAGTGCATTTACCAAAGTCCCCGAATAGTTACCATGTCCGGGATGCACAACCAAACCCGGAGGTTTATTTATTACCAACAACTGCTCGTCCTCGTAAACAATATTTAACGGAATATCCTCGGCTATAATTTTCAGTTCGCGCCGCGGGTAATCCATTACAATTACAATTTCGTCGTTTGGTTTTACCTTGTAATTTGGTTTTACCGGTTTATTGTTGGCAAGAATATTTCCTGCATCGGCGGCGGCCTGAATTCGGCTTCGCGACGCATTTTCAATCCTGTTCGACAAAAATTTATCGATACGCAAAGGAGATTGCCCCGGGTCAACGGTTAAACGATAATGTTCGTATAAACCCTCATCCAACTCCTCCTTGTCGTCTGTATATTCTACCATTATATTTGTCTAAAGTTCTTGTTCGGTAATAATATTAATTTTCTCCTCGTCAACGGTAACCCACAAATCAACCGAAGTACCCATTCTAATTAACGACCCGGAATTAACATCGGGGCGCTGTTTCCAAATTATTGCATTTGTAGAATCTTCGGCCGAAATGAATGACTCGTCGTAAATTAAAACGCCAAAGTTTAGCATCGCATCGGTGATAATCTTTTTAGCATTTTCAATATTCTCACCTTTCAAATCAGGAAGTGATGTCTGTTCATTTTCAGAATCGCGACCGATTATAAAATTAACTTTGCTCCCTTTCAATACTACTTTCCCCTGAAATAGTTCCATGGAATCTTGCTCTACCTTTAAAACCAGATTATTGTATTCTGATGGTTGATATGAAATTTCGCCAATTAACAACCCACAATTTTCGACTAAAACCTGTGCCTGCCGAAAAGAGATATCGGTAAGTTTTGGTAAAACAACCTGCTCTTTTTGTGTTGAATTAATTGTAAGAAAAATTGTACGATTGTTTTTTACACCAAACCCTGCATCCGGCACTTGCTCAATTACTTCGCCGGGATTTACTTCGTCGGTAAAAACTGAATCTATAACCACAATTACTAAGTTTTGTTGAGTGGCAATTTCTATCGCTTCTGTTGGTGTTAATCCCTTAAAATCGGGTACAGGATTCGACTGCCCGTGGCGTGTGTAAGAATCTAAACTTTCCAGTGCAACGAAAATAATTATGGCAACCAAAATAATTGCTAATAATAAATTCACTAAAAACAGACGACTGACTATAAACTTTTTGAAACTCATATTGTAAACTATAATCTTTAAAAAAACAAAAATAAGCCAAAAAAAGTATGTTGAAAGTTAAATACCAATTTTTAATTGAAATTTCAACTAAAACGTTTCCAGAATATTATAAACAGTATCTCTTTCGGCCGGAACAAGATTTAATTCTTTAATCAATTTAATTAGCTCAGTTCTACTTGCCGATGGTTTTTCCTCTCCGCCAGCCATCGAATAAATTTTAGTCGAATCATCAATTGTTCCATCTAAATCGTCAACTCCAAAACTCAGCGAAAGTTGTGCTGCCTGTTTTCCAATCATTGGCCAGTAGGCTTTTAAGTGTGGAATATTATTCAGAAAAATACGCGAAACAGCATAGTTTTTTAGGTCTTCAACCAAGGTAGTCTCCTTAACTTTTGAATATTCATTGTTTTCGCGTTTAAATTTCAACGGGATAAAAGCGTTAAATCCATTAGTTTTTTTCTGTAATTCGCGCAAACGGTTCAGGTGGTCAACCCGGTGTTTGTAGCTTTCCAATAATCCGTATAAAATTGTTGCATTGGTTGGTAAACCCATGCTGTGAGCAACAGAATGAATTCGAAGCCACTCTTCCGAACCAGTTTTATCGGGACAAATTTCAGCACGTATTTTTTCGTCAAAAATCTCTGCTCCTCCACCCGGCATCGATTCCAATCCGGCAGCTTTTAATTTCCGTAATCCCTCTTCAACAGAGACATTTCCCATCTGGCACATTTGGTCGATCTCTACCGCGGTAAATGCTTTTATGTGTAGATTTGGTGCAGCCTTTTTAATGGAGTTGAGCATATCAACATAATAGTTAATATTCCGGTTTGGATGAACGCCGCCAACAATATGAACTTCGGTAGCACCTTTTGCTCTGTATTTTTTTACATCTTCAACAATATCTTCAATGCTGCATTCCCATGCACCTTTCTGTCCTTCGCGCCTGCGGTAAGAACAGAACCTACAGTGGTTTACACAAATATTTGTAGGCTCGATATGAAAATTCCGGTTAAAAAAAACTAGATCTCCACTCAATCGTTTTTTTGTTACATCAGCCAAAACCCCCAAAAATGCCAAATTAGAACAGTTATACAATTCCAGTGCATCGGAGGTTGATATCTCCTTGGCATTAAAAACTTTTCCGGCAATAGTTTTTAATGAATTTGAAAGGTTTAGAGAGTCGATAAGATTGATATTATTCATCCCAACTAATTTCTTAATAGATACTAAATATCTTTAATTTACAAAGTTTTGTTTTCTGCCTTTTTATCTATTTCAAATTGAAATAGATAAACCACTACTCCCAAACATCCATAAACACGAAAAGGTAAAGAACTATATTCTTTACCTTCCCACAAAACTTAAAAGTTTAAAAGCTATCTTTTATGTCTCGGCTCGTCCGACACAGATAATTTTACTCTACCTTTTGCACGTCGTCTTTTTAAAACTTTACGTCCGCTAACCGAAGACATTCTCTCTCTAAACCCGTGCTTATTCTTTCTTTTTCTGTTTGATGGTTGAAATGTTCTTTTCATCTCTATCTATTTTTAAATCTTAATTCTCTATAATTTTCGGATTGCAAAAATAGTTGTTTTTTTATTTCTGCCAAAACTATATTGTATTTTTATGAAAAACAGTGAAGAATTTAACCCGAAAATAAAAAAATAAAATACAACTATTTCGAAAAAATCATTTTAACGGCCATAACCAACATCAAAACACCAAAAACACGGCGCAATATTTTATCCGAAATATTTATAGAAAATTGCGAGCCAAAATATGCACCAACAACAAAAGTAAGCGATAAAACCAGAGCAATTTTCCAGTCAACATGCCCGGCTTTCCAATAGTTCCATGTGGCAAGTATTCCAACCGGAGGCAACATAAATGCCAGACTTGTTCCTTGCGCATCGTGTTGCGAAAGACCCAAAATAAACACCAGTGCCGGAATTACAATAATTGCTCCGCCAATTCCGAAAACCCCTGCAAGAAGTCCTGAAATTACTCCAATTAAAATTAATATTACCAAGTGTGTTATACTCATAACTTTTATTTTATTGAGAACCGAAATCCAATACCGTGCAAATTGGTGATTTTTATATTAGTGTCGGGCTTAAAATATTTACGTAACCTCGAAATAAAAACATCGAGACTGCGCCCTAAAAAATAGTCGTCGGAACCCCAAACTGTTTGTAAAATATCGTTTCTGCTTAAAACTTTATTTGGATTATCGGAAAAGAAACGGATAAGTTCGGCCTCTTTAAGTGTCAGTGTTCTGGCATCTCCTTTTATCGAAAGTATTAACTCTTCAGGATTAAAAACAAACTCTCCAATATTTATCGTTTTTGTAGCATTAATATTCGGAACAGCTTTCAACTGACTTCGTTTTAAAAATATTCTAATTTTCAAAAGCAGCTCTTCCATACTAAAAGGTTTTGGTATATAATCGTCGCCACCAATTGTTAAACCGGTAATCTTATCTTCGGTCATAGAGCGGGCTGTCAAAAAAATAATTGGAACCTGCTCGTTGGTTTCCCGAATTGTTTTAGCAATCTGGAAGCCATCAATTTTAGGAAGCATCACATCTAAAATAATCAAATCGAAATTGTTTTGCTTAAAAAGTTTTAACGCAATTTCGCCATCTTCTGCAATTTCAACGTCATAATTATTTTGCTCCAAATTGTCTTTTACAATAAAACGCAAAGCCTCATCGTCTTCTACCAACAGTAATTTAAATTCCTTATCGCTCATCTTTTGTTTGAAATTGAAAGTGCAAATATACTACCTCCTTCGGGATTTTCATCAACTCTAATTTTCCATTTATGGGCAACCACAATTTTATACACATAATCCAAACCAAGTCCAAACCCCTTAACATTGTGTACATTCCCTGTGGGAATCCGATAGAATTTTTTAAATATTTTCTTTCGTTGGTCTTTATGAATCCCAATGCCATTATCGAAAAATGAAAGTTCAAGTCGCCCTCTTTTCTCAATAAGTTTAATTTTTATTACCGGCTCTTGCTCGCAGTATTTAACTGCATTTTCAAGAATATTCAAAATTAAATGCGAAAAATAGAAACTGTCGGCGACAATAATTACGTCGTGTTTGTACAAGTCGAACTCGATATTTGCTTTCTGCCCAAAATCGGTTTGTTCAAATTGCTCGATAGTTTCGGCAAGAATAACATCTAAATTGGTCTCCTTCAAATTTAAATGAATTCTATTTTTCTCGAGCGAAGCAAGGTTTAAAACCTTTTCAACATTTTTCGATAACCGCTGGTTTTGCTCCTTAATTATTCTGGCATATTCGAATAATCTTTTGGGCGATTTAAGAATATCTTTACTACTTATAACATTTGCAGATAGAGCGATGGACGATATAGGGGTTTTTAATTCGTGGGTTAAATTATTGATAAAATTCTTTTGAACTTCGGAAAGTTGACGCTGACGAATTATGACCGAAAGAGTGTAGCCGAAAAACATAATAATAATGACCAGCAAACCGGTTAAGAAATAAAAGACTGAAAGTTGCGTATGGAAAAATGCAGAACGGTCGGGAAAATGAATACCAAAATAATATGTATAACTCTCGTTAACCGAGAAATTGAATTGCGAAATTTGTTCTTCATTATTTACATTTATAAGTGTCCCATCATCCATCCTATCTAACTCCTGATCGAAAATAGCAAATTCAAAATCGGTACGAATTTCATGTTTTTTTAACTGCTCTATTAAATTAGTTTTAAGCAAATCGTTATCAATAACTGCATTTACGTTAACAAGGTAATAGTTTCCCGACACCATTTCCACGGGAGTTAAACTATCGAAATTTGCTGTATTTCCGCCGGCAAGCAGTATTTGCCAGGCAACTTCTTTTAGCGCAACACTGGTACTTTCTCTAAACTGTTTTTCAGAATAATTATATGAACTTCTTAAAAATACAAATTGAATGAGAAAAACTCCGGCAATGGAAATTGTTGCTAAAAAAATGATAAATTTAAATGTTTTACTCTTCATTTTTTAAAATTGAATGTTGCTAATCTAAGTAATTTTTCTCCTTATTATTATAGTTAACACTTCATTAACAAAATATTATAGACAGTTAACAATAATATTCCAAAGCATTCTTACTTTTGTTATATCAAATTAGCAAAATAATATCAAAATTAAACAAATAAAATTATGAAACGATTATTACTATTAGTTACAATTATCAGTTTTGTTGCTCTGTTAAGCGTTGTTACAGCTCAGGAAAAAGCAAAAATCACTTTCGAAGAAGTAGTGCACGATTATGGCTCTTTTAAAGAATCTGCAGGCGTTCAAACCACCTCTTTCAAATTTACAAATACAGGTGCTGTTCCATTGGTTTTAAGTAATGTTAGAACATCGTGCGGATGCACCACTCCAAAATGGACACGCGAGCCGGTTGCTCCCGGAAAAGATGGCGAAATTCAGGTAAGTTACAATCCTAAAAACCGTCCGGGGACGTTTAACAAAACTGTTACAATTAGCTCTAACGCCGAAAATGCATCGGTTATTCTTCGTATTAAAGGAACTGTTGCACCGCGCGAAAAAACTTTGGCAGAGAAATATCCACGTAAAATTGGGTCACTCCGTGTAAAATCTAATCACATCTCTTTTGCCAAACTGAATCAAAACTCGGTTGAAACTGAAGAGCTGGAATTAATTAACGATACAGATAAACCGGTTGTTGTTGGTATGCGCACCGTGCCGAAACACATGAAAGTAACGGTTGAGCCTTCGACTATTCCTGCAAAAGGAAAGGGGAAATTAATTGTTACATACAACGCAAAAGAGGCCAATACTTACGGTTTTGCATCGCATCGCATCTATCTTTCGTTAAACGGAAGTAAGGATTATAAAAGCTCGATTGGAGTTAGTGCAACTATCGAAGAAGATTTTTCTAAATTAACTCCTGAGCAGTTAGCAAGTGCTCCAGTTGTTTCTTTTACTGAAAAATCGCACGATTTTGGTGAGATGAAACAGGGCGATAAAAAAGATTTTACTTTTACCATTGCAAATAGTGGTAAATCAGATCTGATTATCCGTCGTGTTCGAACTTCGTGTGGATGCACAGCAGTAGCTCCTTCTACAAAAACTATTGCTGCCGGAGAATCTGCTCCTATTAAAGTAACTTTCAACTCGAGAGGTAAAAGAGGTCGCCAAAGTAAATCTATTACGGTTATTACAAACGACCCAAAAACACCAACAACTACATTGCGAATTACAAGTAATGTAATTGTACCCGCTGCTAATTAGAAATTATTATAGAATAAAGATGCTGCCAGATAAAAATCTTGCAGCATTTTTTTTGTTCTTTTTTTGCTGAATTGGTTTACTTTTGTCTTAAAAACAAACTAAATGTCAGAAAAAGATTTACACCATCATATCGAAAACGATACCGATTTTAAAGGATTAAAGGTAAACGAAGGGATTCCCCAGCCCGATTCGGTTGATAACGATTCTGTTAAACGATTTCTGAAAAAAAGAAGAAAACTACATACGGTGCAGGAATATGTTGATGGTATTTTGTCAGGCGACATTACACTTTTAAGTAAAGCGGTTACTCTGGTTGAAAGTGCAAATACAAAGCATCAGAAAATAGCTCAGCAAATAATTACTGAATGTTTACCACACAGCGGGAAATCAATCAGAATAGGAATTACCGGAGTGCCGGGTGTTGGTAAAAGTACTTTTATAGAAGCACTTGGAAGTTATATTACGGAGCGTGGCGAAAAACTTGCAGTTTTGGCAATCGACCCGAGCAGCGAACAAACCAAAGGAAGTATTTTGGGTGATAAAGCCCGGATGGAAGATTTATCGGGCGATAAAAATGCGTATATCCGACCAAGTCCGGCGGCAGGTTCTCTTGGTGGTGTGGCGCGTAAAACCCGCGAAATAATTATTCTTTGCGAAGCAGCCGGTTTTAACCATATTTTTATCGAAACTGTTGGTGTAGGACAGAGTGAAACTGCTGTACACTCGATGACAGATTTTTTTCTGCTGTTAATGTTAGCCGGTGCCGGCGACGAATTACAGGGAATAAAGCGTGGAATTATGGAAATGGCTGATGTTATTGCAATTAATAAAGCAGATGGAAATAACAAGGAAAAAGCACAAATGGCACGGGTGCAATATCAAAATGCAATTCACCTGTTTCCAACAAAAGAGTCGGAATGGACTCCGAGTGTTCTTACCTGTTCAGCAATAAAAAAAGAAGGTATTTCTGATGTTTGGGAACAAATAGAAAAATACAAATTACTAACAGAAAAGAACAACTACTTTTCAAGAAAAAGAAACGAGCAATCGACTTACTGGATGCACGAAACCATTGAAGAGCAGTTAAAACGCAACTTTTATAATAATCGTGAGATAAAAGAGAAATTAGATATTTTAGAAAACAGAGTTTTAAGAAATGAGATGACTCCATTTGCAGCAGCAGGAAAAATGTTGAAAATGTTTTCGAAAATAAAATGATTTTATTTCCTTTAAAAATGATATTAAAGTAAATTTGCAAAATGATTCTGAGTAAAGAAAATAGTGAAATAATAAATACAACTTGTAAATCTCATTCAGTCGAGAAGATGTATATGTTTGGATCTGCTGCTTCCGGAACTATAAAAAAAAATAGTGATGTAGATATTCTGGTAAAATTTAATAAAATGGATTTATACTATTACTTTGACAATCTACTTTCGCTAATAGAAAAATTAGAACTCATTTTTAAAAGACCTGTTGATTTATTAGAAGAACAAGCGGTTAATAATCCCTTTTTAAAACGTTCGATTGATAAAAACAAAATACTAATTTATGGATGAAACTATTTGGGCAATTATTATAAACCATCTACCAAAGTTAAAGAAAAATGTTACCTCTATTTTAGACAAATACAAGGATAGACAAGGATAGAATTAATAAAATACCAAATTAACTTTGCCAAAACCTTTCAATCGTTTAAATGTTATAATTACTGAAAACAAATAAAAAAAAATATGAATTACGATGTAATAATTATTGGTAGCGGTCCCGGAGGATATGTTACCGCAATCAGGGCAGCTCAATTAGGTTTAAAAGTGGCTGTTGTTGAAAAAGAAAATTTGGGTGGAATTTGCCTGAACTGGGGATGTATTCCAACCAAATCGTTATTAAAAAGCGCACAGGTTTTTGAGTATGCAAATCATGCAGCCGATTATGGTGTTTCTATTGCCGGCGATATAAATCCCGATTTCGAAGCAATGGTAAAACGCAGTAGAGGCGTTGCCGGCGGGATGAGCAATGGAATTGAATACCTGTTCAAAAAAAACAAAGTTGAAACAATTGTTGGAACGGCTAAACTTGCCGGTAAAAGCGGAGTTGAAGTAACCGACGGTTCAGGTAAAAAAACAACTTACACAGCAAAACATATTATTCTGGCAACCGGAGCACGTTCCCGCGAATTGCCAAATTTACCGCAAGACGGGAAAAATATTATAGGTTACCGGAAAGCACTCACCCTCGACAAACAACCCGAAAGTATGGTTGTGGTTGGCTCCGGAGCAATAGGCAGCGAGTTTGCATATTTTTATCAGTCGATTGGAACAAAAGTTACACTGGTTGAATTTATGCCAACGTTAGTTCCGAACGAAGATATTGATGTTGCAAAGCAGTTGGCACGCTCTTTCAAAAAAATGAAGATGAAAGTGTTGGTAGATTCTTCGGTTGAAAGTGTTGATACATCGGGCGAAAAATGCAAAGTTACAATTAAAACCAAAAAAGGCGAGCAGGTTGTTGAAGCCGATATTGTGCTTTCGGCAGTTGGTATAACACCAAATACCGAAGGAATTGGTTTGGAAGAACTCGGCATTGAAACAGAAAAAGGACATGTAAAAGTTGATGAGTTCTACAAAACTAATATTGAAGGTATTTATGCAATTGGCGATATTGTTGCAGGGCCGGCACTTGCACACGTTGCATCTGCCGAAGGAATTGTTTGTATCGAAAAAATTGCCGGTTTAACTCCCGACCCAATTGATTATGGAAATATTCCGGGTTGTACTTATACAAATCCCGAAGTTTCGTCGGTGGGATTAACAGAAGCTAAAGCAAAAGAGGCAGGCCACGAAATTAAAGTGGGTAAATTCCCATACTCGGCAAGCGGAAAAGCGAGTGCTGCCGGACAGAAAGATGGTTTCATAAAACTTATTTTTGATGCAAAATACGGCGAACTACTTGGTGCACACATGATTGGCGGTAATGTTACCGAAATGATTGCAGAAATGGTAGTGGCTAAAAAACTGGAAATTACGGGGCACGAACTTTTAAAAACAATTCACCCGCACCCTACAATGAGTGAGGCGATTATGGAAGCCGCTGCTGCAGCTTACGACGAAGTTATTCATATTTAGAAAGGTAACCTCTAAAAATGCAAACTTCGGCGTTACCGCACGAATTCAAAATCCTCATTTACAACAGTAAATTCCGGTATTTGAATTCGCTTGCGCCTTGAATTTTACTATTTTTAGAGATTACCTCAATAGCTATCAAGATTTTGAGACTGAACTCGATATTGAAAGTACTTAATAACAACTATTTACTATCAATACTCGTGCTTTATATTCAAATATTTTTCCCACTCTAAAGAGTCATCATATAAATGATTTAGCAAAAAGCATAGAATATTTTCATTTGACAATCAGCCTATTACATATTCATCAGATAATTAAATTATTGTTTTTTTACTTTTTGGAGAGGACTCAAATTTATGGTATAAAACAAATTCAATTGCTGAGCATCACTCGAAGTTGAACAAATGATTAATCTGTTTGAATATTCTACAATCTATTGAATATCAGCAAAATGTTTTGTCTTATGATTATTAATTATATTTTTGCTTTGCCTAATAAAAGTTTACTACTACTAATTGATAAAACAATTTCAAAAATAAAAATTTAAGTATTTATAAAGTGTATTGTATAATTTAAACAAAAATCAATGAAAAAACTAACATTTCTTGTGGCCTTTGCTTTGCTTTCGAACATGGCATTTTCTATCGGCTTGTTAACCAACACTAACCAGAGTGCACAGTTTATACGAATGATGTCGCGAAATGCTTCGCTCGATATCGATGCGGTTTATTTTAATCCGGCAGGATTAATAAAACTGGAAAACGGATGGCATTTCTCTATTAACAACCAGAGTATCTACCAGACTAAAACTATTGACAGTAAGTTTCCGCTTTTAAATGACGGATATTACGAGGGAAATGTAGAAGCACCTGTTTTCCCATCTGCATTTGCAGTTTACAAAAAGGACAAATGGGCATTTTCGTTTGGGCTTGGTCCGGTTGGAGGTGGAGGAACTGCAACCTTTGACAGAGGTTTACCTTCGTTCGAAATTCCTATTTCAAAAGCACCTTCAGCATTGGCCGGACTTGCATTAATAGATCCATCTCTCGCCGTTTCTGGTTACGATGTAGATTTAATGTTTGATGGATCTTCCATTTTTTGGGGACTACAATTTGGAGCTACATATAAAATCAATGAAGTCTTTTCGGTTTATGGAGGTGTACGATACATGCCTGCCAAAAACACTTATCAGGGAACTATTGAAAATATTCAGCTAAAAACTACCGATGGTATGCAACCTGCTCCGGCATGGTTAGAGGGAACATCGGTAACTGTTAACGCTATTTCGCAACAGGCTGCTGGTGCTTCATCTCAGTTTTATGGTGGTGCATCTGCCGTTCAACCAATTATTGATGAAGGTGGTGGTGATTTTACTCTGACCCAGTTGGAAGGGGCTGGATTTATTACTGCATCTGAAAAAGCACAATTGGAAGGCGGTTTAAAAATTTTAGGATTACCACAAGAGCAAATTGATATGATGCCAATGACAACAATTCAAGGTACATACACATCGGCTGGAGATCAATATGATGCTACTTCAAAACAATTGGCAGGAGTTGCAACATCACTGTCGGCAACTGGGAAACAAATGGAAGACAAAGAGGTTGATGTTGAACAAACCGGTGCGGGGTTTACGCCAATTCTGGGACTAAATATCTCGCCCAACGAAAATATAAACATTGGTTTGAGGTACGAACATAAAACATATCTAACATTGAAAAATGCAACTAAAGTTGACGATTTAGGAATATTCCCTGACGGAGCCGATGTTAACAGCGATGTTCCCGGAATACTTGGTATTGGAATTGGTTATACCGATAACGATTGGTTTGAAGTGCAACTATCGTTCAATATGGCTTTTGATAAAGGTGTAGATTGGGGTAAAAATATTAGAAGTGGCGAACAGCGCGAAATTGAAAATAATAGTTACGACATTGGTCTTGGTGTGCAGTATAATATAACTAAAAGATTCTCGATTAGTGCCGGTGGATCATATAACGATTATGGTATTGCCGATAGTTATCAGAGCGATTTTAGCTGGGCAAATTCATCGGTTGCAATTGGTGGTGGTATTATGTGGAAAATTACCGACCAGCTTACTTTGGATGCAGGTGCTCTTAATGTTTTTTATCAAGACTCTGAGGTTACTTTTGTGGATCCGGATTTACAAACGCCATACAAGGAAACTTATGGAAAAGAGACTATAACTTTTGCTGTAGGTTTATCGTACAGTATTTTTAGGTAGAAAAGAAAATTATTAAAAATAAAAAAAAGGTGTTTTTCATCGGTTGATGGAGAAACACCTTTTTTTTTACGCTGAGTCAGTTATTTTATAATTGAAAGCAATGGCTCGCTGATGACACTGATTAGGCAGATAATCGCAGATAAAATCAGTGCAAACCAGTAAAATATGTGTCATCAGTATGCCATTTTTATGATTTTACAATTGAGAAGTAAAAAGTCTTTATCTAATCCTCAGAAACTAACTTAAACGTTTTATTATAAAACTTGCCGTCTGTAAGTTTTGCCATTAACACAAACTCTGTTTCACCCTCTTCAAATAGCTGCGAAATATCAAACCGAAATTCTTTTGTAATAAATGCTTCACATAAATCGTTATTTGCATTGTGGCGTATTTCGAAAGTTGGAGGAGGAAGTGGCGGAGTTCCACACGAGGGATGAATTCGTGCTAAATCTATTGTATGTTCCTGACAACCCCCGCTGTACGAAAGTTTAATTTGCAGGCAGTTACCATCAACAAATACTTCGTGAATATAAACCGGGTCGCGAGCTAAACTATCGTAATTATTGTAATATAAATTTACATAAGATGCGCAACTTAACTCTTCCACATATTTAATTTCGCATGCAATTCCTTGGTTACAGCCAGATATTACATTTAGTAGTTCAACATATTCGACCAAAACACGCTGCCCTTGTGCAAAAGTAAATCCTTCAGGATAATACATTGGTTGAATTTTATTTCCATTGTCGAGTTCGATAACAAACCCACAATTGTGAGAGCCGGTATAATCTACAACAACTCCGGTTTCGTGCAAGGTAATTTCCTCCTCTTGCTGGCAACTAACAAATGCAATCGAAAAAAATAGCAATATTATAATTATTTGTTTCATATGTTTATAATTATTTATTTTTTAACGGCAACATATGTATCTCGCTTATAATCATCCACCTCCCGCTAAATCGGGACAAGTTGTGTGCCAAATCTTGCCATGCTCGTTTCATGGCTTAAAACTTTATTATTGAACGTTGTACCCTGCTATTTTATTCTATTTATTCAATTTTAAATCAACACCAAATCTTAAAAAACCTAACATAAAGTGGTCGTTGCCGAAGTAAAAATTAAATGGTGCAATCTCGAATGCCACTTTACTATTTGGTGGATTTATCCTAATGCCACCACCAAAATTTCCGGCAAAATATAGTTTAAATAAATAGTCGGAGCCGGTGTTTCCTGCTTCCGGCCAGCCTCCCGTTCCCAACAATCCACGCGAATAGTTTATCGATGTCCCCACTCCAATAAACAATGAAACCCATTTATATTTTAACACATCTAAATAACCATTTATTCCAAGGTTTGTTATTCTGTAAAACTGATCGCGTTTATCGGTAATTGCAAAAGGAGTAAGGTTACCAACAATAATATTCGGATTTATTCTGACACGATCTTTCCAAACCGATTTTTGAAGCCCAAAGGAGACCAACCCTCCCATTCCAGTTTCGTGCAGACCCTCGTTCATTCCTAATCCAACACCAAATTTCAGACTGTTATTTGAGTATTCCTGAGCACTGCTTCTCTGATGCAAAATCAATAAAAAAACAGCCAGTATAAAAACTGTGTTACTCTTCATATTCGGGATTTTGCACTTCGCCGATAAACAAAATTGCACCGGTATCTTTTTCTGTAATTGCGAAAACAAAAGGCTTATTAACTCTAAAATATATCTTCTTAATTTCATCACCGGGGCCGGCACTTGTAATACCAATTACCACAGCAGTAACGGCCGCTGCTTCTGTACCGGTTTCGTTAACATCAATATAAGTTTTATGAATAACAGCACTAACATGCAAACTATTATCGTCGGCAATTTTTGTAAAATCGGCCTGAGAATCGGAGAATGCTTTTTGCATACCCATTTTCTTTAACACGTTTTTTAATCCTGAATCGAAGGCAAATTTAAAGCGGGGCATTGTTACAACTACATGTTCTTCTGTTTTAAAACTCTCCATCCACTCTCCCCAATTATTTGCCGAAAGCTCGTCAATAATATCCTGAGATTTTTTTTCCTCTCCGGGAAGCATAACAACCATATTATATTGCCCATTTCCGTATGGTAATTTAACCGCGCTAAAAAGCGAGTTTGTGGAATATTCGAGTTTGTCCTCTTTTTTCATCATTGCAACTTCAGGCGATGTTCCATCGTTTTTATAGAAATTGAGCATTTTTGTACCATCTTTATCAAATTCGGTTGTCCATGTTCCGTAAAAATAGATGGCATTTAAAAGTATCATCCTATCGTCCGATGAAAGTTTATCTATTATTTTTAAAATTTTATCGTGTGTTTTTTCGGCCACCCAACTGTTAATTGTAACAACCGATGCCGGGTTACTAAAATCAAGACTTGTTGCTTCGGCATCGTAATAGTCTCTGTTTATAGATAAAAAATCGGGTTTTACATTAAAAATGTCGGCGTAATAAATTGCATTGGCAATCTCGAAAACCACATCCTCGTCAACCGACTGCAAAGCTTTAATCAGCAATTTGTACGAATTGTTAATTTGCTCAGGTGTTAAACCATGTAAATTCAGTGTTTTCTCCATCTCGGTTTTAGTATCTCCATCGGCTCCATTATATGTCATCGCCAAAGCCAGTGAAATACTTAAAGGGGAAATCATCAGGTTTTCCTTGTCGCTCTCTTCCCTTATTTTCTGAAAAACCTCCAGTCCGAAAGCGTTGTCGCCTTCAACCAACTTTGCCGATTTTTCATCTAATTGAATAGTTTTAATCTCGTCGGTATTAATCTCTTGCTGCTGGCACGAAACTGTAAAAATAGATAACAATGCTGCAAAAATGATAATGATGTGTTTCATTCGAAATTATTTAAATGCTAATACAAAAATAGTTATTCTTTTCTATAGATGGGATTAACACTAAAAAGGTTGCGTTGGTTTTTGAATTTTTTTTATCCCAGACGCAACCATTTTAAAAGATATTGCATCTATGCTTTGAATTCGTTAAAAATGCAAACTAAACGATAAATGCAAAGGTCTGAAAAATTTGGGTTTAGAAAGAAAAATTTATCCTTACTTTTGGACAAACCTTTGAAGTAAAATTTGAAAGACCTAAAAAAAATAATAGAAGAGTGCATCTCCGGAGACTCGCGTGCACAGGCAAAACTATACGAGTTTTATGCACCAATTATGTATGGTATTTGCTTGCGATATGCAAATAACAAAACCGATGCAGAGGATAATCTGCAGGAAGGTTTTATGAAGGTCTTTAAACATATCGGGAAATTTAGGCACGAAGGTTCTTTTGAAGGTTGGATGAGACGAATAATGGTGAATGTATCGTTGGAGAAATTTAGAAACCGGATGCTAATGTACCCGGTTGAGAATGTGGAAATTTACGAGACACCAGGTTATACGGATGACATATTGGACAAAATTTCGGCACAAGAGTTAATAGAATTGATACAAAAATTAACACCGCGTTACCGCATGGTTTTTAACCTTTATGTTTTGGAGGGTATGAACCATAAGGAGATTAGCAAAGAGATGAATATTTCGGAGGGAACTTCGAAATCGAACCTGGCACGAGCCAGAGAAGTATTACAAAGTAAAGTGAAAGCTCTTTACAACGAAATTAAAACAGATGCAAATAGTACTGCATAATGAGTGAAAATTTAAATATCGATAAACAAATGCGCGAAAAGCTGGAAGGTTTTTCAATGCCACCACCACCACATGTTTGGAATAATGTGATGGAAGAAATAGCTGCTCAGCAAAAGAAAAAGCGTATGATTTACACCGGCTGGATTTCTGCTGCAGCAGTTGTTTTGTTGGCTTTTTTAGCGGGATGGTATTTTAACAATAGTAGCGAAATTACAACTCCTTTGGTGGTTGAACAGCAAACCATTCAATCAGAAAAAACAGCAAAAAATCCTACTATTCAAATAGAAAAAAGTTTAACTACCGAATTGGCTAAAGACAAGGAAGCCGGCGATGATGATAATAATATAGAAAATACCCGGAAAGATTTACAGAACAACAATAATACATTGATTGCAACTACTCAAAAAACATCAGACAAAAGTGATATTGCATCAACTATTCCGATTTACAAGAGGATAGAAATGAAAATGATAGAGAGTATAGGAATTCAGTTTAATAACGAGCAACCGGAGATACTTCTGGCAGAAAATACCATTCCTAATAAAAAATACCATTTAACTGAAACAGATAAACTTTTGATTGCCTCAAATGTAACTTCAGTAAAATCGAAAAACAGAACGGAAACAGGTTGGAAAGTTGGGATAGGAATTACTCCCGCATACTCTTCGTCTGTTGTTAGTTATTCCGAAAGCTATTCGAAAAACATGAACTACTCTGACGAAAGTAGTAATGGAAATATTGGTGGCGGTTTCTCAATTCAATATAAAACAAGTAAAAAATTGCGTATCGAAAGTGGTGTTTATTATGCGCAAAACGGACAAACTTCGACCAACACAGTTCAGTTATTTACAAATAGAGAAACAGCAGACTATGCAATGGCAGCACCCAAAAAAGCGGTGTATGCGAATACAGTAAAAGTTAGCAAAGGAAATATGGCAATGAATAGTACGGCCGGAGTAATAGTAATGAGCGCAACTCCGAAGGGAGCAGAGATAAATTCTGAACTCGATGCATTTAATCCACAGTCTTCAAATTCGATTGTTTCCGACGGTGAGTTCTCGCAGGTATTCGATTTTGTTGAAATACCATTGTATTTACGATACCGGGTGTTAGATTCGAAATTTGGAATTGAATTGGTTGGCGGTGTAAATGCAGGAGTTGTGGTGGGGAACAATGCTTACATAGACAATAGTTACGGGCTTCAAAACATTGGAGAAACGGAAGATATTTCAACAGTAAACCTTTCGGGAACTGTTGGAGTAGGATTAAATTATGCTTTAGGCAAACATATTTCTATGGCTGTTGAACCTCGTTTAAATTACTATTTTAACTCGATTAATGAAAATCCTGATGTCGATTTCCGCCCATACAGAGTTGGTATATTTACAGGACTTTATTATGAGTTTTAACCTTCGTCACCTAATCACACTCCCAAAAAACACCGAATTAGAAAACAGTTTATTTGTACCCATCCATATTCCACGGAAAGTCATATTTTCGTGATAACTAATTAATTTCCCCCTGCCAATATTTTGTACAGAAACTACCGGAGTACTTTTAATTCTATCTAAATTTTCACCAGATACAAAACCACTTAAATATGGTTCGTCAGTGTAATTAACAGGTTCTGCGTATTTTATTCCAAGTGACTTTGCAACCGAAGTTCCGGCTTTAAAAATTGGTAATTCTTTTTCTAAATATCCCCAACAAAGTGGATGTGTAATATCCATTTCGGTATTAAATATAGCTCCGCTAATGTAGTTTTTATTAGAAGCTTTTCTACGGTCGGCATAAGTATAAACCAAAGTAGAATCGGGTGTAACTCTTTTTTTGAACGTTGTTTTGCCAATCTCATTTTTGGCAGCCCACGATGTTGCACTTTTATAAGCAATAATATTACCACCCTGCACTGCCCACGATTTTAGTTTTTCAACATCGCTTTTATTCCACTCGCGATACGAACCGCCGGGCAAAATAATAGTATTATATTTTTTTAGATTAATTGAACTCAAACGGTTTGTTTCAACCATAGTAACCGGAACACTGTAACGTTGATCGAACAGATGCCAGATTTCTCCTGCATCGCGACTGCTTGCACTTCCATCAACAAACATCAATATTTCAGGTTTGTTTAATACTGCAAAACTGTTGCTACCCAAATCAATTCCTTTTGGCGAAAGTCCGGTTGTTAATCCATAAAAATCGATTCCTGTTTCGATGGTAATTTTGGTAATTAAACTAAAAATTTCATTCTCATTTAGTTTTTGTCCGCTAACCGGAATTAAAATTGTGCCGTATGTAAACTGTTCTTCGTTACCATCTATTTCGAAACTGAATTTATTGGAAGCAACTTTAGTAATCAATCCTGCTTTTTGTAGTTTATAAAGAGCTTTTGGTGCAGTATATTCGTTCCACCTAAAAAGATATGCCAGACTACTTTTTCCGCCAATAATTTTTCTTTCAATTTTTAGTGCTGTTACTCTCTCCGAAAAACTAACATCGTTTAAAGAGCCAATTTCGGCAAATCGAACATTTAAAGAATAAGGGATTGTCCATGTTGAAACATCATAAAAAGTACTATCTTGAAATTTTGTAACATCCTGAAAGATTGATTTCAACAATCTGTATTGCTTCTGTTTTAGTGGTACAACAAAACTGGTTTCGGCTTTAAATTCAATATCGTCAGCGGTTAAATCATTTTCATTTTTATAAACTTCAATCTGATGCCCGTTTAGAAAATCAACAAAGTATTGTGTTTTAACTTTATCATTTTCGTTACCAAAAATATACACTTTTATTGGATCTTTATCAGCAAGTTGAAGTGCGCTCGAATAAAATTCTTTTTGGTGATCGAGTAAATCATCTTTTAAATCAATCGCTGCTTCCAAAGTAGAAAGAGAGACAGTAAACTGGTTTTTAATTCCAAAAGCCAACGACTTTAATCCGTTTGATGTTTCGCGATACCGACCGCGAAATCCGGCCTGTTCAAATAAAATCCCAACGCTGCCATTAATGTCGGGATACGAAGAACCTTTTCCGAAATAGTAGTCGTCGAACTGCTCTTCAGAAAAATATACAGAGCCAATTTTGTCTAAAAACCGTGCATGATATTTTGCAATTTCGTGTGTAAGCACATAATTATTTTCCGGTGTTAGCGGATTATTTCTGCTGGGTACTCCAGGCTGAAAAAAGAAGGTCGAATTTGATCCCATTTCATGATGATCGGTAACAATGTTTGGTAGCCACTCATGAAATTTAGCAACCCTGCCACGGCTTTCAGGATTAACAAGCAAAAGATAATCGCGGTTTAAATCGAACCAATAATGATTTGTTCTTCCGCCTGGCCAGACTTCTCTAAATTGACGCGAATCGCTATTTGCTGAAACAGTTGCACTTTGGTGCATATTTGCCCAGGTACTATGACGCGTAAATCCATCGGGGTTTAAACATGGGTCAACCAAAACGATAGTACTTTCTAAAAGTTTATCAATTTTATCGCCCTCGGCAGCAGCTAAATAGTAAGCAGTTAAAACAGACGAATTGGGGCCACTCGACTCGTTTCCGTGAACGCCATAAGTTAGCGAAACAACAAGTGGAACATTTTTATTCGAAATATTTTCATCAGGATTAGCATGTTTTATGTGCAGTTGTTTTATTTCATCCAATTTTTTTTGATTATTTTCTGATGTAAAAATCACCTGAACCAGCGGGCGGTTTTCCCACGAACGTGCGTACTCCTGAATAATTGCACGGTCAGATTGTTTTGCAATCTCTTTCATGTATAACAAAATCTGGTCGTGTGTTAAATGCCACTCCCCCATTTGTTGCCCAAAAAATTGTTCGGGCGTGGGAATATCCTTATTATACGTTACATCGTCGGGTAAAAAATAATCCAATTTTTCCTGAGAATTTACAATCAACGAAAAATTAAAAACAAATAGAATAAGAAATAGGATTTTTTTCATTTTAGCTGGAATTTAAATAAAAGCCGAAGATTGGAAAAATAAATGGAGTATTCAAAAAAATATGCAAAAGTGTTATACCGGTTTAACAGAATGCCAAATAAAAATATTTGCATTTCTTTTCATTTCCAACGCAACCCTTTTTGCACATTTTGCATCTATTAAAAAAAACTTAATTAATTATGAAAAAATTGTTGCTTTTTGTGTTAGTCGCACTCATCGCTTTTCCCGTTTTAGCTCAAACAAAAAAAGGGTATGTTTATCTGAAAAACGGGTCAGTTTTAAAAGGAAAGTATAATTACTCCGACAATCTGGAGAAACTTCAGGTAAAAACGTCGGAAGGAGTATGGATTTTTGATGCCAGCGAAGTTGATAGTATTAAAACAAATTTATATAGTAGTAAAAACTTCGAGAAACAAAATTCTGAATCTCCCATTTTTGTTCGAACCGAAATTGGAGTTCTTATTGGAAATTCTGAAAATAGTCAATCCGCACCATTTAGTTTAACATCATCTGTCAACTATTCAATCGATAAAAACTTTTCGGTTGGAGCCGGAGTTGGAGCTGAATTTCTGAAAGAGACTTATTTGCCAATTTTTGTTAACCTCGAATATAAATTTAGAGATTCATATTCAACACCATATCTTTTTTTGAAAACCGGTTATCAAATTCCTCTGGAAGAATCGAGAGAAATATATTACAACGGTTATCAACCCTGGAGTAGCAGTTTTTGGCCAGGTCCTGATTATTCGCAAGAACCGATGGATACAAAAGGTGGATTTTTAATAAATCCGGGAGTGGGTTATCAGCGAATGTTTTCATCGGGTTTTGGAATGTCGTTTGCTTTTGGCTACCAGTTTCACAGACTACACTACGCGGGCGAAAACGACTATGGACTAGACATCGACTACAATCGTTTAACAATTAAATTAGGTTTCATATTTTAAAAAATAAGAATCATGAAAACAATTAGAAATATATTTACACTACTTATTTTATTTATTGCGTTTAACTCGTGTATGGACGAATACACAGAGGTTTTTACAGCTAACTCGCCAGTTTATATGTCGTACGAAGATTTACGTGAAGCGGTAAAAATTACATCGGCGCGCGATTTGGAAAACACCGGTAAAATTTATTTTAAAGACGGTTATATTTTTGTGAACGAAGAGTTAAAAGGCATTCATATTATCGACAATCAGAATCCTGCAAATCCACAAAATATTGGTTTTATCGAAATACCGGGTAACGTTGACATTGCTGTTAAAAATAACATTTTATATGCCGATAGTTATATCGATTTGGTAGCCATCGATATTTCGAATATAACAAATCCGGTTGTAGTAAAACGTATCGAAGATGTTTTTCCATACACAACTCCTGCTCCCAAAAACGAAGATTATCGAGTGGCAGAAATTGATGAAGAGAAAGGTGTTGTAATTGATTGGGAGATAAAAAAAGTGCGACAAAAAATGGAGTACCACTACTACCCGGTTTATTATGGAATGCGCAACGAAATGAGTCTTGCTTCAAGAGATGCCGGATTTGGTGGTGCAGTACCGGCAAATGGAAACTCGTTTGGCGTTGGCGGTTCTATGGCTCGCTTTGGTTTATACAACGACTATTTGTACGTTGTTGACCACGCAACACTTTTTATGTTCGATGTTAAAACCCCGGAATCTCCCAGCAATATTGGAAAGCAAAATGTGGGCTGGGACATTGAAACAATGTTTATTTACGACGGACATATGTTTTTTGGAACTCAATCAGGAATGCAGATTTACAGTCTCGAAGTACCAACAGTACCGAAACATACTGGTAGTTTTTGGCACGTTACAAGTTGCGACCCGGTTGTAATTTCTGATGGTTTTGCATATATAACATTACGTGGTGGAACGCGTTGCGGCAGCAGTGTAAACCGATTGGATGTACTAAAATTATCTGACAATTATACAGAGAATCAGTTATTGGCTTCTTATCCTTTAAACGGTCCGTATGGATTGGGAATAGATGACCAAACCCTGTTTATTTGTGACGGTGATGCCGGATTAAAAGTTTATGACATTGCAGACAAAACTCACATCGACGACCATCAGATTGCCAGTTTTTCAAACATAAATACTTTCGATGTAATCCCGTTTAACGATTATCTTTTTATGATTGGCGACGACGGTTTTTACCAGTACGACTATTCCGATTTGCAAAATATTCATCAGATTAGTTTTATTCCGGTTAAAAAAGAGAAGTAGAGAATATTAGGTTCTGTCAATTAGATAATGTTTTGAATTGAAGATTGTCATTATTTTTTCTTTTTTGTACCTTTATAAAATAATTTGAAAAGAATAGTGAAATGGATGGAATTAAATATTTAACAGATGAGAAGGGAAAAAGAATAGCTATTCAGATTGATTTATATAAGCATAAAAAGTTTATTTATGAGTATATTGAATTTATTGAAGATAGAAATGATATCATGAATTCTCAGTTTGAACCAACTGTTACTTTTGAAGAAGTTCTTAAGAAATTTGAAAATCTTCATGGGGAAAAAATATAAAATAGTCTTTAGAAAATCTGCTGAAAAGCAATTACTTAAATTGCCTAAAGAGGTAGGTGTGCATTTAATTAGTCAGATAAGAACTCTTTCTGAAAATCCAATTCCCAGAGGTGCAATAAAAATGAAAGGTTTTAACAATATTTTTAGATTACGTTTTACTAATTATAGAATAGTTTATCGAATCGAAAAAAATGAACTAATTGTTGAGATAATAAAAATTGGACATCGACAAAATATTTATAAATAGTATCAAAATTTTAAATAATTGAAAGGCTCAGCAAACTGCTGAGCCTTTTTCGTTGTTATCCAATTAGTAAATAGTACTTTTGCAAATTCGTCTCTAAAAACAATAAAATGAGAAACAAAAAGTTGTGGAAAATATTGCTGCCAATAATTATTGCTGCCAAAATTACGGTGATAGTTTTAATTCTGGGTTCTGCCCGATCCGACAATTCTAAAATTATAGTAGAGTCGGGAATTGAATTTAAAGCACCCGAAATTCCCGAAGCAGTATCATTTGCCGGCGAACCAATGCCCATAGAACGTTTCGACATAAAAGAATCACTCGACCGCGAACTGCTTTCAAACGCCTATTTTCATTCGCAAACAATTAGATATATAAAGCTTGCACCTCGCTATTTCCCGGTAATTGAGCCAATTCTGAAAGAGAAAGGTATTCCCGACGATTTTAAATATCTCGCCGTTGCCGAAAGTGGTTTTAATCCGCGGGCAATTTCGCCGGCACGCGCAGCAGGTTTTTGGCAATTTATGAAAGGTACTGCGCAAGATTACGGACTGGAAGTAAATGCCTTGGTTGACGAACGTTACCACATAGAAAAATCGACTTACTCCGCTTGCCAGTATTTATTAGACGCTCACAAAAAATTTGGAAACTGGACTCTCGTGGCAGCCTCATATAATCGCGGAATGGCAGGTATTAACCGTCAGTTGGTAAGACAAAAAACCGATAATTATTATGAACTGTTAATTACAACAGAAACGGCACGCTATGTTTATAGAATTGCTGCGTTAAAACTAATTATGGAAAATCCGGAGAGATATAATTTTTCTATTTCGGATGATGAAAAATACCCGATAATTAAAACTAAGGAAGTTGTAATAAATGGTGCTGTTGCCGATTTTGCCGACTTTGCAAAAAAGCACGGAATTAGTTATAAACTGCTAAAAGACTTTAATCCCTGGCTGCGCGACAACCATTTGACCAATTCGAGAGGGAAAAAGTATTTGGTTAAAATACCGGTTTTGGATTGAAGAAAGTTTACAGTCGCAGTGAACAGTGAAAAAAGGATGACATCTTTCTTTATGTAAACAAAAAAGATGTCATTCTTAATACGATTTTTGCAAGAACGTTATTCCTAACTTGATTCGGAATCTATTAGTTAGCAAGATGCTGAAATGAATTCAGCATGACGGTCATACATATGTTGCCGTTAAAAAATAAACAATTATAAACAGATGAAAATAAAAGAAGCACTTAAATAGTTGAATGAAAAAAACAAGTTCAAATAAAAATATAAAAACCGAACAGGTTGAGCCGGAAGAGAAAATAGTGGTTCTTGGTGCGCGTGTTCACAACCTAAAAAATATTGATGTTGAAATTCCGCGAAACAAACTTACCGTAATTACAGGTTTAAGTGGAAGCGGTAAATCTTCGTTGGCTTTCGATACAATTTATGCGGAAGGACAGCGACGTTACATCGAAACATTTTCGGCGTATGCCCGTTCATTTTTGGGAAATATGGAACGCCCCGATGTGGATAAAATTACCGGGTTGAGTCCGGTGATTTCAATCGAGCAAAAAGTAACCACAAAAAACCCACGCTCGACGGTTGGCACTGTTACCGAGATTTACGATTTTCTACGACTTTTATATGCCCGTGCAGGCGAAGCTTTTTCGTATAACACCGGCGAAAAAATGGTAAAATATACCGAGGAGAAAATCATTCAACTTATAAAAAACGATTTTGCCGGAAAACGAATTAACATTCTGGCACCCGTTGTTAAAGGACGAAAAGGACATTATCGCGAGCTTTTCGAGCAAATAAGAAGGAAAGGATTTTTAACTGCCCGCATTGATGGAGAGATTACTGAGTTAATTTATAACCACCGTGTTGATCGCTATAAAAACCACTTCATAGAAATAGTAATTGATAAACTTGTGGTTGACGATGCAAGCAATCAACGATTAAAAGAGAGCATTCAAACTGCAATGAAACATGGTCATGGAATTTTGATGATTCTCGACCACGACACACAGGAAGCTAAATATTACAGCAGGTTGTTAATGTGTCCAACAACGGGCATTTCGTATAACGAACCGGCTCCGCATAATTTTTCGTTTAACTCGCCTCAGGGAGCTTGCCAGCGTTGTAATGGATTGGGGCAGGTAACCGAAATTGACATGAATAAAATTATGCCCGACAAAAGTAAAAGCATTTCTAAGGGTGGAATTGCTCCGTTGGGTTCATACAAAAATTCGTTGATTTTTTGGCAAATTGAAGCGCTTGGCGAAAAGCACAATTTTAAATTAACCACCCCGGTAAAAGACATTTCGGAAGAGGGCTTGCAGGCTGTTCTTTTTGGAACAAACGAACGCATTCAGCTAAAAAATACACCACTCGGAACAAGCATGAATTACCTGATGAGTTACGATGGTGTTATAAAATATATCGATAGCCAGCGCGAAGACAACACCTCTAAAACGGCGCAGAAATGGGCGAATCAGTTTGTAAAGAAATTGGAGTGTCCCGAATGTAACGGAAAGCGGTTAAAAAAAGAGTCGCTTCACTTTAAAATCGATGGTAAAAATATCTCGGAAATTGCGCAATTAGATTTGAATGAGTTGGGCGATTGGTTTACCGGATTAGAAGAGAGAATTACCGAACGCCAGCGAAAAATTGGCACCGAAGTAATTAAGGAAATCCGCGACCGGCTTGGCTTTATGCTGGGAGTTGGGTTGAATTATCTTGCACTCGACCGAACTGCTAAAAGTCTTTCCGGTGGCGAGTCGCAGCGAATACGACTTGCTACTCAAATTGGTTCGCAGCTTGTAAATGTGCTTTATATTTTAGACGAGCCAAGTATTGGGTTACATCATCGCGACAACCTGAAACTGATAAAAGCACTGGAGCAGCTACGAGATTCAGGGAACTCGGTAATTGTTGTTGAACACGACAAAGATACGATGATGCATGCTGATTATTTAATCGACATGGGACCGCACGCCGGCAGGCACGGCGGCGAAATTGTATTTGCCGGAAAACCCAAAGATATTTTAAAAGCAAAAAGTTTAACCGCCGATTATCTGAATAACCGAAAACAGATTCATATTCCCGATAAACGAAGAGATGGAGAATCTGATGTTTTGGAGTTAAAAGGATGTACCGGGAATAATTTAAAATCGGTGAATGTAAAAATTCCATTGGGGAAATTTATATGCGTTACCGGTGTGTCGGGAAGCGGAAAATCGACACTGATAAACGAAACATTGCAGCCCATTTTAAGTCAGCATTTTTACAAATCAGTGAAAGACCCGCTACCCTACAAATCGGTAAAAGGATTTGATTTAATTGATAAGGTTATTCGTGTAGATCAATCGCCAATTGGGCGCACACCGCGCTCGAATCCTGTAACTTATACTAATATTTTTTCTGATATCAGAAGTCTGTTTGCTTTGTTACCCGAGGCAAAAATACGAGGTTATAAACCCGGGCGTTTTTCGTTTAATGTAAAAGGTGGCAGGTGCGAAGAGTGTCAGGGCGGAGGATTAAAACTAATTGAAATGAACTTTTTGCCCGATGTTTACGTGCATTGCGATAAATGTAATGGCAAGCGTTATAATCGCGAAACACTGGAAGTTCGTTATAAAGGAAAATCAATCAGCGACGTGTTGGCAATGACCATAAATATGGGAGTTGAATTTTTCGAACTCATCCCCTCCATTTCAACAAAATTAAAAACTTTGCAGGATGTTGGATTGGGTTATATAACACTCGGTCAGTCGTCAACAACACTTTCAGGTGGCGAGTCGCAGCGGGTAAAACTGGCTGCCGAACTGGCAAAACGCGACACCGGAAAAACTATTTATATTCTGGATGAACCTACTACAGGATTACATTTCGAAGATATTCGTGTGCTTTTGGAAGTACTGAACAAATTGGTTGACAAAGGAAATACGGTAATTGTAATTGAGCATAATATGGATGTTATTAAAGTTGCCGACCACATTATTGATATCGGTCCCGAAGGCGGTAAAAACGGCGGTAAAATTCTCTGTACCGGCACTCCTGAAGAGATCGTTAAAAACCGGAGATCTTTTACTGCTGAGTTTTTAAAAGAGGAGCTGGAGGCATCTTCTAATAACCATGGTTAAATATACCCAGAGTCAGCTCAACCAAATATATAGGAACAGAGTAACTAAAGAGAGTATCACCAAATGTAACCTCCAGTCGGTTATCCCCTCATATTTTGCAATACCTTTTGAATAATTAATTGTTGTTTTAGCAAGTTTTTCGGGTGCTGTTTTTTCGGTAAATGCCGAAACAGCAAATAAAACACCTGTAATTATTATCTCGGCCCACAGTCCGCGATAACCAAAATTCAATGTAAGTTTATGGTGAAGAAAGGGGAAAACTTCTTTTCCGGCATCATATCCCAACAGTTGGTCAATCACAAAAATAGTTGCTAAAATAATACCAACAAATACCGAAGCTGCGGCACCTTTCAACGTAACTTTCTTGCTGATAATACCGAAAAATATTGCCGGAAAAACAGGGAGTACAAGGTAAGCTGTAATGGTTTGCAGGTATTTGTACAAACCCTCTTCGTTTTTATAAACCATATATGCGGCTCCTATGCCGAGAAATGTAACCGCCAGAATAATATAACGCCCCAATTTTACTTGTCTTTTTTCTGATACATCGGGGCGGAACTCGACGATAAAATCGCGAACTACAAGTGTAGATACGGAATTGAGCACTGCAATTAGCGATGTAACCAGTGCCGCCATTAACGATGCCAACATCAGTCCACGCAAACCGCTGGGAAGTAATTTATTAAGCAACAGAACAAACGTTTGCTTAGTGGCATCGCCTTCCAATTCGCCGGGAAACAGTGCAAACGCTATTACCCCGGGCAGTGCAAAAAGAAATATAGGGAATAATTTCAACAATACGGCAAACATCGCCCCCCACCGTGCCTGTTTAATATTTGGAGCCGAAAGTACACGCTGCACGTTTACCTGATCTATTCCCCAATAGAAAATACCCGCATAAAATGCAGTTGCCAATATCCCCCAAAACGGATAAACCGGGTCGTCGTAGGGTTTGGCAATGGTCATCATTTCCGGAACTTTTTCCATAAGTCCGCTCCATCCGCCCACTTTGTCCATACCAATAAAAAGCATTACTGCTGCCCCCACAATCATAAGTATAACTAATATTGTATCGGAATAGGCAACAGCAGTAAATCCTCCAATTATTGTAAACAAAGCAACTGCAATTCCAATATAAAAAACTGTGGTCATTACGTTCCACCCCAAAATACTGTTTAAAACAAGCGCGCCGGCAAAAAGTGTAAAGGCAAGTTTGGTCATCACACTAATTACCAGCATCAATCCTGAAAAGAAAACCCGGGCGTTTCGGTTAAACCTCAATTCCAAAAATTCGGGTATGGTGAAAATCTTATTTTTCATATAATACGGAAACAGAATTGCACAGGCAAAACCCAGTGTAATTGCTGCTGTAAGCTCTACCGAACCTGCTGATAACCCATATCTATACGAATCGCCCGACAAGCCCACTAAATGTTCGGCACCAATATTTGTGGCAAACAACGATGCACCTATTACCGGCCATTTTATTGCTCGTCCGCCCAGGAAAAAACTCACACTGTCTTTGCCCGCCTTTTTCATATAAGCCATATAGAGACCAAAAGAGAGGCTTCCAACCATTACAACGGTTAAAATAATCCAGTCGAGCAGTGTTAACGATAAGTTCATAGCCGATTATTTTTATAAGATTGCTTCTAATTCCCCCAAACGTTCAATGCTCTGAATCATGGAGCGGACAGTATGATAATTAATTTTCCACGAGTGACCCATGTGAGTCCAAATTGGTTCGCCACTGCGGGTTAACAAAGCATACCACTCTCCTGCTTCTTTGTTAATTACTTTATCGAAAACAAAACGATGCACATTTTTGTACGCTTCCCAATACTTTACATCGCCAAACAAAATTACGGCATCAAGCATTCCGATTAACACCTCAGCCTGTTGCCAAAATTCTTTCTCTTTATCATAAACACCGCCCGAGTGCGGTCCTTCAACATAAACGCCACCCAGCTCGTAGTCGATACCATTATTTATTGTATGGTCGAAAATAATTTTAAATGTTTTGGAATATCTTTTTGGGTCAATTTTAAGTATTTTAAGCGAATGGATTAGCAGCCATGCAAACTCGGCATTGTGCCCGAAGCAGGTGTTATCGGTAGCATTCCCTTTCTCTCCTTCGTCAGAGAATCTGTCCCACCCCCAAATAATATCGAATTTTATTTGAGGTGCAATTGTCCAGTCTTTAAAAAACTGGGGAATCCCGGTTTTGTACACCGGATGGTTAATACGAATATTTAAAATATCGATTACCTCCAGCAACTTTCTCCGGTGTACCTCTTTGCCTGTACACTCGTAAAGTGTTGTAAACGCTTCCATCAGGTGCATGTGTACATCAAGTGTTTTTCTGTCGCCACCTGCACTGCCCGGTCCGTTTAATGTCCAGTCGCGCTGAAACATTTCCCAATAACCGCCATACATTGTATCGGCGCAATATTTTTGAATGAGGTCGAAAACCTTTTCGGCATATTCGATTCCACGCCGGTCGCCAGTTGCCAGCGTATATTCCGAAAGCGAATAGATGGCAAAACTATGCCCGTAAATAATTTTCTGGTCAATTTTTACGTCTCCTTTTCGGTCGAGCATCCAGTAAAAACCTCCGTGAACATTATCCCACATTTTGTTGATGAGAAAATCGGCACCATGTTTTGCCAGTTCGGCAAATTCTCCATTGCCGTAGCCTGCCCTGTGTGCCGACGAAATGGTGTATAAACAACGGGTTTGTGCAATCAGCGATTTTTCATCTTCGCCGGTATCGTCTCCTTTTTCATCGAAATGTGTGATGTAACCGCCATACGTTTCGTCTTTCATCCGGGTAGTCCAGAAAGGCAAAAGCTCGTTAATAAGATGATTTTGAGCTTCCTCTTTTAATGTGGTAATTTCGGTTAGGTTCATAATCGGTATATTTCTTTGTTCAGAAAAAAATTTAAATATCAGAAAGATTTTGATAAAGTGCCAACAAAAAGTCGCGGTTATCGGCTGTAAGGTAATGCATTTCGCCGCCCATACGGTTGAATGTTTTGCAATAACGTAAATAGTATGCGGGGTTATCCATAGGCGGTTCGCCGTCTTTCTCCCAATCCCAGTCCGACTTGGCTAAATCAACAATAAGCATAAAATGGTTATCGATATGTTTACCTCTTTGAATGGCAACATTTTGCGACATCGACAATGCCTTTTCAAAAATCATAGGCGACATAACCGCCGACCCAATTGACATATAAACCCCATTTTCAAGTTTGCTAACACTATCAGTAAAACTCATAAAGTCGTTTAGGGCGGTTCGCCCGATTGCGGCACCATGGTTTAGCGGGTGGTTATAAATTATATCGTGTCCAAACATTGGGTGGCTTGTAAACGGGGTATTTAAAACATAAGCTGCCTCCTGTACCGAGTAATTTTTAAATGGGTGTGGAATTTTCATAAAACCAGATTCAATGTCGAACTTTTGAATCACTCCTGCTAAATCTATTGCTGCGGCGGCAACTTCGGGATTTGCCTCCATTGTATTTTTTGCCTCTTCGTACAATGAGGAAACTTTGGGTATTTGCAGACCTTCAAAGTGTATCATTTTACCTACCGATTCGCCATAACCCAGCCCCTCGTATGCACCCACAACTATTGCCAGATTAATGTAAAAGCCGGTATCATCCCATATTCCAAATTGCCCTAACTCTACATTCTCGCGTACATTTTCGCTCGATTTTCCCTGATATGCAAATTCCCAGTCGTGAATAATTCCGGCACCGTTGGTAGCCAAATGAGTAATCCAACCTTCTTTTATCAAAGCAATTAAAGTTGGAGCCATTCCGTTTTTTATGGTGTGCGCCCCAAAAGTGAGCATTCTCGAACGCCCCAGTTTTCTTGCATTCCGAATTTTATCGGCAGTAGTTGATATTATTATTTTTCCGGCAGAAGTAATTTTTTCCGGGTGTTGAGTTTCCGGGACACTGTCTCTTTCGATAAAGACCTTATTTTTTCTGCCCGACAGTTTTTTGACCGAAAGATTATCTCTGTTAAATTTGCGATACGGCATAACATTAAAGGGATTAAATATTCAATAGTTTTAATAACAATGAAAGTTGCGAGAAATCGGGGATAATTATATCGGCACCTGCTTTTATCAGCCGGGTTCGTTTACTTTCGTTTAAGCTGTGGCGTTTCATCTCGTTGCTGGCAATACCAACCGTTATACCACCTCGTTTATATGTTTCCCTTATTTCAACCGGGCCATCGCCAAACACAACCATCTGGCCGTTTCCCGATTCGCCAATTTTGTCGAGTATCTTATCTAAAACAATTTTTTTTGCCTCTTTATTCACATCGCCAACTGCGCCATAAATACGACCTTCGAACAGATAGTCGTAGCCCAGAATTCGCGCTTCGTTTCTAACATCCTCTTCGTCGGTTCCGCTTGCAAGTGTTAGTTTAATCCCGGCTTTGTGTAATTTTTCAAGAAGCAAAACTGCATTTTTCAGGGTAAAATCTTCAACCGAAAGTTCTCCACGCAAAATCTTTTTTTCGCGTTCTTTCACCATCAGCAACAACTCTTTATTGTATATTTTTTTATACCCGAACTCGTCTAAAATCTCATCTTCAGGAACAGTTCCAAATTCCCTGACCAACTCAACCAGCCCCTTCATTTGAACAAGGGTCTGTATCCCGGTTGTTTTATCGATAAAATCGGCAACACGGGTTTGAACTTTATGGTACAACGCTTCATCGGCTTCCTGATAGAGATCTCCCAAAACTGCTTTCATCATCATCGGTGCCATTATCTCCTCCCAACCTTCGCGGAGGGTCGATATTGTTCCATCGTGGTCGAAAATAGCATATTTGATATTCAGCTCGGCGGGTACGGAGTTGATACTTTCAATTTCTGAATTCCCGATATATTTTGCCTGTCTGATATCTTCCGCCAGCTCCGAACGATAGACAAAGTCGGGGTCTAACCCAATTTGTAAAATTTCTTTGGGCGATGCGGTTCCGGTTTGAAACAGTTTCTGAACTGTTACTCCGGCAACAAAGGAGCCAATTTGAGCTGCTAAACCTGTGGAATAACCTGCTGCCAAAGTTGCTGCAACACCGGCGAGGTAGCTGTCTCCTGCGCCTACCGAATCAATTTTTGCAATAATTAAGAGCCCAAAAATATCAGTTATCCCTTGCTCGTCAATAATCATCGAGCCTCTGGCACCGCGTGTAATAAACAGAGGTTTTTTAAACTTTTTGAAAAGAAGTTTTGCAGATGTTTTAACTTCGGAATACAAAACCATATCGCCGGGATCTTTTTTTATTCCGGCAAGATTTGCAGCCTCCGTATCATTCATTTTACGATAAGCCCCATCGTAAAAATCACTATAGTTACGGCTGTCAACAATAAATACTTTACTGGGGAATTGCTGAATCAAACCTACCAGTTTTTGCCTGAAATATTTTGTGTGAATACCCGAAATTACCTGCTCGTTTATAATTACCACATCAACCTCTGGAATCTCATTTTTTATGTTTTGTATTAATTTATCGGCTACCTCTTTTGAAAGTTTGTTGAAATTTCCAAAATCAGTTCGGTTTTGCTCCACATCGGCAATGTATGGTTTGGCATAAACATGCGTTGACCAATTTTCTTGCTGGATTAAAAGGTTATTGGTTTTAATACCGGCTTTTTGCATAAGCGTTACCATAGCCGAACCAAACGGATCGTCGCCAATAACACCAAAAGCACGCACATCGGCAACTCCTATTGCAGCAAGGTTATTGGTTACATTACCGGCACCTCCCAACGAATATTTCTGCTGTTTAACCGGCTGTGTAGGATTTCCTGTTTCAACCGAAATTTCGCTTTTTGCAATATCGATGAACCAATAGGCATCGAGGCAAAAATCGCCAACAACCGCAATTTTTACTTTCCCAATTTGTTCAATAATAGTTTTTAACTTCTGAGCATCCATATTATATTATTGTTTTTTGCATATTATATTAAACGCTTAACCCGATAAAAATAGAGATTTAATTTCAGTTTAGCACCAACCAAAGTTGCTATTTTGCGATAAAAGAAAGGTGTTAACTGATTTGCCAAAAAGTGGCTCTTCTTTAAGAATTTCCAATTCAGAGAAAGACGGGCTTGTAGCACTTGTTTATAAATCTCCACAAGACTATGGTCTGCCTTTTACGGTATGAGTTAGATTACACTAATATTTTTTCTGATATCAAAAGTCTGTTTGCTCTCTTACCTGAGGCAAGAATACGAGGTTACAAACCAGAGCAATTTTAGTTTAATGTAAAAGGTAGGTGTTGCGAAAATTGCCAAAGCGGAGGATTAAAACTAATTGAAATGAACTTTTTGCCCGATGTTTACGTGCATTGCGATAAATGTAATGGCAAGCGTTATAATCGCGAAACACTGGAAGTTCGTTATAAAGGAAATACAGTAATTGTAATCGAGCACAATATGGATGTGATTAAAGTTGCCGACCACATTATCGACATCGGACCCGAAGGTGGAAAAAACGGTGGAGGGATACTTTGTACCGGTATACCTGAGGAGATTGTCAGAAGCCGAGAATCGTTTACTGCCGGATTTTTAAAAGAGGAGATAAATAATATCCAATAGTAAAAAGTATTACTATTCAGTAGGTTTAGAAATATAATTAACTAAAGGCGCATTTTAATTGGTAATCAGTATTATTTCATTGGGTAGTAATGCTAATTCTTTATATTAATTTTTTATGTACATTTAAATCCTGTTTAAATTGTTATTGGAAAACTGAATGAAGTACGATCTTTTCAGCAATTTATTCAATGTATAATCTAAAATATATTTATGAAAAAGAACATTAATCTTATAATATTTTTACTTTTAATAGTTCCTGTATCTTTACAAGCACAGTTAGTAGGTCAATGGAATTTTGATGATTCAAGTAATTTACAAAAGGCCGAAGTTGGTAATAATCTAGTTTTGCATGGAAACCAAAAAGCAGTTTCTGGTCCCAATGATGGGAATGGTGCTGTGCGAATTGGCGTTGGAAGTTATTATAAAGTTGACCATGGTCTTTCAGCAACCAACGAGGAAGAAAAAGTTAACGAATTCAGTTTAGTTTTTGATGTGAAGATTCCTAAAACATCTAAATGGTACTCTCTTTTTCAAACAGATCTAACAAATAAAAAAGATGGTACTTGTTTTATTAATCCTAAAGGAAATATTGGCACAAGTGAAACAAATTATTCACCAACTGCACTAAAGGCAAACGAATGGTACCGTATTGGTATATCCGCAAAAAAAAGAGATCATTACGATTATTATCTTGATGGTTTTAGGGTGTATAAAGGATTATCGTGGTATGTAAATTATATTGATGAAAAAGGTCTTCTTCTTTTTGCCAATAATGGTGGTAAAGACAACGAATTAGATATTGCCGGTGTAAAACTTTTTTCAAATGCGTTGTCTGATAAAGAGATGAAAGAGCTTGGTGGATTTCATGATAAGCCTGTATATGAAATTGCACCACCAGATAGTGTGATATATCCATATTTACAATCAACAACTGAGTCATCAATCTACATTAGCTGGCATGCATCAAATTCACCTGAGTCTCTTGTTAAGTATGGTAAAACTGATAAACTTGGTTCCTCTCAGTTTGGTGATGTCCACATATGGGGCGATTCAACAACTTATCACACAGTAAAATTAGAGAATTTACAACCAAATACAATCTATTATTATCAAGCAATATCTGATACGATGAAATCAAAAGTATATCGGTTTAAAACGGCACCACCTTTGGGTGAAAATAAAGGACACATCCGTTTTGCGATTTTTGGCGATACACGTACTTTTCCTGCACAGACAGAGGATGTGATGTCTGGTATCAGAAAAAAAGTAACAGAACTTTATGGTAGTCCAAATATTGAAGAAAATCTTAATTTAGTTTTATGCAATGGCGATGTTGTTCATTACGGTCCTACACTGTCGCAATATAAGCGAGAGTGGTTTATGCCAATGTCAATAATTTCGGCAAATATTCCTATAATGGTTGCAATTGGTGATCACGAACACGAAGCGGATGAATATTATGAATATATGAAATATGAAGATTTTGCCGGTCCTCTTGGTGAAGTACACTATGCATATAAATATGGACGAGTATTGTTTATTGCCGATCATAGCCCGACAAATTATATGACTCATATCAAAAACTATAGAGAAGTGAAACTCAATTGGTTAAATAGTGTAATGCAAAAAGCAGAAACTGACCCTGCAATAGATTGGGTAATAGTATTTACTCATCGCCCGGGTCATAGCGAAATGTGGCCTAATGGAAATGAACGTTATGTTCAAAATGATCTTATTCCACTTTTAAGCAAATATAAAAAGGCAGATATTTTAACATACGGTCATACACATGCATATGCGCGAGGTCAAGTAACCAATGGAAATTTACGACTTTTAGAAAACGGCGGTGGCGGAGCTGAATTGGACAGATGGCGTGAATATGATAATCAAACCGATTATCCGGAATTCCAAAGGTCACACGACTACTGGTGCTATACTATTGTAGATATTGATGTTGCGAAAAAAAGATATGAGGCAAATTCTTATTCGTTGGGACATGGCGAAATTGATATGGGCAACAAGGTATTCGATACTTTTATTAGAGATAAAGCAAATGAGACACCACCGCAAAAACCTGTTGGAATAACCAAAGGAGTTCAGGTTTATCCAATTATTTTAAAGGCTTCTGAATATTCTGGTAATTATGAAATCTTAAGTTCGCAATTTCAGGTAACATCCGAAAAAGGGAATTATAAGGATAAATTAATTGTTGATGCTAAAAGAGATTTTGAAAATTTGTATTCTGATAGCGGAGCACCTGATTTTATTCCTGTTGATAAAAATAAAGGAATAGATCTCACAAAATATTGGTTAGAACTTTACAGACTAAAAAACGGAAAAACATGTTGGTGGCATGTTCGTTACAGAGATAAAAATTTGCAATGGTCCGATTGGTCTGACGAAGTTTCCGTGACAGCTAAAAGTAGATAGTTGTATTTGTAACTGCGTTTAACTGTATTCACGGGGTTGCAATAAATAGTAGCTTATTCTATTTTTAACTTTAGAAAACATGAATAGAATTTTATAGATATGAAACAAGTCGAAATATTTTGCAAAAACACAAATTCAACCCATAATTATCCGTTGGGAACTTCGCTGTTGGAAATAAGTAAAGATTTAAAAATAGAATCCAACAATATTATTTGTGGGGCAATTGTAAATAATCAGGTTAAGGAACTTTCGTTTTGTGTGGTAAAATCGAAGCGGATAGAATTTTTTGATGTGTCACACTCCGATGGAGTAAGATTGTACGTGCGAAGTTTGGTTTTTATAATGTATGCTGCTGTTAAGGCGGTTTTTCCCAATGTTTCGTTACGTGTACAAAATGGAATTTCCAATGGGCTTTTTTGCGAACTTCAGTATCTCGACAGGGAAATTACTGAATCGGATATCGGTTCCATAAAACAGCAGATGCAAAAACTGATTCAGCAAAAAATACCCTTTGTAAAAAAAGATTTATTAACCGAAAACGCTGTTCAGTTACTTGAGGAACAAGGTTTAAACGAAAAAGCAGAACTATTCGAACAACAAGGAAAACTATATTCTGAACTATATTTTTTAAACGAGCTGGGAAACTATTTTTACGGACATTTACTTCCGTCAACGGATTATATCACGAATTTTGGTTTGGTAAAGTATTTCAACGGACTTTTGTTGCAAATCCCCAAAAGAAAGAATTTTCAGAAGCTTAGAAAAAATGTTGAACATAAAAAGTTATTCGAGATTTATCAGGAGCATAAACACTGGGCAGAGATTTTAAATATCTCTACAATTGGCAATCTAAATAGTTTTGTTCTGAACAAAAAGAGCGGGCATGTTCTTAAAATTTCGGAGGCGCTGCACGAAAAGAAAATTGCCGAAATTGCCAATAAAATTTCATCGAAAAAAGAAGATGTAAAAGTGGTTTTGGTGGCTGGACCTTCGGCTTCGGGCAAAACAACTTTTAGTAAACGGCTGGGAGTTCAACTTGCAGTAAATGGTTTGCGCCCTTACCAGATTTCGTTAGACGACTATTTTGTTGATCGCGAGAAAACGCCAAAAGACGAATTTGGGGAGTACGATTTTGAAGCTCTGGAGGCAATAGACGTTGAGTTTTTTAATCAGCAATTAATTGAGTTGATGGACGGTAAAGAGGTACGATTACCAAAATTCGATTTTCATTTGGGAAAACGTACACAAAATGGGAATAATTTGAAACTTCTGCCAGGCGACATTCTGATTGTGGAAGGAATTCACGGGATGAATCCAAATCTGCTTACAAAAGTTCACGCCGAAAATACTTTTAAAATTTTCATATCGGCACTTACACAAATATCATTCGACGAACATACACATATTTCTGCTGCCGACAACCGGTTAATTCGTCGAATGATACGCGATTATAAATATCGTGGTTACCCGGCTTTTGAAACTATAAAGCGCTGGCCATCGGTGCGAAGGGGCGAAGAAAAAAATATCTTTCCGTTTCAGGAAAATGCTGATGTAATGTTTAATTCGGCAACTTTATACGAGCTGGCTGTATTGAAAAAATATGCCGATCCAATTTTAAAGCATGTTCACGAAAACAGAGCAGAATATACAGAAGCAAGTCGGCTGTTAAAATTCTTGTCGTACTTTAATCTTATCGACGATGATGAAATTCCGCCAACTTCACTTCTACGCGAATTTTTAGGAGGGAGCAGTTTTGTATATTGAAATTCAGAGTGTGCTCAATTAATTTTTCAATAACGAGATTTACACACCTATTTGTTAATAACAAATAATTAAAAATGTGGCACACATTAATAAATGTTTTATTATTGCACAACCTTATTTTTTATCCTTCAGTTATATCATAAGTGAAGTCAGGGGTAGTAATCAACTACCCTTTTTCTTTTTTCATCAATTTATAAGTCCACACCGGAAAGTAAAAAAAATAGAAATTTAATGCGTCTGCTATCTGTTTTTTATTAAATCAGAAGTAAATATTTTGTCAGTTTTTGATACATTTAATTCGCACAGTTTTTTTTGTAGATTTGCAGCCTAAAAATGTAGAAATTCAATTTAAAAATGAATATAAAAAGACTCAATATCTTTAATATAATTATTCCCCTTTTTATTCTGAATTTTGCTTTTTTCGGTACGGCATTTTCACAGGCAACCGGCTCGTTGTTTATGTTGCAGGAGAATTTCCACTCACAAATATTAAATCCTTCGTACAAACGTACCGATAACGCAATTGTAATTTCTATTGTGGGTTTAGCGGGATCAACTTTGGGAAATAGCGGTAACTTCGAATTTGCAGATATGCTTGTAAAAGATCAAACAGGTAATACGGGCGTGGATTTTAAACAGTTTTATGATGCTGGAAATACGGAAAGTTCTGTTGTCGATTGGTCATCAATTCCGGTAGTATTTGTTGGTATTCCACTTTCTGAAGGAAGACTTAGTATTTATTTTAAAGAACAAATACAGTCGTCGCTTAACTTCAATACAACAAAACATGAGTTTCCTGATTTTAGAAATATCACGAGTTATAACACTGATAATATAGATTATTCGGGCATGGGTTATCGTGAGCTGGCAGTTGGTTATGCACGAAATATAAACGAAAATATCAGTATTGGGATTAGAGGGAAAATACTATTTGGAGCTATTTTTATTGATGTCAACAACTGGAGTTTTGAAGTTAATACAACTTTAAACGGTGATAGTTTAGAACTAACACATAAAGGAACCGGAAGTCTTGTACTGCCTGTTGACACTAAATTAGATAACAACAAAATTGTTAGTTCAATTGAAGGTAAAAATGCAGTAGGAAAATATCTGGGTTCTTTTCATAATCCGGGTTTAGGAATTGACCTTGGCGCAACCTTTACAATAAATAAAAAAAGTTGGTTATCGGTAGGTACAACCGATTTAGGAGCTATTTGGTTTAGGCATAATACAATGAGAATTGAACAGAATTTCAGTCATCAGTTTAACGACCCGGAACTAAATGATTATCCGGAAAGTAGTAATGAAGGCAAATATTTCAATCCGTATAATCTTATTCTTAAAACTAAAGATGAAATCCCAAAGTTATATCGTCCACAAGTTGACACTACAAGTTTTGTACAAGGATTAGTACCAAAACTTCGCTTCATTACCAGTACGATTATTCTGAAAAATTATCGTTTGGCGTTACAAATCAATCGGCATTTTACAAGAATAATTTTCTAAATATGCTAACTGTCAGCGGGCTGCAAAACCGGGGTAATTTCTCTATTTTCGAGAGTGTAAATTTATACGGATTAAAAACAATTACAGTTGGTGCAGGCGTTCAATACGAGGGCAGGTTTGGACAAATATTTGCTGCTGCCGACAATCTTTTTGCTGTTATTCAACCAACAAAAAACGAATCGTTTTCCTTTTCTGTAGGAATTAGTATGTTAATAAATAAAACTGCCGAAAAGAAAATTACCAGCGGTAAATTTTCGCCTCACTTTCCTTTTTATGAAAATAGAAAGTAAATTTTTACTTTTAGAAAATTGAAAGATTCTTAAAATATTTCTCGTTTTATATTCACTTTTTATATCTTGTCGAATCAAAATCAGTTAAATAAATTAATATGTCAGTACTTCAGTTCGATAAAATTCCTTACGAAAAAGTAAAAGAGGGATTAGAAAGAAAAATTATACACACCGATAATTTAATGACAGTTTTAATCGATTTCAGTAATGGCCCGTGGGAAGAAAAGGAGCCGCCACACTCGCACCCTCACCAGCAAACTTCGTATGTTGCAGCGGGCGAAATAGTTTTTTATTGCGAGGGAGAGGAAGACCAGCATTTAAAAGCCGGCGATATGTTTGCCGTTCAACCAGATAAAAAACATACTATAAAACTGCTAACTAAGAATGTTAGATTAATCGATAGTTTTTATCCTGTACGGGAGGATTTTCTATAACAACTATTTTTATAGAATATGAAAATTCGTATTATTATCAGAAATAAAATTTTGATGGAATTATTTGGAAGTTGGGAATTAGATACACCCTGAATTCAGTGGGATAATAGAAACTTGTAAGCGCTTGTGATTGAAAGTGGAGATAGGGTTTTCTTACAGAGACTATTTAAAATTAAAACGATAAATTAATGGCATTAAATTGGAATGAAATTATTCAAGGATTGCTTAAACTATTAGTGTTAATAATTAAATCAGCTAAAAACAAGAAATAGTATGAATAATTCTCAATTCATAATATATCAGACAGAAAGCGGAGAAACAAAACTTGATGTTCGTTTTGAAGATGAAACAGTTTGGCTTACACAAATGCAATTATGCGAACTTTTCGATAAATCAAAAGCAACTGTAAGCGAACATATTAAGCATATTTTTGAAGAAGAAGAATTACAAGAAAATATGGTTGTTCGGAAATTCCGAACAACCACTCAACACGGTGCTATTGTTGGAAAGACACAATCGAGAGAAGTTAAATTATATAATCTCGATGTAATTATTTCGGTTGGTTATCGTGTAAAATCAAAGCAAGGTACGCAGTTTAGAATTTGGGCAACACAGCGATTAAAAGAATACATAATCAAAGGTTTTGTTTTAAATGATGATAGATTTAAAACAGGCAATTCGATGAATTATTTTAACGAACTGCAAGAACGTATTCGTGAAATACGTATTTCAGAACGTTTTTTCTATCAGAAAATTAAAGATATTTATGCTACGAGTATCGATTACGACCCAAAAGATGAAAATACCTTGATATTCTTTAAAATTGTTCAAAATAAATTGCTTTGGGCGATTAGTGAGCAAACAGCAGCAGAATTGGTTTTTCGTAGAGTTGATGCAAGTTTGCCACTTTTAGGAATGCAATCTTACGACAAAGAGAATAGCTCAAAAATAAAAAAAAACGAAATAAGTATTGCTAAAAACTATTTACAAAAAAACGAAATAAAATTACTTGGGCTAATTGTAGAACAATATCTTGCATTTGCCGAATCAATGGCACTCGAAAATACGCCAATGTATATGAAAGATTGGATTTCACGTTTAGATGTTATTGTGCAACTTAACGGAAAAGAACTTTTAACCCACGCAGGAAAAATAAGTCATCAAATGGCATTAGAAAAATCAAACGCAGAATATACAAAGTTTAAAGAAACTCAGAAACAGATTGAAAAAGAAAATAGCTTGAAAGAAATAGAACAAGACATTAGTAAATTGTCGAAAAAACTTAAAAAAGGAGACAATGAATAGCCATCGCAAAAGCCATACACATTTGCAATTACTCACAGAGTATTTATTGTTTAAGATGCTTGTGAATGTTCAACATTTCGCAAAATCTGTTCTATTTAAATTTGCAGATAATCATAAAAACAAAAAAGAAAACTAATTAAACCAATAATAATGAAAAAAGTAACACGACGAAATTTTATCAGCAAGACAACAACCGGAGTTGCAGGAGCAATATTAGTTCCTACAATTTTACAGTCGTGCGATTATGGGAAAAGTCCAAGCGATAGACTTTTGGTAGCACATATTGGAGTTGGTTCGCGTGGACAGGAGGAGCTAAAAAACTATTTTACACCACTCGAAACCATATATTCGGTTGCTACCAGCGACCCGTTTAAACAACGTCGCGACGCTTCGGCACACTACATAAATAATGTATATAAAGAGAAAGGTATAAAAGCCCCAAAATGTAAATCGTATCTTAATTATGAGGAGATTTTAGAACGCGACGATATTGATGCAGTTCATATTACAACACCCGATCACTGGCATGTTCCGGCAGCAATAAAAGCTGCTCGCGCAGGCAAACATATTATGCTTGCTAAACCACTGGGATTAAGTTACCCGAATTATAAAATACTTGAAAAAGAGTTGGCAGCAAACGATGTGCGATTTCATTACGGAACTCAGCAACGCTCGATGCGGCACATGCAGTTGGGAGTTGAAATGATAAAAGAGGGATTAATTGGTGAGATTGAGAAAGTGGAAGTTTGGGCACCCGGATATAATCCTGTTAAATCGCCGGTTTGCAACGAAGTTCCGATGCCTGATAATTTTGATTTTGATTTATGGACCGGTCCCGCACCACTAAATTCGTACTGTCCGGAGCGCGTTACCAATAATAGTTCGTGGTTTCAGTACGATTACAGTATTGGCTTTTTAGGAGGTTGGGGAGCACACCCACTCGACATTATGGTTTGGGCACTCAAAGAACAAATGAGTAGAAATTATAGTTGCGAAGGTGGTGGCACATTCTGGAAGCCGGGCGGAATGTATAACAATATTCGTGGTTGGGATGTAAATTACGAGTATGATTCAGGTATCGAATTACATTTTGTAGATTATGAAACTGCGCTACAAACAAACATGGTTGGATATAAAAATATGAAAGAGGGAAACGGAACAACATTCTACGGAACAAAAGGATGGATTTCGTTGAGCAGATCATCAGCACAATCAAATATTCCTGAATTGGATTCGAAACTAAATAACTTTCCTAAAAATAAAAGTGGAAGAATTAACAGCGAAGAAAATACTATGGGGCAACTATTTGTTGATGTTGTTACCGGAAAAACTGCCGAAACAAATCCGTTGGACGAGGCAATAATTTCCGACTCAATTAGTCATTTGGCAGATATTGCAATACGTACAAAACGAAAAATTAATTGGAATTCTGCAAAAGGAGAAGTAGTTGATGATGATGAAGCTAACAAACTATTTATTCGGGAAATGCGAAAACCTTATTCGGTTTAAAAACTGAGTGGACTCAAAAATTATAAACCAAAGTTAATCCTTTCTGTTTTCCCACCGTAAACGGAAAAATATCGAAATTTCGCAGGTGTTGTTTGTCCCATTTATAAAGATGAGTGAGATAAACCAACTCGGTTGAAAGAATTCCAATTCCGGCACCGGCAACCACATCCGAAATCCAGTGGGCATTTTTCGCAACCCGCATAACACCAACCGCAGTTGCACAACTATACGCGCCAACACTGTACCACACGCTTAATTCGCCAAACTCTTTGTGCATAAAATGCGCCATTGCAAAAGCAAACGAAGTGTGCCCCGACGGAAACGAACGTGCATCGCCATTTGGACGTTCTTCATCGGCCCATGTTTTTAAACTGTTTACAATTAAATCATTCAACAAAATACTTTTAATGGCAATTGCAGTGCTGTTACCAAAATTATTTTTGCCTTTTACACCAAACGCATTCAACGAATAAACTGCCGCGAGCGGTGCAAATTGAATATAATCATCAACATCGCCGGAATACGCAAATTTACTTTGCACCCAATCCTGAAAGTTCACTTTTGCATCGGTTGAAAAATGTAGTGCAGTACCGGCTGATATTAATAAGGCGGGTGCGATATATGGTTTTAATCCTCGCTTTTTATCTGCATATCTAAAATTTAACTTGTGGATAGTATCGTTATGAAAACCAAATTTAATATCGGCAAAACAGCTCTCTTTTACAATTTTTCTATTTGTCGATTTTGCAATATTTGTTGGTTCATCAGCAAAAGAGAAGTTATACTGAAATAGAGTTAGAGTAATAAAAATAAGTATGGTTGAAATCCATTTTTGTTTCATCGGCATAAAAATAGGAATTCCCCACTGAAAATCTATATTTTTGTTTTTAGAAAATAAACTTTTATGAAATCAAAATCAGAACAAATTCCGGTTTACAGCCTTCAAAGTTTTAGCTCGCCGGGCAGGGGCAGTCAGCAATTTCAGGTTGAAGTGTTTGATGCAAACCGCCATTTTAGCGTAAAGTACCCGCACCGTCACGATTTTTTCGAAGTACTATATTTATCGAAAGGTTCAGGATTTCACGTAATTGATGCAAACAAGTACGAAATTAAACCGCCCTGCATATTTTTTATGTCGCCGGGACAGGCACACAAAATAGAATTCTCGGGCGATATTGAAGGGTATATTTTTATTTTTACCGCCGAGTTTTATCTTATCAATCAAACCAACCAAAACAGGCTGATTGAGTTCCCGTTCTTTTTTACAATCCGCCAGGATAATCCACCGCTATTATTAACTAATAGAAAAGATATTTCGTTTCTCGAAAGTTTATTTGAAAAGGGAATTACTGAAATAAAAAAAACTGACCCCTACTCCATCGATTTACTTCGATCTATTCTCGACCTTATTTTAACATCGAGTTCAATACTTTATAAAAGTGATGAAAACACTATGAATAAAGGCAAGGGACACATTGTAGTAAAAAAGTTTTTTCAACTGGTTGAAGAGAATTACCTTAACAATTTGTCGGTAACCGAATATGCCGATAAACTTGCAATTACCGCCAACCATCTTACACAAACAGTAAATCTATTGACGGGGAAAACCTCATCGCAAATAATAAAATCGAAACAAGTTTTAGAAATTAAACGGCTGCTGGTACATACTAATTTAAGTGTTACCGAAATTGGAATGCGGTTAAATTTTCCGGATCAGAGTTATTTTGCCAAGTTTTTTAAACGCGAAGTGGGTATTTCTCCTCTGCAATACAGAGCAAAGGCGTTGCAGTAATCGCGTAAATCAACAATTCAATCTTAGTCATAATTAATTGATAATTAATTCAATCAAATGTTTATATTTACTTCTCATTTATTAAATCCATGATAATTACCTAAATATCATGTATTTTTACATCAGGTTCTTATAATTATTTTGTTGCTTTGCAAATGTTAATTCGTCATTCCGAACTTGTTTCGGAATCTATTGTTTTATAATAAGATGCTGAAATAAATTCAGCATGACGTTCAAATAATTATTTGAGGTTACAAAAAAAGTATTAATCATTAAAAAAATAGAAAAATGGGAAATTATTTCAATTCACTTCCGTTGCGTCTTCAATTAGAGCAATTGGGAAAGTGCGATTTTATGGACGAATCGGAATTCGCAGATGGTGTAAAAAAATTAGAAGGTAAAAAAATTGTTGTTCTCGGTTGTGGAGCACAAGGCCTTGCGCAGGGTTTAAATATGCGCGACAGCGGACTGGATATTTCGTATGCAATCCGTCAGGTTGAAATTGATGAGAAGCAAATATCTTATCAAAATGCAGTAAATAATAAATTTGAAGTTGGCACTTTCGAAGAGTTAGTTCCCAAAGCCGATTTGGTTTTGAATCTTACTCCCGACAAATACCACACTCCGGTTGTAAACACTGCTGTTCCGTTAATGAAAAAAGGTGCGTGCCTTTCGTATTCGCATGGTTTTAATATTGTTGAAGAAGGAATGCAAATTCGTAAAGATATCACTGTTATTATGGTTGCTCCAAAATCTCCGGCATCAGAAGTTAGAGCAGAGTTTTTACGCGGATTTGGCGTACCAACTTTAATTGCTGTTCACCGCGAGAACGACCCAAATGGAGACGGACTTGATATTGCAAAAGCATATTGCGTTGGTACTGGTGGTCATAAAGCAGGTGTTTTACATTCGTCGTTTGTTGCCGAAGTAAAATCTGATTTAATGGGCGAACAGACAATTCTTTGTGGTGTACTACAAACCGGTTCAATACTTTGTTTCGACAAAATGATTGAAAAAGGAATTAAACCCGAATATGCTTCAAAGTTAGTTCAATACGGTTGGGAAACTATTACCGAAGCCCTAAAGCTTGGTGGAATTACACACATGATGGACAGGCTTTCGAACCCAGCAAAAATTGAGGCTTTTAAATTGGCTGACGAATTAAAAGAGATTATGCGCCCGTTGTACGAGCATCACATGGATAATATTATGGACGGAACTTTCTCATCGACAATGATGGAAGACTGGGCTGTTGGCGATAAAGACTTATTAAAATGGCGAGCTGCAACAGGCGAAACTGCTTTCGAAAAAACTCCTGCCGGCGACATGGAAATTAGCGAGCAGGAATATTTCGACAATGGAATACTAATGATTGCTTTTGTAAAAGCAGGTGTTGAATTGGCTTTTGATGTAATGGGTGAAACCGGAATTAAACAAGAGTCGGCATATTACGAATCGTTACACGAAACTCCGTTAATTGCCAATACGATTGCACGTAAAAAACTTTACGAAATGAACCGTGTAATTTCTGATACTGCTGAATATGGTTGTTATCTGTTCGACCATGCATGTCAACCTTTGCTGGCAGATTTTATGAGTAAAATAGAGACAAATGTAATAGGTAAATCTTTCGATGAAGGAAAAGACGGACACGTTGATAACAAAGAGCTAATTGAGATTAACGACGAAATTCGTTATAGTGATGTTGAAATTATTGGTGCCGAATTGCGCGAAGCAATGGAAGCAATGGAAGCGATTATCTAATTTAATCGGTATTATTTTTGCGAATAAAATATCGCAAATTATAATCATAAAAAAAATGGCTCTGTCGGTTGACAGAGCCATTTTTTTATGACTTCACTTTTCGTCCCGGCAACAAAAATGCACTGAGCATAAATACTATTGCAATTGGTCCGGCAACTACGAGAGCTCTTACATTACCTATTATCGACGAATACTTTTCGGTATTCGTTTCAACCAAACTAACTGCACCGCCGGCTATTTTACTGAACAGAACAGAATCTTTTATTGAGCCAAAAATTATCATATAAAGTAGGGCTCCGAGAAGTCCCCCGAGAATAAAAAACAGAGCATCTTTTCTTCCGCGTCCGGCTGCAACCACACAAGTACCAGGACAATAACCACTTATTGCAAACCCTGTGCCCAGTAAACCTCCGCCAACAATAACACCAATATATGATGTTTTTACACTTAAATGCCCGGCATCAATTATATTTAATGCTAACAAAATAAACAGCAGCAGACTACTAAAACCTATTGCAAATAAAATAACCTTCATTAAATGAAAATCTTTTAAACGCAACATATTAATTATTTTCTGAGGATTGGATGCTTGTGCCTGATCTAACGCAAATCCGAAGGCAATACCAAGAACTATTGCAAGAATAATTTCCATGATTACTGTTTTTTTGATTTATAGAATAAGATAGAAACAGGAATGGCTGCTGCAAAAACCCCGAATGTAAATAAATAGCCACTTAACGAAGTCTGCATTATCCCACTCATCATATGTCCGCTTGTACAACCTCCTGCCAACCGTGCGCCGAACAGCACAATAAATCCGGCAAAAAACATATAAAAGTATCGTTTTTTTGCGGAGGTTTCTCCAAATTTATCTTGCCAAACTTCGGGGTAAAACCGGCTGCTTCCCAGCACCTTATTTTTCGATAATCTCCCGGAAATAAAACCACCCAAAATCATACTCAAAACAAAAATAAATCCATAACTAAATGGTTTTTTTACATGTGCTGCATATTTACCACCACTTTTATTCAGATAGGCATTTGTACTTTCAAAAGTATGAGAATCAGCATTTTCGGAAATCAATTTTGGAGAAAAAATATCCCATACAATCCCGTCAAAAATTACGAATTGTGTTGAAACACCGATAGGTTTTACCAACCACACAGCGGCAAGAAATACTATCCCCAGGAATAATCCACCTTTTAACCAGTTTAATTCTTTAATCATTTTACTATCTTTAATTTAATTCTTTCATCAACAAAAATACACAACCTTCCACATATAAACAGGGAATCTCAGAAATAAAACGCTACTATCTACTGTTTCACTATTTTCTTAATCAGGAATGAATCGTTGCTTTTATCTTCAATTCTCACAAAATAAATTCCACTATGCAACGAGCTAATATTTACAAAAGAACCATTTATGTCGAAATTTGCTTTTTGTAAAACCGATCCATTTAAATCTATAATTTCAATATTATAATCCATCAATTCTCGTTTTGCTACCAGTTGAAATTTATCGGTAACAGGATTTGGAATAATATCAATATTTTTGTGCGTCTCAAATATTCCCGCACTTGTTTGATAATCTTTGTATTCGTAACAACCAATATCGGAACCATCTCCTTGTGGTCTTGAAACACCTTCAATATCGACAGCCGGTGCAAGTGAATTATCGGCTTTATTAATTAGTGAACTTTTGGATAAGAGATGAAAGTCATTTGCAGAGTAATCGACAAAATTTTGCCCATACTGAAATTTACTATTTAAAACTTTATTCCCCGAAAACGAACCGGGAATAGTAAATTTATTTGCCACATTGTTTTTAACTGTACAACCTGTACTTGGCGACCCATTTTTATGATCTGCAATCATAATCCACGCCCCACCCGGTTGTACTTGCGGTGTAGGATCTAAAACAGTGTTATTTACAATTTTAAAATCTCTCGCTCCCAAAAAGGTAATTCCGTGCCAATGATTAACAACAACCAGATTATTCTCAACAATCCAGTTATTATAAAATCCATCGAAACATCCAATTCCCTGCAAATCGCCCAAAAGCGGTTGATTAGGATCTTCATAATTTAAAATTATATTACCTCTTACAATATTATTATCGGCAACAATACCATTTGTTGTGTATGATTGAATTCCATCGTCGTGATTTTCATCAACATCGTAACAATTTTTTATGAGATTGTTTTCAAACAAATTATTAGAGCCCAAAATTCTTGCTGCATCACCCGAGAAATTTACAATATCGTTATCAACAGCATTTCCATAATCTCCGTGTAGCGTAAGCCCGAACTTAATATTTGTAATTATATTTCCGTACACATTTATTGAATCGCCGCCAACAAAAATACCCGAGCCTGCTTTACTCAACCAATCACTGGCAGCAGTCCATGGCGATTCTGTACTATAAATATTACAACTGTCAATCTCTATTAATTTGGTTGGTCCCTGGTGTGCATGAGATTCAAGATTTACCAGATATTCATTACTGTAACTACCGTATGGTTCAGCACTAACAGTTAACCCAGTTATTTTCCAGTTACTGCACCCCTGTAAAAGAATTCTTTGTATGATTGGCTCGTGCCCTTCGCCCGCCATAACAACAATATCAGTTGTATTATTGTAATTCTGAAGGACAAACTCACCATGCATACCATCCAGAAGAATTAACGTATCGCCAGAATGAACAGCAGCTCCCTGGTTTTTTACAACCAACTTACTTGCATTGGAATATGGCAAAGGAGTGTACATATAACTTTCAATCATGTTATTTGTTACAACATCTTGCAATGTACTCCAGGGCGCATCTTTTGAACCACTATTATTTATATCTCCGTTTACAGGATCGATATAATAAGTTTGCCCAAAAATGTGACTAACTGTTATAAAAAGAACTATGATTACTAAATGTAATCTTATCATCAATATCTATCTTTACTCATTCTGGCTATCTAAAAAGGCATCTCTCTCTTTCAGAAATTCTGACAGACGTTCGATTGGATCGCGGGTTAATGCCACTCTTCCCGAACGTATAAACTGCATAACCTTAAATTTATTCAACTCGTCGAAAAGTGCCTGTGTTTCGTTTTTATGTCCGGTTTTTTCAATTACCACGTAATCTCTGGTAATTTCCAAAATTCGGGCACCTGCATTTCTGGCAATTTTTTCAATACTATTACTTTGGTAAATTGGTTCGATAGGAACTTTATAGAGCGCAATTTCCTGATAAATAACTTCATCGTTGGTGTGGTAAAATGCTTTTAAAACATCAATCTGTTTTTCAATCTGCCCAACCATCTTGATAACTTGTTCTTTAGTTTCTTCGATAACGATAGTAAATTTAAATATGCCTTTTATGGCAGATTCAGAAACGGTTAAACTCTCAATATTCACTTTTCTACGCGTAAAAATAATTGTAATACGCGAGAGTAATCCTATATGGTTTTCCGAATAAACGGTGATAATAAATTCTTGTTTCATTTTTGATTCTTTTGTAACCTGCACAAACAGGCAATTATTGTATAAAATCTATATCTTTAAATATTTATGGTTCGAGCATTACATCAGAAACCGATGCACCCGCCGGAACCATTGGAAATACATTATCCTCTTTTTCGATTGTAACTTCCAAAACATAAGGACCATCGTGATCAATCATTTTTTGCATTGCTGCATCAAGGTCTTCTCGTTTATCAACTTTATTCCCTTCAATTCCATATCCTTTTGCAATCATAATAAAATTGGGGTTATGCAACTTAGTGAATGAATATCTTTTCTCGAAAAAAAGTTGCTGCCACTGGCGAACCATTCCGAGGAAGTTATTATTCAGAACAATAATTTTGATGGGTAATTTATTCTGTTCTATTGTTCCCAGCTCCTGAATTGTCATCTGAAATCCACCATCGCCACTTACCGAAAAAACCGTACGATCCGGCATACCCATTTGTGCACCCATACTTGCAGGCAATCCAAATCCCATAGTTCCCAATCCACCCGAAGAAACATGACTACGAGTGTGTTTAAATTTGAAATAGCGCGCATTAATCATTTGGTGCTGACCAACATCGGAAACCAAAATTGCCTCGTGATTAGTTTTTTCTGAAGCCATGCGAACAATCTCCCCCATTGTCAATCCGGGTTTTGTAGGATGAATATCTTTTTCAATTACTTTTTTGTATTCAATATCATCGCATTTCTTAAACTCTTTTATCCACTCGTCATGCGAGTTTTCCTTTACTTTATCAGTAAGCAATTGTAACGATTTTTTCGAGTTTCCAATAACTGCAACATCTGCTTTTACAATTTTATTGATTTCAGACGGGTCTATTTCGAGATGTATTATTTTAGCTTTTTTTGCATAAGAACTAACTTTTCCTGTTACTCTGTCATCGAATCTCATTCCAACGGCAATAATTACATCAGCTTCATTGGTCAGCAAATTAGGACCATAATTTCCGTGCATACCCAACATACCTACATTTAATGGATGCTCGGTTGGTAATGCCGATAGCCCTAAAAGTGTCCATGCTGCAGGAACACCTGTTTTCTCGATGAATTCTCTTAACTCGTTTTCTGCTCTACCAATTATTACACCTTGTCCTAAAAGTAAAAGTGGCTTTTTTGCTTTATCAATAATATTAGCAGCCTCCTCAATTTTCAAAATATCTACCGGTGCTTCCGGGACATAACTACGTATTTTAGTACACTTTTCATACTTCCAGTCCAACATTCCCATTTGTGCATCTTTGGTAATATCAATCAGCACTGGTCCGGGACGACCTGTTTGGGCAATATAAAATGCTTTTGCAACTGCCTCGGGCACCTCTTCTGCTTTTGTAATCTGGTAACTCCATTTTGTAATTGGCATTGTAATTCCAATTAAATCCGACTCCTGAAATGCATCGGTGCCAAGTAACGGCGATCCAACCTGCCCTGTAAAACACACCATTGGAATTGAGTCTAACATAGCATTTGCAATTCCGGTAACAAGGTTGGTTGCGCCAGGCCCTGAAGTTGCAAAACACACCCCCGGTTTACCGGTAACTCTTGCATATCCGTCGGCAGCATGTACCAATCCTTGCTCGTGCCTCGTTAAAATATGCCTTATTTTATCGTTATAATCGTACAACGAATCATAAATGGGAATCATCGCCCCACCTGGATAACCAAAAATAATATCAACATTCTCCTCTATCAAAGAGAGAATAACTGCTTCTGATCCGGGAATTTTTTTATTTTCCATTTTGTCTATTTTAGCTATGAACTTTTATTAATAATTCTTAATTCTATTTTTTTATGCAACTGAATACTGCGACTGAATACTGCGACTGAATACTATCTTCAGTCTATTAATCTTACCGCACCTTTATCTGCCGCAGAAACCAAACTTGCATAAGCTTTTAATGCTTTGGAGATATTACGTTTTCTACCAACCGGCATAAATGCATCTTTCCCTTTTGCCTCTTCTGCTTTGCGTCGTTGGGCAAGTTCGTCATCCGAAACCATAAGATTTATTGAACGTTTAACGATATCTATTTCAATTTTATCGTTATTTTGAATTAACCCGATTGCACCGCCACCGGCTGCCTCAGGCGAAACATGCCCGATTGAGAGTCCTGATGTTCCTCCCGAAAATCTGCCATCGGTAATTAGTGCACAATATTTATCTAACTGCATCGATTTCAGATACGAAGTTGGGTAGAGCATCTCCTGCATTCCCGGACCACCTTTTGGACCTTCATACCGTATTACAATAACATCGCCTTTTTGAACTGTGTCGCCAAGAATCCCGTTTACTGCATCGTCTTGCGAGTTAAAAACTTTTGCTGTTCCGGAAAAATTATAAATCGAAGGATCTACTCCGGCCGTTTTTACAATACAGCCATTTTCGGCAATATTTCCATAAAGAATAGCCAAACCACCATCTTTACTATACGCATTTTCATAATTTCGAACACAACCATTTTTACGATCATCGTCTAAACTGGAATAATAATTATCCTGCGAAGCCAAAACAAGATTTCGTCTGCCGTCGCCCGGAGAAGAGAGGTAACGGTTTTTTGCAACTTCGCTAACAGACTCGCTCATAATATCAAATTCCGAAATTGCCTCTTTTAACGTTTTACCATCAACTCTTTTAACCGATGTTTCCATTAACCCTGCACGGTCGAGCTCAGCAAGAATTCCAATAATTCCACCGGCACGATTTACATCCTGCACATGGTAATGAGAACTCGGTGCAACCTTACAAAGATTTGGTGTAATCCGCGAAAGTTTATCGATGTCTTCCATTGTAAACTCAACCTCTGCCTCGTGCGCAATTGCAAGCAAATGTAAAACGGTATTTGTCGAACCTCCCATTGCAATATCAAGTTTCATCGCATTTAAAAACGAATCGCGTGTTGCAATACTTCGTGGTAAAACAGAGTCGTCTCCTTCAAAATAATATGATTTTGTGGCAGAAACAATTCTTTCAACTGCATTTTCAAAAAGTTTTATACGGTTGGCGTGTGTGGCTACGATAGTTCCGTTACCGGGTAATGCGACTCCAATTGCTTCGGCAAGACAATTCATTGAATTGGCAGTAAACATACCCGAACACGAGCCACAAGTTGGACACGCATTTTGCTCAACAACAGCAAGTTGCTCGTCAGAAACAGAGTTGTCAGCCGCCATTACCATTGCATCTACCAAGTCGTAAAATTCGCCTCCGATTTCGCCTGCTTCCATGGGACCACCCGAAACAAACACTGCCGGAATATTTAACCTCATTGCAGCCATCATCATTCCAGGGGTAATTTTATCGCAGTTCGAAATGCAAATCATCGCGTCAACTTTATGTCCGTTGCACATATATTCCACACTGTCGGCAATTACATCGCGCGATGGCAACGAATACAACATTCCATCGTGCCCCATTGCAATACCATCATCAATTGCAATGGTATTAAACTCGGCTGCAAAAAAGCCCTCTTTTTCAATTAAACCCTTAATATACTGACCAACTTTATGAAGATGAACGTGGCCGGGAACAAACTGAGTAAACGAATTTACAATTGCAATTACCGGTTTCCCAAATTGCTCCTCTTTCATTCCGTTTGCACGCCAAAGACTTCTGGCTCCTGCCATTCTACGTCCTTGCGTTGTTTGATTACTGCGTAATGTGTTTTGCATATTTTTTTTATTTATCGATATCTGTATTCATTAAAAAAGCCCTTCTCATTTTTCCGAGAAAGGCTTGTAATATTTTAAATTCTATAATATATTCTAACCTCTCTCAGATAATCCAAGAACTACAACCAAAAGGACTAGAATATTTACAGATAAAAATTTCATTATTTTGTTTTGTTGGACGCAAATGTAAAAATTAAATTTAAAAACAAAAACGATTTGAAAGGATTTACAGTGATATTCTAAAAAATTTAAACAATTACTATTAAAATGATACGGATTGTTAACAATTAATTACAAATTAGATATTATTGTTTAGCTGATTATTGCATCCCATATAGTGCCAAGTCAAGTATGATACTTTTTGCCAATACGAAATTCAATTTTACAAACCCAAAACTTCGCTTACCCCTTTCATTGCATTTATAGAAAGTTCTGCAAACTCATTAATTGGGATACCAATCTTTTCGCATTCTAAAATATTTTCTCGTTTTACTGAAGCGGCAAATGCTTTTTGCTTCATTCGTTTGGTTACCGATTTGGTTTTAATACTTGCAATTTTTTTGTCGGGATAAACGAGTGTTACTGCTGTGATTAATCCGGTAATTGTTTCTCCTGCTGCAAGAGCATGTTGAAAAACAGTTGTTCTCTCCAGTCCGGTTGCCATTTCGTTGTGCATTACAATTGCATCGAGCATTTCATCTGTAACTTTATTTTTCAGAATATTTGCGGCTGCAGGACCATGTTTCTTAGGGTCGGCATTTGTAATTTCTACGTCAATATCGTGCAATAACCCGGCAATTCCCCATTCATCTTCATTTTCTTCTAAATATTTTGCCATTGCACGCAGAACAGCTTCTGACGCATAAGAATGCTTTAGCATATTTTCTGATTTTACATTCTCTTTTAATAGTTGAATCGCTTCCTGTCTTGAAATCATAATTTATTTTTTTATAAAAATTAAAAATAGTAATAGTTAAGCTGAATTCAAATAAATTAAACAACTTCAATTAACTTTATAACTAATAAAAAAAGAGCTATGTACGAAATAGAACGCAAATTTTTGGTTAACCATAAAAAATGGAATCCGGCGGATAAAGGGACTAAAATGAAACAAGGTTATTTATCTGTTGTACCGGAAAGAACAGTAAGAGTGAGGATTACCGGCAACGAGGCGTTTCTTACAATTAAAGGTAAACCAACGGGAATAAAACGTATCGAACTGGAATATAAAATCCCCGCTGCAGAAGCTAACGAATTGATGAAATTATGTCTGGATTTTCCGATTGAGAAAACCCGCTACTACGAAAAAAAAGATAATGTTATTTGGGAAATAGATATTTTTGAAGGTCTAAATAAAGGTTTAATTCTTGCCGAGGTTGAGTTAAAACACGAAAGGCAGCATGTTAATTTACCCAATTGGATTGAAAAAGAGGTAAGCGAAGATTACCGCTATTTTAACTCGTGGTTATCGCAAAATCCTTTTTCGAAATGGGAACAAAACTCTTAAAACTGAAAATAGATAAATGGTTGCATTTCGGACGAAATGGATTGATAAACAACAATTACAACAACAGCAGCAATTACAGCTTTTAGCCAAAGTGGAGATTCAATAAACCAGTTTTTAATTTTATCCTTCCAACTTTCGCTAAGCCAGTGAATAAAAAAGCCGAAAAACATAACCATAAAAACCCATTTGTAGGCTACCAATATTTCGGGGATAAGTGAAAAATTAAAGTCGCTGCTAATTTGGTGCATCATTCCCTTTACCACTTCCATCGACTCTGAACGAAAGAAAATACGCGTAAATGTGATAAAACCAAATGTTATTGCAATCTTCCAGACATTAACAATCCAACTATTTTTTGCTTCCCACGGACTTATTTTCCGCCAGAATTTATAAACAACTAATCCTATTCCGTTTAATCCGCCCCAAATAATAAACTGCCACGATGCACCGTGCCATAAACCGCCCAAAAGCATTGTCAGCATTAAATTTATATTGGTATCGACACTGCGTTTTAGTCCGGGTGAAACACGAATTGCAATGGCAAACAGAACTATTAAACCGGCAAAAATTGGGACTAATATTAATTTCCCCGAAAGCAAAACAATAATACTTAAAATAATACCCAAACTCAGATAGCTAAAAACCGAGCCGCCACGGTTTCCGCCAATTGGAATGTATAGATAATCTTTTAACCACGATGAAAGCGACATGTGCCAGCGTTTCCAGAAATCGCCAACATTTTTGGCTTTGTAAGGCGCATTAAAGTTTTGTGGCAACCGGAATCCCATTAACAGTGCAACTCCAATTGCAATATCGGTGTAACCCGAAAAATCGACATAAACCTGCAACGAATATCCGAAAAGCGCTATCAGATTTTCGAAGCCGGAGTAGGTTATCGGGTCGGAAAATACACGGTCGACAAAATTTACAGCAATATAATCGCCAATGAAAATCTTTTTAATCAACCCCTTTAAAATCATAAAAATTGCCCAACCAAATTCAACTTTCGACACGTGGTAATCTTCGTAAATTTGTTTTACAAAACCCGATGCACGCACAATTGGACCGGCAACAAGTTGCGGAAAAAACGATACATAAAAACCAAAATCAATTAGATTATTTACAGGCTTAGTTTCGCCACGATAAACGTCAACCGAATAACTTATTGTTTGAAAAGTAAAAAACGAAATTCCCACCGGCAGCAAAATCTGATTTACACTAAAATGAGTTCCTACCGACTGATTTGCCCAGACTGCAAGATAATTTACAACCTCTAAATGGGTATTGAACATTACGTTAATACTGTCGATAAAAAAATATGAATACTTAAAATATGCAAGCACAGTTAAGTTTACGATTACACTTGCTGCAACCAATATTTTCTTCGTTTTTTCGTTTTTCGATGAGTAAATTCCTTTACCTATAAAATAATCGACAAGCGTACTAAACAGTAATATAAAGAAGAAAAATCCGCTTGATTTATAATAGAAGAACAAGCTGGCAATAAAAAGATATCCCGCCCGCACACTACGATTTTTACGTTTATAAACCAACGAGTATCCCAGCAAAACCACAGCAAAAAATGCCCAGAAAAAGAAGCGCGTAAAAATAAGCGGAGCAGTTTTGTCGTAAACAAAAATGTTTCGTAAAATATCGGTAATATCTATTTGCTGAAGTATTTCCAATTTTTATTTAGTTTTATTAATACTGGCATTATGTTTTACCTTAATATTATTATTCGTCAGTTTGCTTTTTCCCTCAATATATTCTTCAAAACCCTGCATCAACGCATTAAAAAACAAATCACCCAGCGTTAAATAACCTTCGCGTGTAAAATGTATTTTATCGTGCCGGGCCAAACCATTCTTTTCCCATAAAACAATGGAGTTTAAACCTCCCATTACCGAGAACATATCCCAAACTCCGGTATCGTATTTCTCGGCCATTTTAAACATACTTTGCTGAACTTTCAACCCGTTTTTATTTACGTACCGCCGATACATATAACTGTCGTTATTTGTTGTAAAAATAATCGCAGTTTCGGGTGCTGCCCGTCTGATTTTTGCTATCAGTTCGCCATAATTAGCTTCAAATTTACTTTGCGAGAAACGCCGTCCGTAGGCATCGTTAATTCCCAAACCCAAAATTACAAGGTCAGGTTTCAAGTCGGCAAGTTGTTTTTCGAAAAGCTGGCAGCGTAAAAAAGCCGGAACATGCGCGCCGTTTACGCCAATACTATGGTACATAAAACCATTTGGTGCAGCTTCGGTTGTAATTCCAAAAAGCGTAAAACTGCCGCTTGCATTTTTCTCTTTCTCAATGGTAATTTTCAAACTATCGACGTGCGTATTCAACTCAAATTCAAAATAATCATTGGTTTTTATTGAATTTACGAGAATCGATGAATCAATGGAAACAACATAATTTACACCCCTGTTTTCGTAATAAACCCGTAATTTATTGAAACTGTAATCCAGAACATTTTCTTTTTCAAGCAAAATTGTTAACTCTGTTTTTGGTGATGATGTGGTTACCGATATTCCACCAACACCAAGATTTCCGGTTTTTCGCCGCTCGATATTCCTGCAACTTTGCCAGCCACCGTTATAGCGAATGTAATATCCAAACGGCGAGTTAGTTCGCGAAATCCGGTACGGAAACATAAATCCCCAGCCGGCATTCATTTCGCCATTGGCTTGTTGCAGCCGCGTGCGGATTTGCCCCGAAAAAGTTCCTGCCTGAATATGTGAGCCACCAATCTGAACAATGTTTATTCTGCCTTCTCCGGTGCGAATGAGCTTTTCAAGTTTATCGTAAAACCGGGCTGAATATTTATCGGTTCCGAAATTGTGCATTTCATTTAAATCGTACCGAATAAAATTATGTTGATTAACACGATATAAATATGAATTGATTTGTGCGTTTACAGAATTACAAAAAATGAGAGTGATTATTAAAGCAAAAGCAGCCATGAGCTGTGAGCTGCGGGCAGTGGGCTGTGGGCTGAAACTCGGAACTTTGAACGTTGAACGTTGAACCTTAAACTTTAAACTTTGAACTCGAAACATCATTCCCTCTCCTCCTTCAAATAGTTATTATACTCCAAAATAAGCGCATTATAAAACATGCTGGCTACCAACCGCGCACCCCGCGCCGAGAAATGTGTATAATCAGGCCGCGCCAGTTCCGGCTCTGCATTCACCCAGCTTGGCATACTATTATGTCCGCCCATTGCACTGTACATATCCCAATAACCGCTCCCGGTAGATAAAGCCGCTTGTCTTAAAACCTCCACAACAGCAGGCAAATATTCGTATGTAACAAACTTGTCTTTCTCTTTTGTTGACATATCGCTGGGGCCGATTACCAAAACAGCCGCGTTGGGACACAACTGTTTTATACGTTTTATCTGACTTGTAAACCAACGGCCGTAACGGTCGATTGCCTTTTGGTCTTTTATATAAGGCATCACATTTCCACCAAATTGAAGAATAAAAAGATTGGGTTTTAAATCGGCATACATTTTTGCTGAATGTGCAAAATCGGCTTTTGTAAAAATTGTTCCCGAACTTCCACGCAGTGCAATATTATCAACTGTAATTCCGGAAGTATCGCCCAACTCAATTCCATAAATATCGGGACTATCCCAACCCGAAAATGATATTGAAATTTCGTTTGTTGAATTTGGCAGATTGTACGAAAACATTCCGTAATCGATATTTGGTCTCAATATTCCGGAATAAATTTTTTCGCCATTTGCTGCTAAATCAAAGTCAACCTGTCGTTTTGCATTTCCAAAAAAGATACGTATCCGTTTATATTCTTTTACTCTGTTATATGCAATATTCGATTTCGAAATTGTTAACTCTGCATTGTAAATAATCGAATCGCGAAAAGGTATTGAATCGCTTGTTAATGGTGCAAACCGCGAAAATGCACCCATCACGCCGTATCTTTGATATTCAACCAGCGAATCTACTTTTCCGTAAATCGGATATCTTTTCCAGTTATCGGAATGGGTTTGAACTGCACTAAAAACATAATCGTAGGGTTGAACAGCCGGTCGTAATCCAACGCCTGTTCCACCAAATTTTATTTGTAATTTATTACGAATGTAACTTGTAATCCGGTCGCCCTCGATTTGACTGTCGCCGTAGTGCATAACACGTGCCGTGGAATCAGATTTTATCTTCTCGAAAAAATGTGCGAGATTTTTTCGCCCCTCAACAGTAATTTCAATTTTACGAATTTTTTGTATCAGCGAATCGTAACTGGCTCTGCGAATTTGCTCATCGCCGGGTTTTAAATTAATTGTATCGTTATCCATTTCTACCAGAGAATCGATATCAAATTCTCCTTCTATAATTCCTGAAATATCAACACCCGATTCTTCATCAGCAATAAACATCTCGCTAAAAATTGGCATATGAAATGTAAATCCTCCAACTTTTACACCTCCGGTTGGCGTAGCCAAAATGGCACCAGCCAGCAATGCAAAAACGCTTAAAATGAATAGTAATATTTTTACAGGCTGCATCATCACTTCAAATAAACAATTAATTTCTGACCTATTTGTATTTTTCTCGCATCGTCAATATTGTTCCACTCCAAAATATCATCGGGCGAAACACCGTCATATTTTTTTGCAATCAGATAAGGCGACTCGCCACTTTTAACAATGTGTTCTACTTTTTTTGCTGAATTTAAATCATCATAAATTTTAAGAGTCGATTTTTTTTGAATCTTTTCAGCCATTGAAACCTCCACTTTTTTACTTTTCGGAGAAGCCAGAGCTGAATAATAATCAACCTTATCATCGTCAACAAAAATATCGAGTGTTTTACCTGCCTGAATTTTCCTTTCGTTGTAAATATTGTTCCAGTATTTTAAATCGGCAACCCGAACATCGTAATTTTCGGCAATAATACCCAAAACATCGCCGGTTTTTAGCCGGTACTGAATTTTAGTTTTTCCCTCAATTTTCAAATCTTTAACCAACTCGCGTGTATATTGCCGGTTTGGCGAAGGCGGGTACTCTATTTTTTGTGTTATCAGGTCGAAAAGTGTGGAGTCGTATTTATTGTAAATTGAATCTTGCCACAATACAAAATCGTCCCATTTACCGGTTGGTAATATCAATTTATTTGGTTTTTTATCGCCCTGAATTATTAAAAATTTATATTGAGGATTCAGAAATTGCAACTCTCTCTCAGAAATCCCCAGCACTTCAGTAACCTGTTGAAAATGTAATTCACGATTAATAATTACAGAATCAGGTGTACTCTTTTTTACAAAAGGCTGAATATCAACCTTAAATTTATTAACATTTAAAAACAGTGCCACTGCCTGAAAAGCAGCAACAGTTTCGGTAAAATATTCCGGTAAAAATTCGGTTACATTTTCACCTCTCTTTTTGGCAAAACTAATTGCATTACTAACTTCAACAGTACTCAAAACATAAGCTGTAACTGCTAAATCAATATTGCCAAACTGAATTATATTTTGATTAATCTGGTGAGCTGCCACACGAGTTGCAAGTGAAATATTAAAACGTTCGTCAACAAGTTTGTCAATCTGAATTCCATTTAAAACCGCCTGAAAATGCATTAACTGCCACACTCCAACTTTTCCATAGGGGCTAACAGCATTCTGGTTCATTGCAGAAAGTGCCGGTGCCAGATATTTTAATTCAACGGGCAGACTTTCGCTTTTCAGAACTGTTTCAAACTCATTTTCATAAAAAGAAAAATAGCGGATTAAATTCTGCTTTTCTGAAATTTTAAGTCCATCTAAAAACCGATAAAACTCCTCTGTCCGCTTATTAAATTCAGTAAAAACAGGGAGATTGAGCTTTTCAAATTCAGTTTGAATATTTTGAATTGATTTTATTTTAAAAGTCCCACTATAAAAACCGGTGTCGGACCAACAATAGAGATTATCTAATTCTATCAGATTTTTTTCGAACTGAGTTTTGAATGAAACGATTATTGAATCGTTTTGCGCATTCGAAATAACCGATAAAACCATCATTAATATGGTCAATCTAAAAGTAAAAAACAGCCGGTTATTTAATTTGTACTTCTTCAAACGAATTTCAGTTTCTATGGAACGCTGCAAAAATATTAATTCCGAGCGAAAAGAAAACGAGAGTGGAAATTTAATTATTATGAATTGTAAACAATGGGGTTCTGCTTGTGTCTGTTATCCATCCGATAAATCAGACGGCAAAGGATATTCATGTATTAAATAATCATTTTAGCAACTATCCTTTACCGTTGGTTTTAACCAACGGATTAAATGAGCAATGAGCATTCAGGGTTTTAACCCTTTGTTTGTGTTGTTCAAATATCCGTTCCTTGAAAGGGACAGCAAAGGATATTTTTGTATTAATAATGAAAGCTAAAGATTGTCGAAAAAATACAAGCTAACTTTTTCCATTAGATGCAAACGATCTTTACCACGAACATTGTGTGGGTGAATTGGATACGCAAAAAATTGACCTGTTTATTTTGTTTTACACACTCGCGCAAAAATTTCATACTGTGTTGCATAACAACAGTTTTATCCTGTACACCGTGTATCAGCATCAATTTTCCTTCGAGATTAGAAACATAATTGGTCATGTTGGTTAATTTATAACCTTCGGGATTTTCCTTCGGCATATCCATATATCGCTCGCCATACATAATTTCGTATAAACTCCAATCCACCACCGGACCGCCGGCAACACCAACTTTAAAAGTTTCGGGGTGACGCAGCATCAAATTCAGTGTCATAAAACCGCCAAAACTCCAGCCGTGTACACCAATTCTATCGGCATCTACAAACGGCAACGATTTCAGATATTTAATTCCCTGCATCTGGTCTTCGGTTTCCAAAACACCCAACTGCCTGTGAACCGCCGTTTCGAAATCGCGACCACGGTTATTTGTACCGCGCCCATCTAACGTAAAAGCGATGTATCCATGCGCTGCCATATAATATTGCCACCACCTCGCACTGTTATGCCAACCGCTATTTACAAACTGCGAGTGCGGACCGCCATAAACATAAACCACAACCGGATATTTTTTATTCGAGTCGAAATTTGGTGGTGTAATTAAACGACCGTATAAATCAGTTTTTCCATCGGTAGTTTTAAGCGTTACGAGGGTATTTTTACCCAAATTGTAATTTTTAAGCGGGTCGTCAGCAGTGTGCAAATTTCTTGTCAATTTACCTTTTGTTGAAATTAAATCTGTTTTACCGGGAATGTTTGTGGCATTCCAGTTGTCGATTACAAAACCGGTTTCGGGACTTAACAAACCCCGGTGAATTCCGGTGTCGGTAGTTAGCTTTTTAGTTTCGCCACTTTTTATTTCTACTTTATAAATATGTCGTTCAATCGGGCTATCCAAAGTTCCTTCAACAAAAACATTTTTCTCCTTTTTATCGAATCCCAAAATACGTGTAACTTCCCACTCTCCCTTTGTAATTTGCTGAATGAGTTCGCCATTGGTACTGTATTTATAAATATGAAACCAGCCATCTTTTCTGCTCAGATAATAAAATTCATTTTCATTAACTTTCGAAAATTGAATCGGGAAAAGCGGTTCAACATATTTATCAGATTTCTCCTCGAACAGAGTTTTCACTCTCTCACCAGAACCAACGTTGTAACAATTTAGTTGCATGTGATTTTGTTCGCGATTTACTTCAGCCAAATAAATAGTTTTCTCGTTGGGCGACCACGCAACATTTGTAAGAAAATGATCAAGCGGTTCGCCGGTTTTCAAGAAAATAGTTTCGCCCGTTTTTATATTGAAAACACCTAATTTTACATGATGACTACTCATTCCTGCCATCGGATATTTTATGGGTTTATGTTCAGCCTCGCGCGCCATATAATCCACCAACGGATAATCTTTTACCATCGACTCGTCTTTACGATAAAACGCAATCCAATTACCTTTTGGCGAATTGAAAATTCCGTTTGTTATTCCAAATTCGCTGCGGTGAACTGTTTGTCCGTTTACAATTCCACTGCCGCCATCGGAAGTAATTTGGGTGATTTCGCCATTTGCAAAAGCAACAAACAGATCATCGTTTTTGGTAAACGAAACAAATTTACCGTCTTCATTAAAAACCGAATTCTGAGCCTCTTTTGGCAGCTCAATTTTATATTGAATTAACTTCTCATCTGAATTCAAAACAATAAAACTATTTTTTGTTTGAATTAGAATATTCGTTTCGTTTAACCACGAATAACGTGGAAAACCACGCAATTCAGAATCAATTATTCCGGACAATTGTTTGGTGCTAATAACCAACTCTTTTTTGCCATTTTTAACCGACTCAGCCCAAAGGGTTTTATCTTCGACAAAAGTAAAAACATCATCGCTTTTCCACGCAACACTTTTCATTGAGGTAGGTCGCAAATAGGTGTATCTGCCTAAAACGGCATCTTCCAAACTCATCTCTTTTTGTTGAGCGAAAGCAATCTGCGAAATCAGCAGAAAGAGAATAATTAATTTTTGCATCTGTTTATATTTTTTAAATAAGAATGGCGAAAGTAGTGTTTGTGTTTTCAGAAAAAAAGAATTTATGTCAGAAAAATAATTTAAAACATTGGTTCAAATAGAGAGAACTTACAATAAAGCTAAAGAAGAGATAATGAAGTTTCGAGCACAACAATTCATTTATATTTATATATTTAATGGCGTAAACGACTGTTTTCAAAACAAAAACAAGGCAGTATTTAGCGTTTTATTATAAAGATTATATAGTATAAATGAGAATATTATTAACAGGTGTAACAGGTTATATTGGCAAACGTTTGCTGCCCGTTCTTATCGAAAAAGGGCACGATATTATTTGTTGTGTACGAGAAAAGAACAGGCTTACAATTCACACGAAATTACTTAAAAAGGTTGAAATAATTGAGATTGATTTCTTGAAAACTCCGCACCCTGAAAACTTCCCAAAAGATATTGACGCTGCCTATTATCTAATTCACTCAATGAGCAGTTCTTCCGAACAATTTGACACATTAGAGTCAAGCGCTGCAAGTAATTTCAAGAAACTATTGGAATCGACATCTGTAAAACAAGTCATCTATTTAAGTGGTATCTCAAACGAAAATAAACTTTCGAAACACCTGCTTTCGCGCCGAAAAGTTGAAGACATTTTAACAAGCGACAAATATTCGCTAACAGTTTTACGTGCTGGGATAATTGTTGGTTCGGGCAGTGCCTCATTCGAAATGATTCGCGATATTGTAGAAAAACTTCCAATTTTAATTACACCAAAATGGGTGCTTACCAGGGCTCAGCCAATTGCTATTAGAGATGTAATTACCTATTTGCGACGAGTACTTTTTAATGAACAATGCTACAACCAAAACTTTGATATTGGTGGTCCGGAAATTTTGACCTACAAAGAGATGATGTTGCAATATGCAAAAATAAGAAAGTTAAAAAGGAGACTGATTACTACATCTTTAATCACTCCAAGAATCTCGTTATACTGGCTGTTCTTTATAACATCTGTCTCGTATAAGCTAGCAAAAAGTTTGGTTGGAAGTATGAAAATGGAAGTAGTTTGCGAGAACAACAATTTGGAAGAGATTCTGAAAGTACAACCAATAACATACGAAAGGGCATTAAAAAATGCATTCATAAAAATTAAACAAAATCTGGTTTTAAGTAGTTGGAAAGACTCTATTATCAGTAGCAGTCTCGGACTTTCGCTTTCAGATTTTATTGAAGTTCCTAATTTTGGGTGCTATAAAAACGAGAAGCAAATTTTAATAACCAATCCCGAAAAAGTACTACAGAATATATGGACACTCGGTGGTAAAAAGGGATATTATTACGCAAACTGGCTTTGGAAAACGCGGGGAATATTTGATGAGCTTTTGGGTGGGGTCGGATTAAAACGCGGGCGAACTTCCACAGATGAAATTCACCCCGGCGATGCACTTGATTTTTGGAGAGTTCTGTATGCAAGTCGGGAAAAAAAACGACTGCTTCTTTTTGCTGAGATGAAGTTACCCGGAGAAGCATGGATGGAATTTAAGATTGATGATAATAATATTTTACACCAATCTGCAACATTTCGTCCCAGAGGAATTTGGGGGCGGTTTTACTGGGTTATAACTTCACCTTTTCACTATTTTATTTTTAACGGAATGATACGGCATCTGGCAAAAGAATAATTTATACCGACCAACAAAATGCGCATTGTAAAATTATTCCGACAGTTTTTAGTTTTCTACGCTGGAATGATCGCTGATAATTAATAATTCATTGTTAATCTTCTGAATAACCAGAGTAAAGTGCCCTGCCAAATCTCCAATTTCACGGGTTAATTCAAATCGCCCAATTACAAAAAATGTTTTTTTATCGATTTTTGAGATATCAAGAATTTGAAAACTAAGCTTTCCCATTGCAGCTTTATTAGGGTATCGCTTTTTATAATTGTCGAGTGTGGCTTGCCAGCCGTAAGTTGGACCGCCTGAGCCTACAAAAACCAATTTCTCCGAATTCCAGTAAGTATCCATAAATTTTTCGAGATTACCATCGTTCCAGGCAGCAACCTGTTTATCCAATAAATTATTGATTTCAACCCTCTCCTTTTTACTAAGTTTGTTGTTGGCAATTACTGAATTAGAAATAATTAGTATCAAAAAAAGTGAAATAAATAATCGCATAATAGAGACTTTAATTTAAACTATTCAAGATTGAGTTTGTTACAAATAACATCAGAACAATATATACCAATTAATATTAAAAATTATGAAACAGAAAACAATTATTTTAAGCATCCTACTGGCAGGTTTTTTAGCCATTAACGTTCAGGCACAAATTAAAATGCCCTCGGTTTCCGATGTCTCAAAATCGAATATTCAAATGCCTGATAAAGATTTTACAAAAGACATTTTAAATGCGCTAAACCAAGGAGATAAACTAGGACTGTCGCCCGATAAACTTCTTAAACTAAATAACAGTAACAAAAGTCTTGTTAACAATGCCATGAGTATTTTTAATGGTTCCGGATCGGAATCGGATAAACTGGAAAAATTCGGTATTAAGAAGAAAGAGAGAGACGATTTTGTAGAAAAACTACTTGGAAAAAGTAAAGCCGGAAAATATTACGAACTGGTAAAAAAGAAAATTGAACCATTAATTGCAAAGTATAAAATGGCAAAACTGTTTATGTAAAAAAAATAATAAATAGACTACAGCTCTTTTACCTTAATATTCCGAAACCAAATTGGCGCACCGGCATGTTTTCCCTGAAAACCAATTTTACCTTTAGTAGGCAACTCTGCAAACGGAGTACTTAACCACGAAGGGATATCTGTTCCATCAGGATTTTTTGTGCCACTTGTCCAAAGTGCCATATCCATTTCGGTAACAACTTTACCATTTAATTTTACAGTAATTTTTTTATCGATGCAGGTAACAGTCATATCATTCCACTTACCTGGCTTTTTTACACGACTTTCGCTGGCTGCTAAATGTCCGAAAATAGCTGCACACTGCCATGTTTTATCCGAGTTGGCCCATTTCTCTGCATAGTCGTCAGCAATTTGTATTTCTACCGAATTCGGAATCCAATCATCCGTGTTACTACAATATACAATCACACCACTATTTGTTCCGTCGGCAGTTTTAAACTCAAGGTCGAGCACAAAATTATCGTAATCTTTTTTCGTCCAAATACACTGGTCTTCCGATGCAGTAATAACTCCACTTTCTACAGTCCAAATACCTGCCGGGTAATCGGCATTAGATAAATTATCGGTAAAAAGCTGTTGCCATTTACCCGATTGTGCAAAAAGTGTGGTTGCCGAAATGAGAACTAGTAAAGTTACAATTCCAAAATTTTTAGTTTTCATAATTTTTGTTTTTATTGAATAAAAAATGATTTCGAAAAGTAGTATTTTTTTATGAGATGAGTTGAACTATTACACATTTTTTTTGCCCACAAAAACATTCAACTTGTCTCTTTAATTTTAAAGTAGTACTTTGGTTTGCATTTATAAACAGCCTAAATTAAATCGAAATGAAAAAATATATAGCTTTTATAATTTTTCTTTTTTTCGTAACTCTTTTTTCAATATCGATAATAAAATGTAACCCCGACAATGTAAAAGCTGCAACCAATATTTTACCAGAATTTACAAATCAAACAAACAACGAACACTACTCGTTTCCTGATAAAACAAAAAATAACTGTTTAACCTGCCACACCGGGATTGAACATATTCGCGATCCAAAATCGGGAATGATGCAACAAATTTACAGCCTGGCAAAACAGGCAGGATGTACAGATAACGAATGTATCGTTTGCCATGGTGGCACGCCAACAACAACCAACGAAAAACTTGCACACAGCGGTTCAGTAAAATATTTAAAAGAGAATAATGGGGCAGAACAATTTTACCCCGACCCGGCAAGTGTTTGGATTAATGCAAAGACATGCGGAATATGTCATCAGGAACAAGTTGGCACGCAGTTTACTTCGTTAATGTTTACCGAAGCCGGCAAAATACAGGGAGCAACCTGGGGTTTTGGAGGATTACAAGGTTACAACCACAATGTTGCAAATGTTGCGGTAAAGGAGGTTGATGTTCATAAAAGATTTGGGTCTGACACGTACAAAAAATACATTGCAAAACTGAAAACGGCAGAACCTCAGGTATTTCCAAAAGAGATGAAAGGGCTTCCGGAAGCCCCAACTCCAGCCGAAATTGAAAAAAATCCTGCACTGGCAGTTTACTCTTATTTACGTGCCGATTGTCAACGCTGCCACACCGGAGTTAAAGGTAATAATGCCGATGGCGATTATCGCGGAACAGGCTGTGGTTCGTGTCATATTCCATATTCGAATAAAGGATTGTACGAAGGTGATGACCCAGTTATTAGCCGAACAGAACGAGGAAAACTACTCACCCACTCTATTCAGTCAACCCGCGATTCGGAAGTAACTTTACATGGAAAAAGTTACACCGGAGTACCAACAAAATCGTGTACATCGTGTCATAATCGTGGTCGGCGAATTGGAGTTTCGTACGAAGGATTGATGGAAACCTCGTACGAGTCGCCATTTATGAGCAACGGTGATAATCAAACTAAAATTCATAAAAAAAATTATATCCATTTACATTCCGATGTTCACCTAAAAAAAGGGATGCTTTGTCAGGATTGCCACACTTCGGGCGACATGCACAGTATGGGCGATTTAATGGGAACAGTTTCGGCAGCCGTTGAAATTGAGTGTCAGGATTGTCACGGAACACCAGAAAAATACCCATGGGAATTGCCGATTGGTTATGGTGATGAAATTGCAAGTGAGAGTCCGCTAAAAGCTGAAGGGCGCGGGGTGTCGCAAACAATTCCCGATTATTTAAAGAAAGGTTCGGTTGATGATAAAAAAGATGGATATCTGATTACTGCACGCGGAAATCCGATGCCGCATATTGTAAAAAACGGGAATAGTATTATTCTATATTCGGCAGGAGGAGTTGATATTGTTTTGCACCCGTTAAAAGAGCTCACAAAAAAAGATAAGCTAAAGCAACGTGGGAAAGTTGCAATGACACAGATTACAACTCATATAAATAATATGGAGTGCTACAGTTGTCATGCTACCTGGGCGCCACAGTGTTACGGCTGCCATGTTAACATCGATTATTCGAATCCGAAACAACGTACCGACTGGGTAAAAGTTACAGAAAATCCACTGCCAAACGGAAAAACGATTGATGCTTTATCGCCCGATGATATAAAAAATGTACAAAAATATTTAACGAGTGGCGATATTAGCGAACAGCGAAGTTATTTGCGCTGGGAAGACCCGCCACTGGTTGTAAATGGCGAGCACCGTATTTCGCCGGCAATCCCGGGATGCCAGACGACGGTTTCGGTAACCGACATAAACGGAAATGTGAAGTTGCTAAATCATATTTTTAAAATACCACATGTTGAAGGTGCAGGCGAAGAGGGACAACTGGCAATTGATATTTCTCCGCTTCATCCACACACCGTTCAGCTTGAAGCGCGAAGTTGCGAAAGTTGTCATACAAACTCGAAAGCAATGGGATATGGAATTGCAGGAGGAAAATTGTATTTCCGCCCCGATACGAATTTTGTTATGGATTTAATGGATGTTTTTGGAATGCCAATTGCAAACCAGATTGATACTCAGTTTAATGCTGTTGCAAATTTAACTATGGACTGGAGCAGATTTATCGACGAAGATAATAATCAACTGCAAACAGTTGGGCACCATTTTTCAGGCTCGCGACCGCTAAACAAAAACGAGTTGATGAAATTAGATCGGCGAGGAGTATGTTTGTCGTGCCACAAAACAGTTCCGGATAAAGATTTAGCAACCAGTTTACTTAGTCATGTTGCCGAATTTGCCGATGTTAAAATTAATAATAAAACACATTCAGGAATACTAAACAAGTCGATTAGAATAAGCGCATGGGCACAACTGTTACTACCTGCCATTATTTTTATAGGGCTTTCGGTTTTCTTTTTAAGACGAAGAAAAAAGTTAAATACTTAAGGGGACTTCTATCAGTTTATTAATATTTAAACTATCTTTAATTTATAAAAAACTTCATATTTCGGTTAAAACTACTTCGAATAAACGAAAATACCATGGCAATAAAATTATCGGATTTGTTATTTTGGAATGTTGACACACAATTAGATTTTGTTTCGCCAGATGGCAAATTATATGTTCAGAATGCCGAATTACTAAAACCAATTTGGGAAAAGATAACTCGACTGGCAAAAATAAATTCTATCCGGGTTGTAAATACTGCCGATTATCATTATCCGGATTCTGTTGAACTAAGTTCGACACCTAATTTCATAAATACTTTCCCGCCACACTGCATGGCAAATAGCAAAGGTGCTGAATATATTATCGAAACAAATCCTGAGAATCCTATTGTTTTTAACTGGAATAAAAATGATACTGAGTTATTTGATATTGAGAAGAATCGTAATATTATTATCAGAAAAGATGCATTTGATGTTTTTAAGGGAAATCGATTAACCGAATCGATACTGAAATATCTGAAACCTAAAATTGTGATGGTTTATGGAGTAACTACAAATGTTTGCGTTAACGATGCAGTTGTGGGTTTATCAGATAGAGTTGAAACGGTTTATGTTATTGAAGATGCAATAAAAGAGTTGCCAAATATTCCGTTACCATTCGATAACTGGAAAAAATTAGGAGTAAGAATCATCCAATTAAAAGATTTGGAAAAATTAATTTATACTGCAAACACTAATACAACTGAGACTGAATACTGCGACTGAATACTGCGACTGAATACTGCAACTGAATACTGAGACTGAATACTGCGACTGAATACTAATATATATATCATTCACCCCTTTCTTCCAAAAAACGCTTTTCAATAAGTTCACTTTTCTTAACTGTAGTTTTAATCCATTGAATTTTAATATCTGTTTTCTCTCTTTCGCTTAATTGCCAGTCAACTTTAGAATTACGCATTTTGTCGGTTAAATGGTGTAAAACAATGGCAGCAGAAACTGAAATATTAAAACTTTCGGTAAAACCAAACATGGGGATTTTAAGAAATTCATCAGCTTCATTCATAATTATATCCGAAACTCCCGGTAATTCGGAGCCAAAAACAAGTGCTGTCTTTCCTGCCGTAATATCAAAGTCTGGGAGTTTCTGGTCGTTAAAATGAGGTGTAGTAGCTACAATCTTATACCCTTGCTTTTTTAAAGATTGAATGGCTTCGAGACTATTATTCTTCTCCCGATTATATTTATTAAGAGTAAGCCATTTTGAAGATCCAAGCGAAACTTCTGTATCTAACTGAAATTTGTTCCTGTTTTCAATAATATGTACATCCTGAACACCAAAACAGTCGCACGACCTTAAAACCGCACTTGCGTTTTGCGACTGAAAAATATCTTCTAATACAACAGTAATGTACTTGGTACGATATTCTACAACCCTATTAAAAAGGGTTAAACGTTCGGGGGTGATATAAGGCGACAAGTACTTTAGCAATTCAGTTTGCATTACATAATTTCAATTTGGGTGAAATAAAAAAAGGGAAACGAAATGTTTCCCTTTTTTTATTTTCGTTTCGTTTAATTACGATACAGCACCAGATAATTCAGCACCAGCTTTAAATTTAACAACTTTTTTAGCTGCAATCTGAATTTCTTTACCAGTTTGTGGATTTCTTCCAACTCTTGCGCTACGTTCAGTAACAGAAAAAGAACCAAATCCGATAAGAGCAACTCTGTCACCACCTTTTAAAGCGTCGGTAGTAGAAGTTACAAATGCATCGAGAGCTTTTTTAGCATCAGCTTTAGAAAGGCCAGCTCCGGCGGCCATTGCATCAATTAATTGTGCTTTGTTCATAAGGTAAATTTTAAATAAATGATTAAAACGTTGATAATTAAATGTTTATAAAACAAATTTTTTCTTTATTTTTCATTGATAATCACAAACAGAAACAAAAGTATTAAAATGCCTGTAAAATCAATGGTTTTAGACTATTTTTTTACGAACACTAAATTCTGAAATAAGTTTTAAAAAAACAAACCTTCCAACTTTTTTTTTTAATCAATTATTACTTTTTATGTAAAAAGGCTTTTGCAGTTTGAAAAATAATTCTACTTTTGTCGCGCTCAGGAGAAATGGCAGAGTGGTCGAATGCGGCGGTCTTGAAAACCGTTGTACCGCGAGGTACCGGGGGTTCGAATCCCTCTTTCTCCGCAGTAAAATCCACTTGAATAATCGGGTGGATTTTTTAATGTAAATTGTTGTTAATAACTTTTTATACCAACGAATTACATTGAAAGTTCGAAGATTCAAATTGTTTAGGTAATTTAGAATGAATTACTATATTTGCAGTCGCTAAAACAAAAAGTACGGTTTCCGTACAATTCACGGGTGTAGCTCAGTTGGCAGAGCACTGGTCTCCAAAACCAGGTGTCGGGAGTTCGAGTCTCTCCTCCCGTGCAAGAGCAAAAGCAGGCTAAAAGCGGCGTTCCATGGTAAATGGGATTCCGCTTTTTGTTGTTTTGTACAGTCTTTTTGTACCTTCATGATATTTGTTGTTGGAATGTTGTTGGAAAATGCAAATTCAACAACAAAATATTTTTCATTATGACTACAATTGAAGCAACTATTATTGCAGGTAAGAAAAACCTGAAAAAGTATGGGACTGCTAATGTTAAAATTCGAATAACCCATTTACGTAACGCAATTTTCACTAAAACATATTTATTTGTAAACTCTTCCGATTTTAAAATAAGTGAAGGTCTAATAAAAAAAGGCCCAAACAAAAAATATGTAAATCTTCGTATTGCAAACAAACCACAGGAGACAAATATCCCCATGATTAACGAGCTGGTACAGCAATTCAATAACTATTACAAAGAACACCCCACAAAAGAGATAATCTATTTTCGCGACAGATACGGAGATTCCAGACAACCAAATGTAAAAAACTCAAGTTCGTTTAATCACCAGGCAATTGAGCAGTTAGAGAAATTTGGATGGAAAGTAATTCCGAAGTCGCACAGGGGAATGGAACCACCGCAACATGATAAATATCTGCTGTGGGTAAACATTCTCAAAGGGAACGACAAACGGTTTCCGACTGTTATTTTTAATGGTAAAAAATGTAAGTACTCGCTTATTTCTATGAATAACACTAAAGTTATTGAGAGGCGTGGTAAGTTTCAAAAAGATAAAAGTTCGGAGCGTAGTAAAAAGATTTTACCCGAAGAGGCTACTCACTTCTCTGATGCCGTTGATAAACGGATATGGACTAAATACGGAGAGCTTTTAATGCGGTATAATTCTACTTTTGTCGATGTTAGGTTGTAAATCTTAATTGGTCTGGTTAAAAACAAAAAACCATTAATAACACACAGTAAGGATATTATTATTTTTTTTACATAACTAATGCTGCAACAAATGCAATTAATAATAGTGATTTCATAATTTAGTTTTTTATAATTTTTTGTGTAATGGTGTTTAAATCTGCATCAGTAATAGAAGCAATATAAATACCCGGTTTAATATCAGGTAGGTTTATTTGTAATTTAGGGTTGAATAGCGAATCGTATTTTGTTTCGCGATAAACAGTTTTTCCAACCAAATCGGTAATCATAATTTCTACTTTCGAAGAATTTGATAGTTTAGAGCAGTCGATAAACAGACTATTTGTAAACGGATTTGGATAAATTTTCACATCGTTAACATCGGCAATCTTATCGCAACTTGTATTCAACATTTGAATATTTAAATTGTCGATTGCCCAGCCCCAGCCGGTTACAGACTTGTCTGATGCCAATCTAAAACGAAAAATAACTGTATCGCCGGCTGCGAAATATTTATTGTCGGTAAGGTTTATTGAGTTCTCCCAAAACATATTTTTATGTCCGGTAGCACTCGAAGTACTACTTTTCAACGTACTCGAAAACTTAGATTCCCACTCTTCGTTTACTCTCGAATCGTAACCATCAACAAATGGTTGCCACGTTTTACCATTGTCTTTACTTCCCTCAATTATAACAAAATCACAAAAATCTTTGTCGGTAAAATTAGCTCCAACATTACCCGGCTCCACTAACACAACCTCATCAAATTTCATAATTCCGTTCTCTTTTAATATTATCGGAGTATTTAGTTGTGCAATCAGATTATATCTTTCGTTAGTAATATTCGATTGCTGATAAGGATGATTTGTATGAAGATTCCCATCAGAAAAACCGGCAGGGGTTGTAACTTCAAAATCAGTGGATATAATATTGTTTGATACAGAATTAAAATCGGTATAAAAACCTGATGCCGGTGCTTTAGGTTCAAAAATATTTACTTTATAGAATCCTTTCATAGGCATAAACTTTTTATTATTTCTCTCCGATTCGTCAACAGCAACAATTCTGTATTCAAGTTTATCACTGCTTGTCAGATGTGCCGGTAAATTCAATTTACCACAATATACATCATTAGTTTGGCAATTTAGCTGAATTGATTTCTGAGCAACATTATTAATTTTGTATTCAACAATTACCGAACTAATACCTGTATTATCGCTTGCGGTAGCCGAAAAACGAATCTCAGGATTAATGTTGGAAATAATTTTTGTGGGATTATGATGTAATATTGGAGAATAATAATCAGGTCCGATTTTAAATTTCAATACTTTTTTAGTTGCTTTCGACGGATAAGTTAAAATCTTATTATCAGAAGTTACCGCATCGAAATAGTACTGAACTTTACCCAAATAAAAGTTAAGCGGAATACTACCTTCAAATATTTTTTCGGCACTGTTATATGTTAGTGTTACCGAATCTTTTGTTAAAAAACGATCTGTGGAAAAAATAACCTGAACTTTAGAACAATCGACTTGTAAACTTCCAATAAATTTTGTTTGAACCGGAAGATTTGCAACAGCCTTTCCATAATCCTTAATTTCTTTAAGTGCAAATGGAATTGCATTCCACCCGATTTCAGAAAAAATATGAAAGATATTTTCGCCCGGAGTATGAATTGCTTCACCTTTTTTAATTGACGAACTCATTAGTTCGCGTTTCGAGTTTGAACATGTTGAAGTGTTTTTTAAATGATAAATACTTACTCCACTATTCCATTTTGAAGGAGCATATATTTCGGCTTTCGTAAAGTTACAATCATCGACACAAGTAAAATTCAGATTATTTGAAGTCAACTGTTGTAGTAATTGAGATGAAGGACTAGGAAAATAAGAGTTGTCAGATATTCTTTGGTTTTGCAAATTGAAAATAAAATAATCGTAAATACTCGGATTGTTTCCCGGAGTATTAATTTTGCCCAATCCATCTTCAACATTTAAGAATCCCGATATTCCAAGTCCGTGGGTAATCTCGTGTAAAACAACAGTTACAAAATCGTATTTAGTGCGTGGAGTGTTACCATCGCTACCAAAATACCATGGTCTTTTACTATCGAAACTACAAACAATATCAGCATCTTTTTCATCGTTCCACGCTTTTCCTGATAGCTTTTCAACTAAAGCAACCGGATAATATACATTAGGAACAATTGCCGAATTAAAATCTTTATGAAAAGAAGATGAGCCACCCTTAGCCAAAATGTTTCCATCTAAAGACTCCCATGTTGCCGAAATTACAATCGGAACAGTTGATGAGATATTTTGCTCGTAGATAGATACCGCATACTCAAATGCTTTCTTTGCTTCTTCGGGGAAATTAACATAATTAACAACTATGTTGCATTTCGCCGATTTCGCCGATTTTAACAGAAACGAATCGGGCGGCGGAGTAAACGATTCGTTTATTTCGTCTGAGGCAATGTCAATGGGAATGTATCCCTTTATCTCATTTACTAATTCCTGCTTTTGTCCTGCAGCATTGCCAATGGCAACAATACATAAGAACGAGATGAGCGTCCATTTCATTTTCGTTCATTTAATGATTTATAATCAGTACAAAAATAAAGAGGAGTCAGGAAAAAAATGTGCAGTTTTAGGCTGAAAGTAGATGTTAAAATAGCTGATTTTAGGAAGGATTTTATCCTGATTCCCGAGTTTGAAATTAGTATAAGGAATCAGTAAGTTGGTAAAATATTTTCCTCTATCTAACAATATAAAACGTATTTCCATTACCAATTACAACCTGTTAACAATCGAAAGAATAATTAATAAGATGATTAAATAATTTGCGTTATTTCAATTTATTAATGGTTAATTGCTACCCTAAAATAAAACTCAGTGAAAAAGTAAATTTGAAATTGAATTTGCTGAAAATTTAGCTACTTGCTAATTGACTTTTTAGTTTTTATCCTGATTTAATGGGTTTGTAATAATTAAATCAGCGGGTTCGTAAAAACCTATTTTATCAATATAATTTAACTGGGCTCTCTGCCTCAATTCCATTTTGTTAGTAAGTGTTCTTGACTCTCGTTTTGCGTTCAAACAAAAGGGGGCCTCTAAAACTTAAACACTTGTATATCAGTTAAATAAATTGTATTTTAGATGAGATTAGTAATAAAAGATACGATGTATGAAAAACAAGGAAATAAAGGATTATTTGACAAAGAATTTACGATACAAAAATTATCGAAAATAGGGAATCCATTGGATAAGATAAGTAAAGTAATTGATTATGAAATGTTTCGAGAATTATTAGAATCAGCATTATTAAATACCGAAAAAAAGAGTAATGCAGGAGCAAAACCTTATGGTGTAGTAATGCTATTTAAAATTATTATTTTACAACATTATTATGGACTAGGTGATCAGCAAGTAGAATATCAAATATTAGACAGATTAAGTTTCAAAACATTTTTAGATTTATCATCAGGCGATAAAATACCAGACGAAAAAACAATTTGGTCGTTTAGAGAAAGATTAACCAATCAAAATCTTGTATAAGAGCTATTTACAATGTTTTAAAGGTTTATAGCAGAAAAACAATTAATATTCAATCAAGGGCAATTAATAGATGCAAGTTTTACTGTAGCTACACGCCAACGCAATAGCAGAGATGAAAACAAAAAGAAGGCAAAGGCGATGAATTATGGAATGACAAACCACACAAGAAGAGCTACAAAGATATTGATGCACGTTGGACAATAAAAAACGGGGAGAAATTTTACGGATATAAAAACCATGCAAAGGTTGATAATAAAGGGAAATTCATAAAGAAATATACCATAACAGATGCTTCTGTTCACGATTCTCAGGCATTAGATGATTTATTAGACGAAGAAGATAAAAGACAAGATATATATGCCGATAGTGCAGATACAGGTGAAAACAAAGAAAAAACCATTACCAAATACAAAATGAATAATAAAGTTCACGAAAAAGGATATTGAAACAGAAACAAATCATTGACTGAAGAACAAAAAGCAGCCCGTTTTACAGCAACTTCTCAAAAGAGATAAAAAAGATGCCTAAAATTTATTTTACCGATTTAGGATTGAGAAATTTCTTTGCTAAAAATTTCGAGCCCATAGCATTAAGAACAGACAAAGGCAACTTATTTGAAAATTTTGTGTTTCGGCGTTTTTACGACAAATACGATGAGATGGATATTCAATTTTGGCTAACACAAAAAAAACACGAAGTAGATTTTATTATTAACAGACAAAAAGCTTATGAAGTTAAGTTTTCAGAAAATCAATTCAACCCAAAGAAGTACTAATATTTTACCGATAAATATCCCGGTATTAATTTACAACTGATACATTATAACAATGTAAATAAGATAGAATTATAGGACTATCGCATTGCTCAGTACGGTATTTGCAGGATCGCATTATTACAATACAGATATTTTGCACGATATTTCGCACTATCCGGAACAGGACTGCCAATTTACTATGTCCCATATAGACAGGACTGCTGCTGTGTGCGCCTGTATGTCGCAGTGTGCGCTCGTTACAGATGTTTTGACAGCAGTTTAACGGTGGTTTGTTCGTGGTGTGCCACTTGTCATATTTCATGCGAAAATGCGAAAAATCGTGCAAAACGGAATGGGGCGGGCTTGGGTACTTTCGTATTAAAAAACGTAGTTTTTTAAAATTTCCTTTCTTTTTATCTGGCAATCAGATGTTTATAAATTCTTTTGTGAGAAAATGAGGAAAGATGGCGACCCACTTTTTTCTACGCAGAAAAAAGTGGACAAAAAAGGCGGCACAAATTCAATTTTTAACGCTGTAATTTTTTGTTAACATGGCGAAATTATTGCTAAATTGGATTTGAATGGAACTTACATGAAGGAAACTATGTTTTATAGGTCTTAGCACAGATATTTTTCATCATTCTGTTGCTATGCTATCATAATATTGTTTAATTCATCTGTTATATCATGATATAATAATTTGCATTTATTTTTTTCATTATATGTTTCAATAATTTGATGTGCAATGTGTGTATGGGTAAAAACACTTAATTTTCATCCTCGTAAATATTGCAACACCTGTTTTTATGAGTGGCATTACTAAAATAAGTGAAAATATTTACTAATCAAACGCCATGGAAGTTTCTCTTACACAGTTGGCTGGTTATTTTATTAACAATTTAATTGCGGATTTAATGGAACTGTAAAAAGATTCCCGGGAAAAATTCCCGGGAAGCATACAAAAATTGAAAAGTAACTTCTATTTTATAATCTTAATCGGGTTTGAAATCTATTGTAAAGTTAGTTGACAGGTATATAAAATAGCAAGTTTTTTTTCTGATACTACTTGTCTTTTTAACCTAAAATAATTGTCGTAACTGATTAGAGTGTTGTAGGTAATTGTTTCATTTTTTGGTGGGAGAATACCCATCAAGGACAGACAAAATCTGCTTTGTTTGTCAGCCTCTTTTGACAGGTTATAAAAATTACTCAAAACAGTTTATATGAATTGGATGTATGATAAAAATTGATTTACTTTAAAGTAAAAATATAAATTCGACATAAAACAGTTTATTTCTAACAAAGAGATAATGAGATGAAACTATTTTCAATTAAAAAAATAAGAACCCGTTTTACAATGTGGTTTCTCCTGTTATCAATTGTGCCATTATTTAGCGTATTAACAATCACCTATTTTTGGCAAACTACCATAATCAAAAATCAAGCATCTAAAAAACTTATTGCCATACGTAACCTGAAAGTTGATCAGTTAGAAAATTGGTTATTTGAAAGAAAAGGAGATATGCTAACAATTTCAAGAGACAACGAGTTAACGGATTTGGAGTACATAAAGCAGAAAACACACTCAGGACAAAATGATAAATTGATTTTGGATAACTGTAGGCAAATTCTATATCGCTATAAAAATAATTATCCAGTTTACGAAGAAATATTTATCATTAACCCACGCAATGGTCAAATATTAATTTCTACCGAAAAGGATAGGGAAGGGATGGATGTGGCAAAAAAGGAATATTTTATTAATGCTATGCATTCGCAGAAACTTGAACTAAGCAACATATATGTTTCTAAAGCTTCGTCGAATAACTACTCAATGGCCTATTCTATCCCTATATTTTGCTCGCAACACTCGGGAGAACACATTGTAGGTATTCTTGTGGCACGCATCAATTTAAAAAAATCGTTGTACAAGATACTTCTCAACAGGATTGGTTTGGGCGAAACAGGAGAAACACTAATTGTTAACAAAGATGTTGTCGCTTTAAACCAACTTCGCTGGCATGTTAATGCACCTTTAAAGTTACAAATATCGGCTAACCCTGCGGTAAATGCAGCGGCAGGAAAGACCGGTATCGAAATAACTCCCGATTATCGCAACCAAGAAGTACTGGCAGCTTACACCTATATTCCTGAAACAAAATGGGGGTTTATTTGCAAACAGGATATTGCCGAGTTATATGCTCCCATATACAGGATGTTATTTAATTTTATTGTGTTATTTATTGCTGTAATAATCATCGTTTTTTTTATAGGTTCTATTGTTAGTATATCGGTAACGAAACCAATTGTTAAATTAAATCACACTGTACGGAAAATAAATGCCGGTAATCTATCAGCCAGAATTACGGTTAAGTCGCATGATGAAGTTGGCGAGTTAGGCTTGGCTTTTAATACTATGACCGAGACTATCGAATCGAAGATAAAAATACAAAATGAGATAAATAATATTTCTGAAACTATCATCACACCTACATCACTGCACGAATTTAATGTCTCGCTACTTAAAAAACTGATGGATATTACAGGAGCCAATATTAGTATTTTTTACATTTTAAATGAAACAACAACAGAATACGAACCTTTAGTATCTTTTGGCACAGATACTGAACTATTAAAAACTTTTAATGGCAATAAACCCGATAGTGAATTTAAAAATACGTTGGCTGAAAAGAGGATTTGTTTTATGAATACTATTCCTGAAGATACAATTTTAAAATATAAAGCTATAGCCAATGAAACTATTCCTAAAGAGATTATTAATATCCCAATAATTATAGATAACCGGCAGGTAAAAGGATTAATTTCCCTTGTAAATGTAAATAAATTCAACAAAGGGTCATTGGTGGTTATCAAACAGTCGTGGCAATCTATTAATATCTCCTTTTCAAATTTATTATCGAACGAGCGAGTACAAATAATGTCAGAGAGTTTGCTAAAATCTAATGAACAACTTCATATCGCCAATACTAACTTGGAATCTTTTGCATATTCGGTATCTCATGACCTAAAAGCCCCCTTACGTGCAATTAGCCAATTATCGTACTGGATTTCTGAGGATTATAAAGATATTTTGAGGGATGACGGGAAAGAACAGTTAAGCTTATTGGTTAGTCGTGTACAAAGAATGGATGCACTGATTGACGGTATCTTGCAATATTCAAGAATAGACAGGAGAAATGAAGAAAAGAAACCCATCAATTTTAACGTATTGGTAAAACAGGTTATAGATAATCTGGTTCTACCCGAAAACATAGAAATTAACATAGTTAATGTTTTGCCAGAGTATTCTGGCGACGAAATCCGTTTTATTCAGGTATTTCAAAACCTTATTAGCAATTCGATAAAGTTCTCAGACAAACCTAAAGGGAAAATTAACATTGCTTGTAGCGATGAAGGAGAAAATTGGAGATTTAGCGTGGAAGATAATGGTCCGGGGATTGAAAAAAAATATCAAGAAAGGGTATTTAGAATTTTTGAAACATTAAGTACCCGCGATACAACTCAAGGTTCAGGGTTAGGGTTGGCCTTGGTAAAAAAAATAATTAATTACTACAAGGGTAGAATATGGATTAAGTCAACGATGGGAAAAGGGACAACATTCTTCTTTACCTTACCTAAAAAAGATATAAATAAAGATAAATAAATATAGTAAGTTTTAATAACATAGAAACTTACATAAAAACGAGATATATTATGGATAATAAAAAGCCAATTTTACTTGTAGAAGACGATAAGGTAGATGCCATGACAGTTGTTAGAGCTATAGAGGATCTTAAAATTAAAAATCCTATTATAGTTGTTGAAAATGGAGAAGAAGCCCTTGAACAATTAAGAAATAAAAACAATGAAAAACCGAACATAATCTTACTCGATTTAGATATGCCAAAAATGAATGGCATAGAGTTTCTGGAGATTGCCAAAAAAGATGAAAACATTAAAAGAATACCTGTAGTTATACTTACTACATCTAAAGAACAACAGGATAAAATAGAAAGTTTTAATCTTGGTGTAGCCGGCTATATGATTAAACCGGTTGATTATCGTCAGTTTGTAGAAGTTGTAAGAACTATACACTTATACTGGACTTTAAGCGAACTCCCATAAAATTATAAAAATGAAAACACGGAAGAATCAATTGTTATTGATAGAAGATGATAAGATAGACCAAATGGCCTTTATACGTTTTGCTATCAAAAATAATTTTCCATTTATTCTTGATAACGTAGATTCAATAAAAGAGGCAAAAGAAAAACTAAAATCAAAAAAATATAGTATTATAGTTTCCGATTTTTACCTTGGCGACGGTACTGCTTTCGATTTATTGAAAGAGATAAAAGATACCCCGGTAATAATTATCACCGGTTTGGGCGATGAAGATGTTGCGGTAAAAGCTATGAAATTAGGTGCCTATGATTACTTGATTAAAGATGTAGAGGGGAAGTATCTTAATCTGCTGTCAGTAACTATTAATAATGCAATTAAGCATTTTAGGACTGAGCAAAAATTAAAAAAATATCACAAAAATCTGGAGGCACTTGTTAGTGAACGTACGGCAGAATTAAAAGAGGAAATTGCTGAGCGCAAGAAGGCAGAGGAAATCTTAAGCAGTTCTGAAGAAAGGTTGAAAATATTATTTGAGTATGCTCCTGATGCCTATTATATCTCTAATCTGCAAGGAATTCTTATAGATGCAAATAAAGCAGTAGAAGATTTAATTGGATACAGAAGAGAAGAGCTGATAGGAGAAAATATTTTAGCCCTCAAACTTATTTCAACGAGTCAATATGCAAATATCACCAAATCAATCACAAAAGGAACGTTAGGTAAAAGGTCAGAACCGGTCGAGTTAATTTTAATCCACAAAGACGGACATAAGGTTCCTGTTGAAGTAACCACTTTCTCAGTAAAAATACATAATAAAGTAGTATTGTTGGGAATTGCACACGACCTAAGCGAACGCAAAAATGCAGATAAAGCATTGATAGAGAGCGAAGAAAAATACCGCCTCTTATCTTCAAATGCATTAGATACTATCTGGACAACCGATAAAAAATTCAATATAACATTTGTAAATAATGCCATTTATAACTTCTTGGGTTATACTCCCGAAGAATTCATCGGATTAAATCCCAGTGTTTTTACAACAGCCGATGGGTTATTGTTAATAAAAAAGGAAGCAGAACAATTAATTACTTATTACAAAAAGGGAGAAATTAATCAATCAAAATTTGAACTGCAACAAATAAAAAAGGATGGCACCGTTATAGATGTTGAGATTAGTACCAATATATTACTTAATAGTGATAAAAAATTTATTGGATTCCAGGGTAGATCTGTCGATATTAGCAGGCGTAAGGAGGCAGAGAGAGCAATAACCGAATTTAACAACATTATTAATCGTAGTTTATCAGTAGTTTTTCTTTGGGAAAATAAGAAAGATTGGCCGATTAAATATGTATCAGAAAATGTAAAAAAACTTACAGGATATTCAGCGCAAGAATTTACAGATAGTAAAATAACTTATGAGCAAATAATTTACCCTGATGATCTGAAAAAAATTGAGAGAAATATAACTAAAAAAGAGAGTAACCAAATACGCAATCATAAATATTATAGGATAATTGCTAAAAATGGGGACATTAAGTGGGTTGAAGACATAACTACTGTTCGTAAGGATTCGAATGGGAATATTGAAGCTTACGAGGGAATTGTAACCGATATAACTAATCGAAAAAAAAATGAAGAACTTATTACAAAACTTTCTTCAGCTGTTAAACAGAGCCCATCGGTAATTGTAATTACGGCGTTAAATGGGAGCGTAGAATACGTGAATCCAAAATTTACTGAACTAACAGGATATACCTACGAAGAGACTATCGGTAAAAACCCCAGAATACTGAAATCTGGTGAAATGTCAGATGAAATTTATAAAAAGTTGTGGGAAACAATTTCATCGGGCAAAGAGTGGCGTGGAGAGTTTCATAACAGGAAAAAAAATGGAGAACTATTTTGGGAATCAGCCTATATTTCTCCAATAATTAGCGATGAAGGGGAAATTATTAATTATTTAAAAGTTGCTGAGAATATTACCGAACGCAAACAGATAGAAACAAATTTGAAAGCAGCCCTCAAAAAAGCTACCGAAGCCGATCGTTTGAAATCTGCCTTTCTTGCTACAATGTCTCACGAACTTCGTACTCCGCTTAATGCAATTATTGGTTTTTCAGAATTAATAAATAGAGACTTAGCTATTGATGATATTATTAAATTCAGTAAAATTATTAACTCAAGCGGAGAGCATTTACTTTCTATTGTTAACGATCTTTTCGACATTTCGTTAATAGAATCGGGCGAAGTGAAAATAATAGAAAAAGAAGTTGTTTTACAATCAGTTTTGGATAATGTTTATGAAATAATTAAAGCCAAGCAACAAAGAGATGGCAAGGGCAATATCGAGGTAAACATGAAAATCTCCAGTAAAAACAGTAATTTAACAATTGTTACAGACGAGTCAAAACTTAGTCAGATACTAATTAATCTTCTAAAAAATGCACTAAAATTCACACAAGACGGGCATATTAGTTTTGGGTATAACATAGAGACAAAACAAGGCAAACCAATGTTGTTGTTTTTTGTTGAAGATACAGGAATTGGTATCCCTAAGAATTCGCACAAGGGTATTTTTGAAATTTTCAGGCAGGTTGATGAGTCATTAAGCCGAAAATTTGGTGGAACCGGAATAGGCTTGTCGATTTCGAAAAAACTGGTAGAATTATTGAAAGGTGAGATTTGGGTTAAATCAGATTTAGGTGTTGGCTCTACTTTCTATTTTACAATACCACTTAATAGATTTATAAAAAATATTTCTCCGGCTAATAATCTGGCTGAAAATAGTAAATTAGTTAAAGAAAAAACAATTCTTATTGCTGAAGATAGCGAATTAAGTTTCGAATATTTAGCAACTGTATTTAACAATTCGAAATATAACATAATACGAGCTGAAAATGGTGCAGAGGCAGTTGCCCTTTGTAAAGAAAACACCAACATCGATCTGGTATTAATGGATATTACAATGCCGGAAATGGATGGTTACGAGGCAACAAAAATAATAAAGCAGTTTCGTCCGAGACTTCCAATTATAGCACAAACAGCTCATGCAGTTGCAGGCGATCGTGAAAAAGCACTTGATGCAGGATGCGACGATTATATTTCGAAACCTATTAACAGAAAGATTCTTATAAAAATAATAGAGAGATTATTATAAATAGAATCAATTGGAATATTTTGGTGAAGCTGCTCCCATCTCAACGATATCCCTCCCCTTTCACAGGAAATGGTTCAAAGAGCAAGGGGGAATGCCAGTGTTAATTTACAAATACTTTTTTACTAATAGTTGCATTTTTAGTCTTAGCATATATAATTAATATCTGGCTTCTAACATTTATGGGCAAATAGTTAATGGTATTACCGTAAAAATTCTTTCGAAGTATTGTTCTCCCAATTACATCCACAATTTTAATGTCTGTAACTTCATCTACTTTGGTTAAATCTATTACTACACTCTCATTGGTTGAATATATATTAGCAGGCAATTTTGTATTTATATTTTCTCTTATTTTACTGAAATGTAGCACAAACCTGTTTGGATTGTCCGTTTTAGAAGCAGTAAATTGGTAGTTAGATGTTAAATTCAAATCTATATGCTCTCCTGTCTGGCAATCTTCGAGTATTATTGTATTATAATCTCCAAATTCGAAATCAAAATTAATTGAATAATTGCCATCTCTCCCGGGTTTGAAAGTTATAGGAATATATGGGTTTATTATAGTATCAGTTAAGTATCGTATTGTATAATTAGCGTTTTCAAATGGAAGATACAGACTTGGTGCAGTAACAACAGGACTAAATAATTTGGCGGCACCGGCTCTATTTTCAGGATAGCCAAACATAAGTCTAACTTCATCGAAAGTGCCATCGCTTTCTGAATAAACAACTGCTGAGATTCGATTAGGATTAATATGTGCACTTTTCCAACTTGTTGTTGCATCATGAACACGTATGTCATTATTCATCTCTAAGTTCCCTGCACTCTCTGCCCGCACAAAAAATCCTTGCATTGGTGAAATATATCGGGTTACCGAATTTGTTCCAATTCCGGTTGCATCTCCCGAGTTAAATACTCCATAATTGTTAGCTTCCGGGTTCCAAATCCACATATCATATCCACTGCCACTGGGAACTAGATTACTTCGCAACCACCCTGAAGATGCCATCCAGTCAATTGAACTTGGATACGGGTTGCCAATTAGATTAAAGCCTTTCACCGAATCAACTAAACTACTATATGAAATAGGAATAGTTTGAGTTCCGTTAGATAAACCTCCGGCAAACTCTTTTGTTGGGTTCAACTCCTCAACAGAATATAAATAACCCTTCCCTGTAACAAAATTAGCGGTTGGGTGAACAGTTTGCCAGTTTACAGTAGAAGAACTATCTCGCTGGTAGATCCAACAATTTGTAGGTTCATTCCAAACATATAAATCGTACCCGGTTCCATTTCCATAGTTCCCTGATGGTAGCCAGTTTCCACTAATTCCTTGATTTGAGACCGGAGAGGAGAGGAAATGCCACTCTTCAGCATCTCCACTAATATATCGTTCAACGGTGGTAGCTACATTATCGGTATTATGAAGTAAAGAAGCAGTACCTGTGGCATTTGAATTTAACACAAAACCACTATTACCAGCATTGTTAGATATTGAACCGGTTACCGAAAGTTTTTTTGCTGCTGCCACTTTAAATATCTTACCACTATTTATTAGCAGACTTCCTGAAATAGTTGTTAAAGCAGTATTAGTGAGTGTAACACCTATTGCATTATCAATGTTAAGATTATTTAATGTGGTTGCACTATATCCACCAATCGATTGAGCTGACGTACCGGCCATTAATAACGTATTTCCAGTGGCCAAAATAGTTGTGCTAATTGTAAGGTCGCCGAGAACTCGCACAGTAGATTCTGGCAATATTTTGGTTCCGGTTCCACTAAATATTAGATGGTGATAACCGTAAACACCACCGGGATTGATTACTGTTTGCTCTTCACCTCCATTATACTCTACTGTGTTAATATTTGCTGCACAATCCAAAATGCAGCAACTAATATCAGCACTAAGTTTTCCTTCTATTCTTGTGATACAGTTTGTTGCCGGTTGAAGATTTGTTTTGTCGCTTAAAATTAAATTATAGAAGTTGGTTGTTCCTGAAATGGATACAGTTTCCGATTCATCTCCATTGGCAAAAGTTACAGTTGCCGTTCCTGCTGTAAACGTTCCATTATTTACCCACGCATTACCATCGCCATAAATAGTGATATCGTAATCGGTTGCACTAAGAGTGGCCCCTGTACTTATTTCAATAGATTGTGCTTTAGCAGGAGAAATTACAGGTAGTAGATTTGTGTATGGATTAAGATCGCCATTATTGTCGACAGGCAAGTCGTTAGGGTTCGGAATAACTACCACACTACTGTCATTGGGTACGCCTCCATTCCAATTTCCTGGCAAACTCCAGTCGCCATCATAGCTCGGAGACCCATTTCCTGTCCAAGTGTGTTCGGTAACATTTGTATAACTTAATCCCCACTGTTTAACATCTAATAAATCAGAAGTTGCAATGTAATTAATAGCCGGTCCCGTCAGTTGAATCCAATTACTATTTACATTATTCCCGTTTTTATTTCTAGGATAAAATTTAACAAAATTATTCACGCCAAAAGCTGGATCGTAAGCATCCCAATAAACAAGTTGTGTTTCGTCGGTTTCCAAGTCATGTAACTCATTATCGAGATAGTGTAGTTTTATAATCATTCGATCGTCTCCTCCGCTTTGTGCAAAACTGTAATATCTTTTAATAGCTTCGCTACGCCAGGTTGGAGAACTTCCAATAACTATTTTGCATTTTATCCAGGCAGGTTTTGTACTACCAGAAACATCAAGAAAATTAATAGTTGTGTATTGATTTCCAAAACTGTACTCAGTGCCGTTTTCAAAAGTATGTTCCCTCTTTACTATCCCGGTAACATCACCAATACCTATTGTCGTTGCTGTTGCACTCATATGTAAAGTGTCATTACTCATATCTAAGCTTCCTTTAATGGAAGATGGGTTAGCACTTTGTAAATTTAAGATACCATTCATTGTAATATCACTTCCTGATGTAATTCCTCCTGCACCGTTTATTGTAAAATTATTTACACTACCACTAAATATTGAGGAAGGAAGTGTAATGGCAGAAGAATTTGTGAACTTTAGTGTGGCAGAAGTATTACTTGCATCAATATTTCCACTTACACGTGTTGGTGAGTTTCCTGCAAGTGTAAGTGTATTAGCCGCAATAGTAAACGTACCATTGGTTAATGCGAGTGTTCCATTTACAGTTATGCTTTCGTTTCCGAGTGTAACTCCACCAGAACGGTTTATAGTTAAGTTATTTATTGTAGGGTTCCCATTGAACAGGTTATTGTTTAATGTAATTGCATCTGTTCCGCCAAACGAGAGGGAAGAGCTACTGTTAACCCCGATATTACCGGATGGATTTAAAATTGTCCCGTTAATTCCAAGAGTGTTTGATCCCACATTCAACACTCCATTGTAGAACGATAACTCGTTATTTATATTTATACTGGCCTCTTGCGTTACTCCAAGAGTGTTGTCGATACGTAACCCATCGAAAGTTGTGGTTGAAGTCCCCGAAATTGTCTGGGTTGACGAGCCCATAAAGATCACTGTCCCTCCGGATGTTCCTGTGAATGTACCATTATTCTCAAAATCTCCATAGAGTAAATGGGTGTAACTACCTGTTGCAAAGGCAGAACCAGAACCTATTGTTGTGTTTCCAAGAACAATAATTGAATCGGCAGCTGTGGCCGAAGCAGTTCCCGACATAGTGAAGTCACCATGAACTGTAAGTACAGAGGAAGGCATTGTTTTGGTTCCGCTACCGCTAAGTATTAAATTATAATAACCACTATTTCCGCCTGTTCCTTGTGGGTTATTTATGTTTTGGTTAACCCCGTTCCACTCTACAGTACTGTTTACAACCGACCAGTTTGCTTTACTAGTAGAAGTACCAGTTGCAGCGCCTGCAATTCTAAAAGTACAACCGGGAACAGGAACAATAGTTGTATTTGTACCAATTGAAATATTGTAGAAATTGGTGACCCCTGCAACTGTAGCTATTTCGGAAGAAACACCATGGTTAAAAATTACGGTTCCTGTTCCCGGAGTAAATGTTCCATTATTAATCCATGCACCATTTGCGCCTGAAACAGTAATATTATATGAATTGGCAGTTATGGAAGCACCTGATTCTATTTCAATAGTTTTTGCCACGGCATTTGCCAATGCCGTTAACGATGGATAGTATGATAAACCTCCTGGTATTAAAACATCTTCTGTAGATAGTGGAACATTTCCTGCTGTCCAGTTTTGTGTTTGTTCCCACTCGGTTTCATGCCCGATTACTTCACCTTTCCATGTGTTTTTTGTAGCTATAGAATAGGCCATTGTAACTTGCGAATCGTCGAAAGCAGTTGTTACCGCCGAACCCAAAGTAAGACCGCTTACTCCAATATAATGGTTTGTAAAATCTTGAACTGCCTTACCATGTTCGTGAGGTGCACCACTTGCATAATCTGTTTTTTTATGCCAGAATACCAACATCGATTCATCGTTATATGTTGCATCGAGTTCAGACAGCAGATAACGCATATTGATACTGGTGATAGCAGTTGAACTATTATCTGAACAGGCAAGTTTATAAAGTCTTTTTACTTTCCCGTTTGGTAGGGGAGTCCAGGGGCTCCAACTGGCCTCAGAACCAATAGAAATTTTAATACTTATCCATGTCGGTTTTAAATTATCATCAATAAAAGTAATGGTGGTATATTGGCTTCCAAACGAGTATTGAGTATCCATTAAAAAAGTGTGTTCTCTCTTTACAATTCCGGTTAAATCACCCTCGCCGGCAGTTGTAGCAGTATCTCCCATAGATAATGTATATGTTCCCATATCAAGACACCCCTTAGTACTCGATGGGTTTGCACTTTGAAGATAAAGCACTCCGTTAACAGTGAAATTGCAACCTAACTCAACTCCTCCAGTTCGGTTGATAGTGAGATTGTTAATAATAGGTGTTGTCGCAAATAAATTAGTTGATGTTACCAGAGCAGTTGTACCTCCAAAAGTTAACGATGAAAATGTATTTGTATTAATAAAACCCGAAGTCTTTGATATCGCACTGTTTATTGTTAATGTTGTTGCACCCACATTTAAATTCCCATCAGTGAGAAAAAGTGTATCATTTACTGTTACATTAGTGTAAATATCAACACCGGCACCATTGTTTATTGTTAACTCTTCGAAATTTGTGGAAGTACTTCCCAGTATTGATTGTGTAGTAGTACCATTAAATGTTATTGTATTTCCCGACGATACAGTAAAGGTTCCATTATTCTCGAAATCTCCACCTATAACATGATCGAAAGTGCCAGTGGCAAAAGTAGTTCCATTGCCAATATTTAAATCACCCCCAATGGTTATTTCAGAAGCAGCAGTTGCCGTTACACTTCCATCAAGAGAAAAGTCTCCAACTATATTTAATGCTGTGGCGGGCATTGTTTTAGTTCCGCTACCACTAAGAATCAAGTTATAATAACCACTATTGCCATCGAGTCCTGTAGGATTTAATATATTCTGGTTTACTCCATTCCATTCGACTGTACTGTTTATAGCCGACCAATCGGCCTTACTTGTAGTAGTAGCCGAAGCGGCACCTGCTATTCGCAATATACATCCTTGAACAGGTGCAATAGATGTATTTGCACCCACCGAGATATTATATAAATTAGTCGTTCCGGCTATTGTAACTAATTCGGAAGAAACACCGTGGTCGCAGATTACAGTTCCTGTTCCGGGGTAGAATGTTCCCAAATTTATCCACGCACCTTCAGCTCCGGAAACAGTTAAATTGTATGAATTAGCAGTTATGGAAGCACCAATCTCAATTTCAATACTTTTTGCTACTGCATTCGACAAAGATGTTAGCGAAGGGTAATAAGTTAAACCTCCTGGTATTAATACATCATCTGTTGAAACCGGAACCGTACCTGCACTCCAGTTCTGAGCTTGCTCCCATTCTGTTTCATGTCCCGTCACTTCACCTTTCCATGTGTTTTTTGTATTTACCGAATAGGCGATTGCTATTTGCGAATCATCAAGATTAGTTGTTGCACTAGTACCAAAGACAAGACCTGTTACACCAATAAAATGCTGCGTAATATCTTGGTTTGATTTTCCATGCTCATGGGGTATGCCATTATTATAATCTGTTTCTTTATGCCAGAATAGGAGTTTTGTTTCATCGTTATAAGTTGCATCGAGTTCCGATAGTAAATAACGCATATTAATATCGGTTTGTGAGGTAGAGGAATTATCGGAACATGATACTTGATAGAGCCTTTTTACTTTCCCATTTGGTGTCGGTGTCCAAGGGTCCCATCCAGGAACTGTTCCTATACCGATTTTAACACATATCCATGTTGGTTTTGTATTTGCATCGATAAAAGTAAAAGTTGTATATTTACTTCCAAAGGAATATAGTGTGTCAGAAGCAAATGTGTGTGCTCTTCTAACAATCCCCGTTACATCACCAATGCCAACGGTTGTTGCATTTGCACCCATTGTCAAGGTATCGCTTCCCATATCGAGTGTGCCTATAGTACTTGATTGGTTGGCACTTTGTAAATTAAGAGTACCATTTATTGTATAATTAAAATATGTGCTAATTCCGGCGCCATTAATTGTTAAATTGTTAATACTTCCTGTAAAGATAGATTCTGGGCAGGTAATTACTGATGAATTTGTAAACTCTAATGTTGCTGCCGAATTGCTTGCATCAATATTTCCACTTACCAGTGTGGGAGAACTGCCTGAAATGGTAATTGTAGCAGTGTCTAATGTTAGTGTTCCGTTGGTTAACGCCAAAGTACCGGCAACAGTAACATCTCCTCCCAAAGTAATTCCGTTGGCACGATTTAGGGTTAAATTATTAAGCTCGACACCTGGCAATATTGTACTTGTACCACTTCCTCCAATTACAATATTGGATGTGCTTCCTCCTGTTAATGACCCGGAAGTTGTTGAAATAGCACCGTTTATTGTTAAGGTATTGGCACCAATGCCATGAGCCCCGGCTGTTAGTGTAAGTGTTGATGAAACTATTAAATCGCCATTTTGTGTTAACCCATGGCTGTTGTCAAGGGTAAGGGCATCAATTGTATTGTTAACAAACACTCCGCTCGGAATACTTTGCGCATCATAAATTGATTTGAAAACAACTACTGATGAGGTTGATGATGCATCTATTTGGTCGGCAGTTGATGAAACTATATTACCTTTTAAAGTGAGTTGTTTACCGTTTACTGCCAGTTTCTTAGTGCTTGTATTTGTGATGTTTTTTATGGTTCTGTTTTGGTCTAAATAACAGTCGTTTGCAGGAGTTGTAGCAAATGAAATGTTCGCACCATCGGGTGGTACTATACCATTTTCCCAGTTAGTTGTTGTAGCAAAGTCGGTGCTGGACGTACCTGTCCATACAAATTCAGCAGATACCTCCATAGCTCCCATTTTGGGCGGATTATTGCGTGTAATGTTTTCATAATCCAAGGTTATTCCTGTTCCGGCAACTCCTGGTAATGAGGCAGATGTTTCATAATCTGAAGAACTGGTTCCTCCTGCCAGTGTAAACATTGGATCGGTGTTTAAACTATTCGCATCTTGTGAGGTTGCTGTTTGCAGTAGTGCTAATGTAGTTATATCTCCACCAGAATATCCAATAACACCGCCAGTTCCACTAATGTAATAATCGTTATAGTCTGCTGTAAAAGTTCCACCGGTTGCATTGTAATAAACAGCATATTGGCTGCCTGTACCTCCGCTTCTGGCATTGAAAAAAATATTATTTCGTAAATCTCTATTATTAATATTTGTATTGTACTTTATAGCATACGACTCTTCTGAACCTGAGTTTGTTCCTGATATATAGATTGAATTAAAATAGATATTAACTATTTTGCCTGAATCTCCTACATCATAAAATCCAAATATCGATGTAGAAGTGGTTCCTCCCAAAGAGATAACATTGTTTGAGTATGTAACACTATCGGTATTTTCATATATTCCGTAAATTTTTGCACCGGTAGAAGAGCTGGAGACAGAAAGACTATGAATGAAGTTCGCATTAACTACACCTCCTGTATTCGTTTCCACCAAATTTTTAGAATATAATCCAACAACAGAACCAGTAAACGAGGAGTAGGTATTGGAAACATTATAAATGGTATTATTTTCAATTGTCTGAACTTTAGTTTCCGTATCTAAAAATATTCCAACGGCAGAAGGGGTATTGGTGCTCGTATTTGCATTTGCAATAGAAATGTCATTTACTGTATTATGACAAACCGTATTTGTTCCTGCCGACACATATATTCCATTTATTAATCCTGCTGTACCGACTGCAGTATTAGAAGTATTATTCTTAAGATTTGAGATTGTATTTTCGTGGATTTCTGTTGTCCCTGAACTTGAAGAATATATACCATAAATTTTCTGAACATTTGCTGTACTTGCCGAGCTGGCATAAATGCTTGAGGCTGTAGTTGCGCTACCGATAGTATTGTTTGCAATACTAACAGTAGCCGAACCAGACAACTCTATTCCGTAAATATGTGTTGAATAAGTTGATGATGTATAACCTGTTAATGAACCAATTGTATTGTTTTTGCAATTAATCTCCCCTGTACCATTTATTCTAAAACCATAAATAGTTTGACCGTTTGTTCCTCCGGTAACACTAATTGAACCTGTACCGGTAGTTGCACCAATAGTGTTTCCGGTTGTAGTTCCAATATCTATATCCCCTTCGACTACTTTAATTCCAATCCAGTTTGCAATTCCAAAATTGCTCCAGTTAAAGTTTTGAATTGTATTATTTTGTACTGAAGTAACAGTGGTAGTTCCTACTTCTAAATAAATGGCTCTAAAAAGATTAGTGGTTGAATTGGATTTGGTCCAGGCAGTTCCTCCACACTGTACGTCACTTCCTCCAATATAATTATTGGTAACAATAAATCCATTGCCAAAAACATTATTAATTTCTATTACATCGTAAGTAACTGTTCCTGTGGGCGAAAATGAAGTTGACTCATAAAAACTATTTCCGTCTATTGTCCACTCTGAAGTATTTGATGATAAAAATATTCCATTTGATGCCGTTGCATGTTTCAAAAAATCGTATATATTGTTATTACTAATTGTGTTTCCACTGTTATCTTTCCCGGTCGTACCACTCGAAAAAATAGCATTAACCGGCCTGTTTGCGTCTGACGCATTTGTAATATTATTGTTGCTAATTGTATTATTATTGTTGCCTAAATCTCCCGTAGAAGTACTAAAAAATATTATTCCTGAAGTTGCTCTTGTTTCTGAACTTTTAATTGTACAGTATTTCACAATATTATCAGATGCCTCATTTATAAACCGAATGGCTGATGTTCCTTCAACAGAAGCCGTACTTGTATTTATAATACTTAAATCTTTTGTAGTACCGGTTGCATTCAATCTTCCATCAATTGTAACATTATCGGCACCATTTAAATCTATTAATGGTGCTGCAATGTTTCCACTAATTGACAAACCAGTTTTGGTAGGATAGATATTTACAGATGAATAATTAGCACTTCCCGTGCCACTGCCATAAAGTACAGCAGAAGCAGCTTCGGTAGTACTATGTCTCACCTTTATTGTAATAACACCCTGGTGTGTTCCATTGTTGATTTTATCGAAAGCATCCTTCAGTGTAAAATAGTGAGCAGTTGAAATACCTTCTGTTGAATTTACTTCAAGATAAGGAGGCGTATATTCAATCCAAGTATTGTTTGTGCCACTTTGTACTTCTTGCCATTTATTATAATAATTATCAACTCCGCTATGAATACCCAAATCTACACCACTTTTCGTAATATTGTCGGTTCCTAATTTTAGTACTATTTTGTTGGAAGATTCATAAAAACTAACTTGTACATTTGCATAATTTCCATCATTGTAATCAATCTCATAGGTATTAAACTCAATCGTAAAAATTCTATTGGGAGCACTTCCTGTTACTAACGATTTTACCCACGAGCTTGAGCCCACATTTCCGTCATACAAAGCTAAAGCGATAATTTGCCCTAAATTTGTTGCTGTAGATGTTAAATCATAGGCATTAGCTACCGTATAATCATTATTGGCAATTCCGTCCAACCTTATGAACCCATTGGTTGAAACACTTAGTTTCCTGTCAGTAGAGTAGTTGTTGTCGTAGAAATGAAAATCGAAAGGCCAGTTAATTTCAGCATGTGCATCGTCACCACTAACAACAGTAGTGCCCAACGAACAATCAATCCAACTATAAGTAGTTCCTGTAACTCCTGTTTGTATGTCATAGTTCCAACTTGCTGCAGGGATTATCGGAGTTGGTGGGGTACCATCAGGAGTATATTCAACCCAAGTATTGTTTGTTCCACTTTGTACTTCTTGCCATTTATTATAATAATTATTAACCCCGCTATGAATACCCATATCCACACCACTTTTCGTAATATTATCAGTTCCCAGTTTCAGAACTATTTTGTTGGTAGATTCATAAAAGCTAACTTGTACATTCGCATAATTTCCATCATTGTAATCAATCTCATGATTATTGAATTCAATGGTAAATATTCGATTTGGGCTGCTCCCTGTTACTAATGATCTCACCCACGAGCTGGAACTTACATTGCAATCATACACATCCATAGCTATAATCTGTCCTAATTCGGTTGAAGTACTCGACAAAGTGTAGTTACTTGCTGTACTATATGTTGTGCTGGCATCTCCATCGAAACGAATAAAACCATTTGTCGAAACACTTATATAATCTGTAGTTGTATAGGTGTTATCGTAAAAGCTAAAATTGAATGGCCAGGCAATTGAAGCGCGTGCATCATCGCCGGTAACAATGTTTGTCCCCGATGAGCAGTCTATCCAACTGTAAGTAGTGCCAAGTGTACCCGTTTGTGCAGTATAACTATAGCTGGCAGCAGCTTGTCCCGTAGCAGAATTACTTATAAAACCAAGCAGTATAAACCAAGCAGTGCCGCAAAACAGGTTTAATACTGATTTGTTGTAATTAATTGTGCGAGCTTTTTTCACATTATAACTCGTTATTGTAACAACCATATATATAAGAATATTTTTCATTTTTTATGATTATTATTTGACACAATAGCAAAATCCGCTTTTGAAATATTATTTTTGTCAACTGCAGTTTTTACAGATACATTATTTAGTTTGCTATCAATTGTTGTTAGTTTAGTTTTGTTCCGAAAAGCAACAACATAAGCTCCTTTTACACCTTTAGTAACAATAATATTTTTAGCAATTTCGGCCTCCTCTGCCGAATTATATATACCCGAAAAATATTTATTAGTGCCATTGGGTAAAACTTCATAATAAATTGGTGTGAGGTTTTTAAGTTGTTTTGCCGTTACATAATTTTTGTAAACGCCAATTTGCACTGTATAAAAATGCCCATCGATATCTGATATATTACCAAAAGAAGGATTTAAATTGTTGCGTGTTTTTACCTTAATTTCGGCCTCAACAACTTCTCTTTTTTCTTTTTGATTGTTATAATTATCAGCATCTGTTCTATTTTCAAGTACTATTAGTTGTTCTTCAACCCCGGTGTTTTTATTAACATTTAATACATTTTTATCAGTATTAAATACCGTACCTGTTACCTCTTTTGGCTGCAACACAAAATCAAGCCCATCAATAATATCGCCATCCACCATTTTTTTAATTACCACTTTGCGTAATTCTGGTGTTGCCTGATAACCCAGATTATCCATCTGCTCCATATCAATACGCACTGTATAATCATCAGGGTTTAACCCGAGGTAACTATAATACCCATCGCGTTCGCTTAAAGTTTCGGCAACTTTTTTACCTTGCTTATTATATATTTGCACAGTAATTCTACCTAACCCTTTTAAATCGTTATCTTTATTCAGATAGACCATTCCACTAATTTCTCCAACCGAAACAATGGGTACGTACACCTTTTTATACTGGTTAGGGTCAACCAATACCTGATAGGTTTTATGTTTAAACCGCCATGCAATATTATCTAAATCAGAACTCGAAAATTCTACGTTATAGTCAACAAAAGCATTCAAATCAGAAACCCTGACAATGGAATCTTTTTCGCTAATAATTGCTCTACCCCCCGAAACACGTACATGCGACAACAGCACCATTTGTTCGTCCTTATCAAAAGTTCCGTTATTATTTAGATCGAGAAATGGATAAAACAAAATACCACCTTTGCCTAACGAAGAAATATTTCCTGCTTTTATTGTTTTACTACCACCAAAGGCTAAACTCCCCTGCGCATTTTCTGATAAATAGAAATTATTATTGTTATACGAAGCTGAAATACCGGTACGGACAAAGGGCAAATCATATCTGAGATTCACGAAGACATTATCAGTTTTATTATATACATCTCTTTCGTAAGAGACGGAGAAATAGGCCTTTGCAACCCTCTTTTCTATTTCCGCCTTATATCTTAATGGCTGGTTGTTGCTTATATTGTATTCAACTGATGGGCGAAAAATATACCCATTTCTCATTCTATATGATAGTGATAAATTAGAAGTAATGTAAGGTTCATTTTTACTTACCCAATTTAGAAGAGTTGATAAGTTTGCATTAAAATTTCTATAATATCCCGAAAATATTACATCAAAGTTATTGTAAGCAAATTCATTATATACAAATTGTTGATAATTAAGTTTAGCATATCCCGAAATTTCATTCATTTTAAACGGTAGAGAAAGTCTTACTTTGAGCTCTTCGTTTGCATTAAACCGTGTAGCCAATTGACCGTTTACAAAGTCGGCATAACCAATATCTAACGAAGCACTTTTACCGAAAGAGAAACTCAACAACCCTTCGGTTTTTACATTATGGGCATATTCAAAATTTAAAACTATGCTACTAAATGGTTGAAATGCAAGTGTTGCAAATGGAATAAAAGGATATTCAGGAATACTTGACAGATATTCTATACCACCTCCAATAGTTATAAAATTGTTTATCCCATAGTTCACTACTCCCCTGCCGAACCTACTGCCTATAGAATCCTGCAATACTCCACCCGACACACTGTATTCCATTGTATTAGCAGGCATAAATACAAACGGAACATTTTTAGTGCGCTCTTCGATACGTTCTTCACCCATTGGGCCATAAAACTTAAGTTTTATGATAGTGTAACCATACACAATGGGCACCTTAAATACAAACAAACCCGAAGCATCGGCAACGGTATAATCTACCAAAACATCATTAATATAAAGTTCAACAGTCCAGTTAGGTTCGGTATATTCGTTAATATTATAATAACCGGAAGCTTTTCGAACGGTTGTTGGTGTATTGCTAATTGCTGCTCCAACTACAGGTGCCTCTAAAAATGAGATACTTTGATTGTAAATTTTTCCTAACTGAGCTTGCCTGATTGCACTCTTTTTATTATCGACCCAGCGCCAGTTGTAATAAAGCTGCCGTTTATCAAATTTGTATTTATCGTCGTAATAAACTGAAACATTGGCTTGCCCAAATAACAATTCGGCTCCAGCTCCTATAATAACCCTATTGTTTGTAATCTCAGTATTTGTTTGATACGAAGTAAGCGACCAATCCAACATCCCCAACTTTAATAAATGATAATCTCTCTTCACAATAGTATCGGGAATAATTTGTTTGTTTTGCAATTTTGAGATATTATGACGCATTTGCTCTAAGCGCATTTGTTTAATTACGGGTAACTCAAAATTAGTTTCCATCTTAATAGAGAGTGAGCGGTAATTAAATATGATATTTAATCCGAATGCTTTTGTAATAACTGTTGATTCAACATAAATTGCACCCGATTCCTTTATAATACCATTAACAGATTTAACTGTTCTGTCCCCTAACGTTATCTGTTTGGTGTTAAAATCAATACTGTATGTTTTCTCTTCATTTTCTATAAATCCACTTAGTCTGTTCCCATCATCTTCCGAATTGCAGTTAATAACAAGGTTTCTAAATAAATCGCTAATATTGATGTATATTTTATTGCTTTCTGTAATTAGAACATCTGTTTCGAATTTCAAATAGCCATTTACAACAAAATCAACCGGAACATCATCGAATGAGACAATTGGATTAAGTTTTATTTCAATTATTTCATCTATTGCTTTAACCTGAAATGAGAGAAAAAAAATAAAGCATCCCAATAACCCGGCACATATTTGCTTTTTAGAAAATATGCTTAAAAATAAGTTTGGATTATTTGAATGATTTTCTCTCATTATTCCTGAGTAAAAGTGATTGAAAAACTACCGTTATAAACCCCGGTTGGTGATGCACTTGGAACATCGAGTGTGCCCCCAACCCGCAGGGTGGTAATAAAATTGCAATCACTGGTTACCGGGAACGAGGAACCACTCGGCCCTTTTTCTGTAGGACCAACATTAAGCGTAAGCGATGGTGTACCGTTAGTAATGGTTGTAGTGGGTTCGTAAGTTATTGTTACATTTCTTCCCTTACATAATTTTATGTCCAATATAGCAGGGTGCACTGTAGTATTCGATAACGATACTACACCTCCTGTTGTTGTAACAACTCCTTGCCAATCTACTGTAATTGTTCCCTCAGAAACAACATAAAACACACCAAAATCAATTGCTTGTGTTGGTTGTACAGTTACAGTTCGCTGTGGTAAACCGGGTTGCGCATACGAAACTCTTAAACAGAACAAGAATACTGTTATTAAAAATAACAACCTCGAAAAAGCTCTATTTAATATTTTTTTTTTCATAATTCTAAATATGAAAAGTTAAAATACTATTAAATCAGTCAATTAAATCGTGAACTACAGTTCTAACTCTGCTTTTGCAATTACCTTTTTCTTCTCATTTTCAGTATAAACCACTATTAATTTCCCTCCGCTAAAATTTACACCTTCAGGCTTTTGTAATTGCATTTTAACTTTTCGTACATTACCCGGTGTATAAACAGCAACACCTTTAACGTTGCCAACTTCGTACTTTTTGTTATCGTTCGAAATATAATTTATCTTAATATCGCCATACGTTGACATATTACCTTCGCGATCGATATTAAAACTCAAAAAATGATTCGAATATTCATCATTGCTATATTCTGCTCCCGATATTGAGGTAACAGTATTGGAGGGGCCTTTACGAATAATAGTTGCAATAGAAATGCCATATACGGCTTCTAATTTAACAGATAAAGTGTTTGAACTTTCTATTTTATTCTCACTGGCCAGTGGTTTATTGTTTTTCACGGCTCTGAAATAGAGATGTGAACGGTATTCGCCATCCACCATTTTATCGGTGTTAAATTTCTGTACTTTAACTGTTTGCGATTCGCCGGGTGCCAAATTAACCCTGCGCGGAAAAACCCTTAAAAATGGAGTGGCAAATTGTTGCCCCGAATCGGGTTCTGTTATTGCTTCAAACTCACCTAATTCATTCATCCTGTACTGAATAAACGATATATTATAAGTTGCTGAATCTTTCCCTGTATTCGATAAAATAATTTGCGCCACTCTTTTACGTCCTTCAAATACAATACGTTTTGGGAAAATAAGTAAATCTCCTTGTGCAAAAGCACCCGCATCTATTAATAAAAAAAGGACAATAGAAAGTACAAACCAAACAGCATTGCGGTAAAAGAATTTTGTCTCCCTTTTTATACTCATTTTATTCAGGTTTAATAATATTTTACCTTTTTTGCATATTTTTTAGAATAAGTGCTGTAAAATACAGCACTTATTTTTTTGAATAATCTTAATTGTAGTTTACTGTTACATCGAATCCAGTTGCATTCGTATATGTTCCGGCAACTTGAGAAGCTCCAACATTCAAAGTTGCACCAACTTTTATTGTTTGAGCGCCAGCTGTAAGTGTCCCTGTTCCAGAAGGGTCACTTATAAAGTCATTTACCGTCATAGTTGCGACTAAGCCAACAGTTTCGGTAATAGTATAGTCTGTACTCGGCAAAGTTATAGCATAGGTATATGTTCCCTCGCCCGTAACATCAAACTGTGCTGCCGCTACTGTACCGGTAACGGTTGGTAAGGTTATTCCCCCCGTAAATGTTCGTGTTCCGGCAGTTGCTAATAGCACAGTACCTGATGTACCATCTGTCGCAACATTGCCAAAGTTCATGTCAACAGATTGTGCAATTGCAATAGGAGTTACAATTGTAGCTGTTGCAGTAGCACTGGCAGTTGCTTGTGCTACCACCTGGTTCGAAAAACTTGCCATCATTACGACGGCAAAAAAACTCATCAATAATTTTTTCATTGTTCTAAATTTTAATTAATAAAAAAGGTTTGTTTTTTAATTTTTGCATAGCGTAAAAGTGCAAAACGATATATCTACCGTTCTGCAAATCGGGATTTATGCGTTATCCCTGTTTTTTTGTTGTGTCATATTTTCTTCATTATTTTAGTTTTTATAATTAATATTTTGATGAAATTTATTTGATAAATGCGCGATTATTATACACTAAACTCAATACATATTCAGTATCAAAATTATTTATAACATCATAATTACAAAAAGGTAAAATGCTGTTTTACTAATAGGCATTTTGCTGATATTGTATCAGCGGTTGTAATACAATTTGCAAATTAAATCAGAATATTTAGTCATTTTAATCTATTGAAATCAACAAAATAAAATAGATTATAAATTCAATACAATCTATTTTCGAACTTTTTAAACCACCTTAATTATATATTCAATGGATAGAAAAGAATATCTTTACAAACTAATAAATTCATGTCCGTTTACAGATACCGTTAATAATTGTCCTATTGAGAGATTGAGAAGATTATCGATTAAAGAGCTTATCAAAACGATGAAATCGCTTCCCGATTATGAAGTGATAATAATTATACAACAGCATATTAAATGTAAGAGAGAGAGAGAAAAAGCAGAACAGTTTAAGAGTATGAAACATGAGAACAGAGAAGAGAAAGAAATAAAAAATGAAGAACTGAACACATCATACACACAATCTCTTTAGTGAGAAATAACTTTTTGCTGCACAAAATTCCGAAACAAAAGTATATACTTACTTTATTTTAATCTTTGGTTTTACCCCGATTTGTTGCTGATAATACCATATAAAAATCCGACACTGGCTCCAAAAAAGAATCTTTCATCATTTACAATAAACATCGGCCCAACCGAGAAACCCAATATATATGTAATAGGAAATTCAATTTTTGGATTTATTATTAAGCTAACTTGTTGCCTTCTTTGAAATCCTATTTGAGAATTTGAGAAACCATTTTTACTTTCTTTAAACACAGGTTCTCTAATTGTAGATACTCCGGGACCCGCCTGAATAATTAATCTGGTATTTTTTTTAGCCGATAACTTAATTACCCTGCCTACCATTAAATGAAAATTTTCAAGATTTTCTTGTGGCACTTTAAAATTGTCAGTTGAATTTATATTTGCAGATTTCAACGATTCTGTAAACTGGTTGGAAACATTCTTGCCGGAAACCGAAAAACCAAAATTTACAGAATATCTACTATTATAAATATAGGTCATTGCTATGTCACCTCCTTTATAGTTTCCAAGCATAACATCACCTGTCCCATATAAAAAATGTTTTTTAGCATAGTGTATTTTATACTTATTAGACCACTGCGCATAAACAGACGATAGTGTAAGAACCCCAATAATTAGTAGTACCACTCTTTTCATAACGCCAGTATTTTGTTAAACTCTTGATACCAAACCCCTAACTAAGCAAAAACAAGAATTGGTGTTTACCTTAGGTGGCATAAATCAAGTGTTTTGTTACACACATAAAATTAGAGAACAACAGAGAAACAATCACAGAAATATATGCTGAAATTATATAAGGATATTGCCTATATGTTAGTCTGTATTATTTCCATATTGGGTGCTAATAAATATATTCCGACCTTTGTACACGACAAAAACAGAATTATGGATGATGTTTGCATAGGCATTTAAGCTAATTTAATATAGGCAAATTGCTTAATTTTATTGCCTGAGAATCATAATTATTTTCTAATTATGATTTTGTTAAAAAATAGTACTAATTTTAGAAACTAAGTATTGTTTAAGATTAACTGTTCGTAGTAAAATTTAATTCATCCACTTTGGCTATATATGAAAAAGATTCTCGCAATAGATGATAATTTCATTAACTTGGAGTTGCTCTCGCAATTGATTAAAACTTTTTATCCCGAATATCAATTGTTAAAAGCATTATCAGGTGAAGAAGGAATTGTTATTGCAAAAAATAATAATCCCGAATTAATTTTATTAGATATTTTAATGCCTGGTTTGGATGGTTATGAAACTTGTAAAATCCTAAAAAAGTCAGCTAAAACTAAACATATCCCCGTAATAATGGTTTCTGCACTTGGGAATAATTCTTCGGCACGCACTAAAGGATTAAATGCAGGAGCAGATTCGTTTATATCTAAACCATTCGAGCAAAGCGAACTTAAAGCTCAAATAAATGTTGCGTTACGAATTAAATCTGCTGAAAATATACTGCGTAGGAGAAACGAGAAACTAGAGTTTGACATAAAAAACCAGTTGTCGGAGTTTACTCAAAAAGAAGAGCGATATACTCAAATTTCGGAACATGCCAGAGAATTCTATTGGGAAACCGATAAACTTGGTGTATTTACATATGTTAGCCCGGTAGTTGAGCAAACATTGAATATTTCGCCTTTCGATATAGTTGGTAAAATGAACTTTACAGATTTGTTTCAAATAGAAAAATCGAATAATATTGAAAAAGTTATAAGCAAAAATAAATTTCATGATATTGAGATTTGTATAACAAAAGCTCCTAAAGAGTATTGGCTTTCTATAAGCGGATTCCCCATATTTAATAAAGAGGGTGTATATGAATCAATGAGAGGAATCTGTTACGATATTACAAGGCGAAAAATAGCAGAAAAGAAGTTACAGGAAAAGTTACAAGAGATTCAAGATTATCAGTTAGAACTTAAAAAACTAAACTTAGAAATTACATTAATTGAAGAAAAAGAGAAGCGAAGAATTGCAGAAAACCTGCACGACAGCTTAGGCCAAACACTATCTTTGGCTTATTTAACATTGAGTTCAATTAGTGTAGAGAGTACGACTGACCATCTTAAAGATACAATTAAGAGATCTTTAGAGTTACTAAGTAAAGCAATTTCTGAATCGCGAACTTTAACCTATGATCTCAGCCCTCCTATACTCTACGAATTCGGATTAGTACCGGCTATTCGATGGAAGTTAGATCAGTTAAAAAAAGAGACAAATTACATTATTAACTTCTCTGATTTATCAAAAAAAAATATTTTATCAAAAGAGTACAGTATTCTGCTTTACAGAGTAGTTGGTGAATTGTTGGTTAATATCCGTAAACATGCTAAATGTTCGACCATTGATGTGAAAATAATATCAAATAACAACAAGTTCCAAATATTAATTGAAGATAACGGAGTAGGTTTCGATAATAAAATTATGAAAATACCATATAACGACAATATAGGATTTGGTCTCATTAATATTACTGAACGGATTAAAAATATAAATGGTAAATTTACAATTCAATCTAAAATTGGAGAGGGAACAATAGCCAATATTATAATTGATTTGGGTAAAGGTATTCAAAAGAATTAATCTCAGAATAATGATAAAAAATGTAGAAATAATTAATAATTCACTATTATGAAGATAAAAGTATTAGTTACAGATGATCACCAATTATTTAGAGAAGGTTTAGTAAAACTATTATTTTCAGCTTCTGATATTGAAGTAATAGGACAAGCGGCAGATGGTAATGAAGCTATTCAGAAATCGATTCATTTTAAACCTGATGTAGTTTTAATGGATATCTCAATGCCAAATATTAATGGTATTGAGGCTACAAAAAAAATAAAACTTAAAGTGCCTGACATAAAAATAATTGCAATATCTATGCACTCTGATATGCAATATGTAAGAGGCATTTTAGAAGCAGGGGCTGACGGGTATCTTCTTAAAAATTGCACTTACAGACAATTAACCGATGCTATTCAATCGGTTTATGCCGGCAAGAAATTCCTTAGCGAAGATATAACTGAAATGGTTATCGACGGCTATCTCAATCCCTCAAAAGAGATGGATGAAATGTCCTCTTTATCTGAAAGAGAAGAGGAGATATTTACTCTTTTTGCAGAAGGAAAATCTACCAGAGAAATTGCAGAGAAGTTGTTTATTAGTGTAAAAACAGTAGGAACTCATAAACAGCACATATTAAAAAAACTACATTTAAAAACAAACTCTGAAATAATAAAGTATGCTATCAAAAGGGGATACGTTCTCCCATAATATTTATTCTTCTATATAATATTTACAATTATCATACGCTAGTGATTAATAATTATTTGATAGGTTTGAATAAATTCTTCTGATTGTATTTTAGCAAGATAAATTCCGCATTTGATATGAGTTAAATCTATGTTACATTGCATATCTGTAATTGCTTCCCTAAATAATAATTCTCCACTTAACGAAAAAAGTGAAAAGTATGTTGTTTGCTCATATAGTTTTGCAGGAAGCCTAACAGTAATTATACCTATTGAAGGGTTGGGATATAAATAAGCCTGCTCAGGAATTAAAGTATAATTTTTGATTGTGTCTCGCCACGCACGAATCCCATTTTTATTCAAATCGGGTAATGGAGCATTGCATCCTAGGTAGTTACTATTCAAAATCCATCCTTGAACACAATCAAAAGAATCGTCTAAGCCATCGGAATCAGAGTCTAAATTAATGGCGCAAATTTCAGGAATTCCATCCTCATTAGTATCATATCCTTCAATAAAATCATAAATACCATCGTTATCAGAATCTATGTCAATAAAATCCGATTGTCCATCCATGTCTGTATCTATCGCTTTGTAATAATTTCCTCCTACAAAAACATCAAAAGCATCATCCCATCCATTCAAATTAATATCAATATTTTCTGGTTGTGAATAAAATCCTTCACATTGCCACTCTTCAATATCTATTATTCCATCATTATCCGAATCAATATCATAACTATCAGGAATGCCGTCATTATCAAAATCAGTGTTACCATCTCCCTCGTCGATATCTAAAATTCCATCGTTATCATCATCAATATCATCTTCGTCTGATATATTATCACAGTCATTGTCAGGTCTCACTTTAATTAGTAGTACTGCAATAGCCTTATAGTTGCTTTTACTTACCTCATTAATGTAATACTCTGCTTTTATATCTCCCCAAAAAACATCATATATAGTTAATGTAAACTCTCCATTATCGCTAATGGCAAATTCTCCAATATGTGGAGTTTCAATAAAATATAGTTTTATTTCATCCCCATCAGAATCAAAATCATTTAATAAAACATTTCCTGAAATTGTATTGTTGTTACAACCTGTTAATAGGGTGAAAGTATCGTTTACTGCAGTTGGTGGATTGTTGGTAATATTTATTATTTGATTAGTTTCTGTGTAATATTTAATAAATGATTTTTGTTTTATTTGTGCGATTGAAATACCATAATCGAAAAATAAATCGAAGATAACAACAATAAGATATGTTATTGGCATTTTCATAAACCCCTTGTTCATAAAATAAAACTCAAGCTCAAATTTAAGCGAACTATGTTATTTTAGATAATAAAAAAGGATGATAATGAAGGTTAATATTGCTGATATTAGAGTATGTAAAATTGTTCAGAGTTGTATTGTACAGATAAGACATAATACGTCAAAAAAATTTCAAGTAAAGAACTGAATAAATTATTAAAGGATTTACGTAAATCTTTAGAGAATAATAGGCAATTCTAGCAATATGCGAAGAAATACAAGATACAATAAAGAATGAATATGCCCTGACGTTGAGATTGCAGAAAATCTACAACCGATTTTAATTGTATAGCCACTAAGAAAAAGGGAAGCTAAAAATAAGTTTTTCTGATAGCAAATCTCATCGATTTGACAACAGCTTTTATAATTTGATTACTTTATCTTAGATTAAAATAAAATCATTAAACTGTTTTTAATATGAAATCAATTGTTGCCTTTTTATTGCTTGTTGGACAATTTTCTCTCTCTTTATCGGCTTTTGCATCTTCCAAAGAAAACCCACACAAGTTAAGTGGAAACTTAAAGGGGGACAAAAACAGCTGCCAAATATGTCATCCTCCCGAAAAAACAGCAATAAACCCTCCACTGCCATTATGGAATCAAAGCACAAAAGTAAAAAGTTTCGGGTTTGGAAACTACGCTCCAGATATGGCTAATTCAAACTATAACAATTCGATTTCAAAAATCTGTTTATCATGCCATGACGGGAGTAGATCTAATAGTAACCACTCCTTTAATTTAGCCCCAAAGGAAAACAGGAAAGACAAGGTATTTTTTATAGATACAACCCATCCGGTAGCAATAACATACAATACAGAACTTGCCCGAGAAGACAGAACGCTTTTCGACCCTGCCACAACCCCGTCTGGGCTTGGTGGCACAATTAGTCAGGATCTGCTTAAAGATAACAAAGTGGAATGTACATCGTGCCATATAGTCCATTTTGACAATTCCAACAATAGGAACTTCACCTTAATTACAAGCAATACAAGAAGCAATTTGTGTTTAATCTGCCACAACAAGTAAAAATAACAGTTTCCAAGAAAGTTGCTTTTGGGTTTGGCAGCAGACTCCCCATTCTCAGTCTTTTGGAGATAAGCATTTACCATATTTCTATTCATGCCGAGATGTCCGGCGATGGTTTTGGGGGGCAATCCTCTGCTTGCAGTGTAAGGAGTATTTTTTGCCTTATATTCACGTTCATACTCAATGGTTTTTTATTTTTAGAAACTCTCTTCTCTCTGCTTTTTTTCTGTCCTTTCAATTACCCCCCTCCTACTTTAGCTTTGAAATAAAAAAGCTATGGCAACAACTATTCGAAGAAACCTTGCACTTCGGGAGTACGATATTAAAGAGACACCCGAAGGAAACCAGATTGTATTCTCTGTAAAATTTGTAAAAAACGATGGAGAGCTGGTTTTTATTCCGGCGGCAGTTGCCTGCGGATTAACAGCAAATATGACTAAAAACCGACTCCGGGGAATTATGCCGGTGGATGAGAAACTCAACAAAACCGGACACCCATATCCTGTTTCAATAGATGCCCTGGTGGAGTGGAACGGATTAAAAGTAATCTTATAAACAAGAAGTAAAAAAGTAAAGAAGTAGTGAGTAATGAGAGAAGAAGAATTATTTATACAATTTTTACTCACTACTAACTACTCACTACTCACTACTAATTTCTCACTACTCAATACTAATTACTAACTACTAACAACAAATACAATGGCAGAAGTACAATTCAATAAAAGCGGAGTCCCGCTTATGGGATATGGAACCCGGGGCGTATTTATGAGTACATCCGGAACTCCCGCAGTTAAACCTAAAATGGCTGAACCAAAGAACCCCGAAAGAGATAAAACAACAGTTGATAAAATTGATATTTCAGATTGGGGAACCGGTAATAACTTTCCTGCCACCGCAGACGAAATAATCAATAAAGTTGGTGTGCTTAATTCTGGACTGAAATTCATTCGGAACTTTACCATCGGGCAGGGTATTTATCCAGTTAAAGTTACCGGCTACGATGATAAAGGAAATGAGAAACTTGAAATTGTAACAGACCCCGGAATTAACAGGTTTGCACAGAGTAGAATCGTTCGCCGGTACATGGAAAAAGCTGTTCGCGATTATATGAAATTCGGCTGTGCTTTTGTTCAGATGATACCCAATGCAGATGGCTCTAAAATGGTTGGATTGAATACCATAAATGCAAAATATTCAAGGTTAAATATTGCCGATAATTCGGGGGGTGATAACAAAATGTATCACCTCGGGCAGATGGCCGGATGTTCCACAAAAAGGAGAATACAATATCTATAATATTCTTGATGAATATGACCCGTTGGCTGACTTGCAACGAAGGAAATGGGGAAAGAAAATTGCAGGAAAAAGTTTTATCTATACAATAAAAGACAGTTGGAGCAATAACGAATATTACAGCTCGCCAATCTGGTACAGTGCCTTCCTTTCCGGGTGGGTTGACATTGCCACTTCCGTTCCGCAATTCCTGAAAACAGCATATAAAAATCAAATTACATGGAAATGGCACGTTCAGATTCCGTATGCTTTTTGGGACAAGAAGTTCCCGGCAACCGATTATAAAACTACTGCCGAAAGGAAAACAGCAATCAACGATTATATGGATACAATCGAAGATAATCTTTGTGGAACAGAAAATGCAAACAAGCCGATTTTTACCATGTTTGAGATAAATCCCAACAACGGCAAAACCGAAGAACGATGGATAATAGAACCTCTGAATAATAAGCTCGACAATCAGCAAAACCTTGTTACAAGTGCCGCAGCAAACTCCGAAATACTATTCTCTTTAATGCTGAATCCAAATGTACTGGGTGCGGGAATGCCGGGCGGAACGTATGCAGGAAATCAGGGCGGCAGCAACATTCGCGAAGCCTTTTTGGTTAACATTGCAAACGCATGGCTCGACCGCCAAAACCTACTCGACCCACTCGAAACTTTTATTAGATTTAATGGTGCCGATGATAATATAGAATGGCGTTTTAGAAATACAATCTTAACTACTTTAGATACCGGAAGCGGAACCAAAAAAACTTTAAGCTAATGCTACTATCAAACATTACAGAGATAAAAACATTCCTGCCAATTGGTACTGGAAACGATTTTAACCGGCTGAAACCTCACATCATAAATGCAGAAAATAAGTACATAAAAACACTACTTGGAACAAATATGTACAATGAACTTCTGGAGTTTTACGAAATTTCACCGGTTGAATCTCCATCAGAAATACAAATTGCAATGAATGAATTATTACAGAAAACTCAACACTCAATAATTCATCTTGCCTATTTTGTTGGATATGATTTCCTGAATGTTTCGGCAACCGACACCGGATTTCAACGTATCGAATCAGAACATAAAAAAGGACTTTTTAAATATCAGGAAGATAACCTTAAACAATATTTCTCCGATGCAGGGTTTAACTCATTAGATACAATTTTGGTTTTCTTGGAACAGAATATTCAACATTTTGCTGAATTTAAAAACTCACCAAACTGGACGGAATTTAAAGCAAGCTTTATTCCAACTGTTGATGTTGTTGAACAGATACCATTTAATATTTTCGACAGCCGCCTTACATTTTTAAACCTAAAACCTCACATTGCTTTTATTGAAGATACTACAATTCGCATCGCCCTGGGCGAAACTATTTACCAGGAAATAAAAACAGAAATGGTTAAAGATAATCCGGAAGAAAAAATTACTGCAATTCTTCCATATATCCGTAAACCTCTGATATATTTTGCATCTGCTTTGCTGATGGAAGAAACAGGGGCAACACTCGGAAATAACGGTCTGTTTTTTGAAAAAACAGATGCAAATTCACCAGACAACAGAATTAAAGGTCCATCAACAGAAGAGAGAATAATGGCAATGATTAAACGAAACCGCAACATCGGTAATGCTTACCTCGATGCTCTTAAAAGTTACCTGATTGCCAATATTGAAAATTGGGAAACTTACGATGGAAGCAAAAGTTCTATTTTCAAAAGAGATAATACAAGCAAAAAATCATTCTGGGCATGAGAAAAGTAACAATCCAATACAGCCAATTCAAATGGATTAAATACTCACGTTACCATACAGGAAACTTTCCTTCTGAATGGAACGAAACTTCTCCAAAACAGTTAATTGCAATTGCCTGTTTGATGAAATGCTCAATTTCTGATATTCAGTTTCTCGCAATAATGACTGGTCTGTCAAAAAGAATAATAAAAAAGTTAGATGATTATCAAAGATTCCAATTAATCGAACTATTCGATACTTTTCATTCTGATAAACCATACAACGAATTTATAATTGAAAAAATAGATTGTAAAAACACAGTGCTTTTCAATCCAAAACCAAAACTCAAAAACATAACATTTGGGCAGTTTATATTTATGGACACACACTTTGTTAATTACCAACAATCATCGGATATAACAGATTTAAACAAATTTATTGCTGCTGTTTATCTTCCATTTA
>JAJRSD010000032.1 GCA_024278975.1 Bacteroidota bacterium
TTCCCACTTTCCCATTTCTTATTCCTTATTTTTTATTTTATAAAATACAATAGTCAACTTTTAGCACAAAACAATATTGGAACGTCTTTCCCTTTTTTAAGGGAAAGTGTCGAAAGACGAAAGGGTAGAGAAGTTCTGAGTTTAGAGTTCGGAGATTAGAGTTTAAAGTTTCGAGTTCACTTCGAAAAGTCATCAGATGAATGGTTTAGCAAGAGGCAGAGGAGATTCAAGCCTCTCAGTCATCTGGTTGCAGATTCGTCAGATGACTCGAGTTCAAAACTGAGACCGAGACTGAAAACTATCTTCCGTCTTCTTCACTCTTTCCTAAAATCTCTCGAAAAAGCCTGATCAGTTGGCATCACTAAAATATCGTCGATATTTACGTGTGGTGGTCTCGTCAGAACAAATAAAATAGTTTCTGCAATATCGTTTGCAAAAAGTGGTGTAAATCCTTTGTAAACCTGTTTCGCTTTATCTTCATCACCTTTAAACCGGACTAACGAAAACTCGGTGTCAACTGCTCCCGGACTAACTGAGCTAACTTTAATACCATGTTTTAACATGTCGATACGCATACCTTTTGTAACAGACTGAACTGCATGTTTTGTAGCACAATAAACATTACCGAACGGGTAAGTCTCTTTACCGGCAATCGACGAAATATTAATAATATGACCTTTTGAGCGGCCAACCATTATTGGCGAAATTAATCTGGTAATGTATAAAAGTCCCTTCATATTTGTATCAATCATTCGTTCCCAATCGTCTACAACTCCATCTTGAACAGTGTTGTACCCAACTGCTAACCCAGCATTATTTATAAGAACGTCAATGTTTTTCCACTGTTCGGTTAAACTATTTATGGCTTCCGTGGTTTCATCCAGACTACGGATATCGAAATTTAATGTATGAATTCTGGAGTTAGATTTCTGTAGAATCTGTTGTTTCAACACTGTTAATCTCTCTTCTCTTCTTCCTGTTAATATTAAGTCGTAATTGTTTTGAGCGAGTAGTAGTGCCGTAGCTTCTCCTATTCCCGATGTAGCTCCCGTAATTAAGGCTATTTTATTCATTTCAATTATTTTTTAATTATTCCCGAAATTAAAAAAAACATCAAAGTTTATGGAAAAATCGTGTACTTAATTACCTTTGCTTTCGCATAATTTTTGAAAAATTGCATTATGAGCGAAGTAATTCAAACAGAAAAAGATTTTACAATCGATTCTATTCCGGAACCGGGCAAAATTGAGGACGTTATATTCTCTTTAATGGTTAATCCAAATTTGTCGAGTATAAACTATTTTAACGATTTTGGAGAAATAAATATCTCCCCCGATTCTATTGGTAATAATGATACTGACGAAATTGGTCTTTTCGATATAGATTCGAATGGTACAAAAATGGCAATGACTACTCATGCTTTTCATCACCATTTGCAGAACGACCCGCAAAAGGCAATTGAAATTTTAATATCGCGGGCAGCAAGAAAAATGGTCTGTTTTGGTGCTACACCAACGGCAATTAGTGCATTTCTATATCATATCGATTTTGCCGATCCGAAGGGACATTATATTGCATCGTGTGCAAAAAAAGGTTTGGAAAATGCAGCAGAAAAGTTTAACCTGAAAGTTTCTGACAGAAAAATAAGGTTCGATCATTTCTCGGAACACGGGCCAATGCCAGCAACAATTATTGTGAGTATGATGGCGAAAATTAATAGTGATGAAAATATTACTACGCATTCGTTCAAACAAAAAGGTAATAATATTTTCGTAATTGGTCGTAATGTTGAGGATATTGGATCTTCTGAATATCTGGAGTTTTATCATGAAATTCCTAACTCTCCGTTACCAAAATTTGACATTAATGCCGAGATAGAAATACAAAATGCTATTAAAAAACTACATAAATTAAACCTTATTGAAAGTGCAGGTCCGGTAGGAAAAGGAGGTCTTTTCTTTACTTTGTTGCGGGCTTCGATACCCAGCGAATTAGGTTTCGATATTACAACGTCGGCTGAAACCCGAGTGGACTCGTTTTTGTTTGGCGAAGCAATGGGACGAATTATCGTTGGTGTTAACCCTGAGAAAAGTGACGAATTTGTTGATGCCCTTTCAGAATTAAAAGTTCCGTTTTTCGCATTGGGGCATGTTACGAAAGGCGAAATTCGTATCGACGATAAATCTTTGGGATATATTGATAAAATGACCGTTGGAGTTTAATGGCAGCCCTTCCTAATAAAAAATCGGTTCAACCTAAGAAAGAGCAAGTCGAGGAGATGTTTGATAATATCTCTCACAGATACGATTTGCTTAATCATTTGCTTTCTGCAAACATTGATAAAATATGGCGTAGAAATGCAATTAGAAAATTGAAAAAATCTCAGCCAAAAACTATTTTGGATATTGCAACCGGTACAGGCGATTTTGCAATTGCAGCTACTAAAATAAAAAATACTGAAATAACAGGGATAGATATTTCTGAAGGCATGCTTGACGTTGGTCGAAAGAAGATTGCAAGGAAAGGCCTTACAGATATTATTAAATTACAAAAAGCTGACTCCGAGAATTTACCTTTCGAAAACGATCTTTTTGATGCTGCCATAGTAGGTTTTGGTGTTCGTAATTTTGAGAATCTTGAAAAAGGACTGACTGAAATATTAAGAGTTTTAAAACCTGAAGGTGTGTTTTATGTTCTCGAATTTTCGAAACCTCAAAAAACACCGTTTAAACAGTTTTATAAGTTTTATTTTACAAAAATTTTACCACTTGTGGGACGAATGGTTTCGAAAGATACAAATGCTTATACATATTTGCCAGAATCTGTAAATGAATTTCCCGCCGGAGAAAGATTTTTAACTATTTTAGCCGATGTTGGTTTTACGGAAAACAGATGCTTCCCTCAAACTTTTGGAATTGCTTCGATATACGAAGCACATAAAACTAAAAACTGAATTGTTGCAACAATAAATAATAAAAAACTTTGTTTTGAAAGGCAGAGTTAATACTTAACCGTGTGAAAAAGATTTATTTCTCAATATTACTTATCTTTTTAGTGTCGAGCGTTTTTGCCCAAAAGCAAAGGGTTAAATACTTAACAACATTCGACGATAAACTGTTGCACTTTGGTTTTACACTTGGTGCAAATGGTATCGATTTTAGGGTGCTCAATTATAATCCGATTGGAGAGAATCCAGATTTTGAGGAATTTGTAAATAAACCCAACAGAGAATTAATTACAGAGAATGACTTTATTCGGTCTGACTTGTCTGAAATAATACCCGGGTTTACCGTGGGAATTATTACCAGTTTACGACTAACAAGAGATCTGAATCTTAGGTTTCTGCCGGGAATGTCGTTCGGAGAACGCAGACTGGTATTTAATGTCCCAATTTATGATATTAATCAATACGAGGCACTACCATATTATTCTATTAAATCTACTTTTCTCGACTTTCCATTATTGATAAAATACAAAGCAAGGCGAATAAATAATGGCAGACCATACGTTGTTTTTGGACCTGCATTCAGGCAAGATATTTCGAGAACTGCACAGGAAGATTTGATTAAACTGAAAAACGGAAGTTTTTATGCCGAAATAGGAGCCGGCTGGGATAATTATTTCCCGTACTTTAGATTTTCGGTGGAGGCGAAATTTAGTTTTGGAATAAACAATGTATTAGGTCCTTTGCCCGCAGCAACCCAGCGCCCTTATTATGCACAGTCGATAAAATATTTGCGTTCAAATATATTTACACTCTCTTTTCATTTCGAATAATCATTAAAAATTTTGCCGTTTAAATTCAGAGCAAATTACAGCGGTTGCTACCGAAACATTTAACGACTCTGCGCTGTTCCCTTCATCTGAAAATTCCGGTATTTTAATTTTTCTATCAATAATACTTTCTAATTCTCGATGTATTCCGTTGCCTTCGTTGCCCATTACTAAAATTGCTTTTTTAGGTAAAGTTTCAGTATAAATATTTTTTCCTTCGAGAAAAGCACCAAAAATTGGAACTCGAGATAATTTAGCCAAATCAGTAATTTGCTCAAACTTGCTTTCAAAAATTTGCATCCTGCAAAACGAACCCATACTCGCCTGAATAACTTTTGGATTCCATAAATCTACTGTATTGGGGGAGCAAAAAAGGTATTCGATATTAAACCAATCGCAAATACGAATTATGGTTCCTAAATTGCCCGGATCTTGAATATCATCTAAATAAACCGAAAGATTGTCGGTTAATTTTTTTGGGAAGATTTGCTTTTTGGGGAGCGAACAAATAGCAAGTGCGTTTTGAGGGTTTTGTAACAGACTCGTTTTTTTAATTTCAAAGTGCTCAACTTCAAAGGTTGAGATAGCTTTATTACAACTATTTTCATTTTTGGAAATGAATGTTTTTGTTGCAAAAAGTTTCTCAGTTTTGTAACTCGATTTTAATACTTCTATAACATTTTTATCACCTTCAACTAAAAATAGTTTTTCTTTAACTCTGTATTTTTTTAAAGCGAGCGATTTTATAAGTTTTATAGTACTTTTACTAATCATATAAAATAATTACATTCATAAAAAATTTTGAACCAAAGTTACTGTTTCTTTACAAAACAGTTCTTTATTTTTGCTGAATAAAAACATTTGTATTGATTATAAAAGTAGTTACCGGAAGATTTGGGTTTTTAAATATTGTAGCAATTGGGTTTGCTATGGTTCTTTTTTCGTGCTCGCCGGTTAAATTTGTTCCACAAAACGAATATCTGGTTAATAAAGTAGAGATTGAAATTGATAATCCTGAGGTTGATAAAACGGAGGCAAAAACGTTTATTCGTCAGAAGGAAAATTATAAGATTTTAGGATTTCTGAAGTTTCACCTGATGATGTATAATTTATCATCTAAAAAGAAAACCGACGACTGGTTGAAAAGAATTGGAGAGCCACCACAAATTTATAGCAAAGATTTAACAAACCGTTCAGAAGAACAACTTTTACAATACATGAATAACAAAGGATATTTTCATGCATTGTTGGAAGATGCAGTGGTATTTGATGATAAAAAGCAAAAAGCAAATATTAAGTTCAATATAAAATCGGGCGAACGTTTTATTATTAGCGATATTCATTATCATATCGAAGATTCCGCTCTGAATTCACTTTTTCTTAATAGCTCCGAGATCAACTATATTAATCAGGGAGACCCGTTCGATGTTTATCTGCTCGAAAAACATCAATTAGAAATTGTAGATCTTTTTCAGAATAACGGTTATTACTATTTTCAAAAAGACGATATTTATTTCTTGGCAGACAGCAATCAAGTCTCTAAACAAGTAGCATTAGATTTGTATATTAATGCTTCACGGAATAGTAAAAAAGATTCTGCCAAAGTTTTCAATCCATATCATTTAAATAAGTTCTATTTTTCAATTCTTCCCGGAAATACTCCCGTAACTGCTACCCGCGATACTGTAACTACTTTTTCAGATACGCTAAAGTGGGATAATGTTGTTGTGTACAGGCATAAACAAATTTCGTATCCGGCTGAGTTGTTCGATCGTACCATGTTATTGAAACATGGTGATTTGTACAGAACAAAAGAAGTTGAACGTACTTTTACCGCGTTTAACAGATTGCGCCAATTCCGCTTTGTTGATATACAATTTAGAGAACCAACTTTAAGTCAGGATTCCAGTTTGTTAGATTGCTATATTCGGCTGGCTCCGTTAAGTAAACAATCTACTTCGTTTGATATTGAAGGAACCAATACCTCCGGTAATTTTGGAATAGCCGGGAATATAAATTATCAACATCGTAATTTATTTCGGGGAGCCGAAGTTTTTCAAGTGCGTTTTAAAGGAGCAACCGAACGAATTCAACAAACCGTAGACGGTGTTTCTCAGGCTTTTAATACTCGTGAGCTGGGAGTTGAATCAAAAATTATTATTCCGAAGCTGTTGGGACCGGGTAATTTTATTAGCGATTTCGAAAGATTTCTACCAAAAACAGTTATAACTTTAGGTTACAACTATCAGAAGCGACCTGAATACACAAGAACAATATCGACACTGAGATTTGGTTACGACTGGAAATCTACTCAGGATTTACGTCATGTTTGGAATTTAGTTGATCTGAATATGGTTCAAATATTCGAATTCGATCAGGATTTTATTGATGATATTGAAGATTTGTATATTAAAAGCAGTTTTACCGACCACTTAATATTGGCGATGAACTATTCGTTAGTATATAACAATCAGAAACCTGATTCGAAGAAAAATTATACATACATTAGGTTTAATGTTGGGGCGGCAGGTAATCTGCTTTGGGCAATTTCTGAAGTTTTTAACAGGCCAAAAACAACTGTTGTAGATACAACGGGTTTGGGTACGTCGGAATTCTACAAGGTGCTAAATTTGCGTTGTGCACAATACATTAAAACAGATATCGAGGTGAGTCACAGTCATCAGTTTGATAAAGTTAATGCAGTTGTTGGACGTGCATTTCTGGGAGTTGGAATACCTTATGGTAATTTTGATGTTTTGCCTTTTGAAAAAAAATACTTTACCGGCGGCGCAAACGGAATTAGAGCTTGGCAAGTAAGAGCACTGGGACCGGGTTCGTACAAAGCTCCTGTAAATTCATATCCCAATCAATCGTCTGATATTAAATTGGAGGCAAATGTTGAATATAGATTTCAACTCACTAATTTTTTAGAAGGAGCACTGTTTTTAGATGCAGGAAATATTTGGGCAATAAACGAGAAAGACAACCGCGAAGGAGCACTCTTTAAATTTAATAAATTTTATAAACAGATTGCAATTGGGACAGGTGCAGGATTACGTTTCGACCTAAACTATTTTATTCTGAGAATCGATACCGGAATGAAAGTCAGAGACCCCGCACAAATGGAAGACAAGGGATGGATTATTGGTAAAAGACCATTGACAGGAGATGATTTTGTATTTTCGTTTGCAATTGGTTATCCTTTTTAAATCTTCTTTACTTATCTTTTTTTCTAATCAAATATTTTTGCATTTTAGGGGTCTTAAAATTTTTAGAACAGAAGTTACTATTGACAAGTCAAGTATAATGTTTCGTGCTCGTCATTCCGAATTCATTTCGGAATCTGCTGTTTGAAATAGAGATACTGAATTCGTCAGTTGACGGACAGCATGACGTCCTGAAATTGTACGATTGACTTGCCCTAGGCATTCTGGTTACAATTTAACACATTTTGTTTATGGCTGATAAGAATCAAGCGAGAGATAAATTCGGGTCAAGATTTGGAGTAATAGCAGCCGCAGCCGGGTCTGCTGTTGGCTTGGGTAATATTTGGAAATTTCCATACATAGCAGGTATTTATGGTGGAGCAGCTTTTTTGTTTGTTTATCTCGCATTTATTTTGGCAATTGGGTTGCCTGTTATGCTTTCAGAGTTAATTATTGGGCGTAAATCGCAACGCAATGCTTTTGGCGCGTTTAAAGTTTTAGCACCGGGTACGCCCTGGAAATATATCGGAATACTTGGTGTTAGTGCTGCATTTTTAATATTGTCGTTTTATGGAGTTGTTGCAGGTTGGAGTGTACAATATATTATTCTTTCAATACAAGATGGGTTCTCGAATAGAAGCCCCGAACAAATTGCATCACTTTTTACTACTTTTACTACTTCTCCAATCAGGCCGGTTATTTTGCAACTAGTATTTATGATTGCAACCGGTGCAATTGTTATAATCGGGGTAAAAAAAGGAATCGAAAAATATACGAAAATTTTAATGCCTCTTTTGGTGGTAATTTTGGTAGGATTAGCCATTAAATCAGTTTCTCTCGAGGGCGCAAAAGCCGGGTTAGATTTTCTGTTTAAGCCAGACTTTTCTAAATTAACAGGCGAAGGAGTTTTAAGCGCGCTGGGTCATGCCTTTTTTACACTGAGCTTAGGAATGGGTACACTCATAACTTATGGCTCTTATATTCAAAAAAATAATAATTTAGTTCGTACAGTTATCGAAGTTACTCTTGCCGACACAGTAATTGCAATTTTGGCCGGCATTGCAATTTTTCCGGCAGTTTTTGCATTTGGTATCGAGCCAACCGAAGGTCCGGGATTAATATTTGTAACGCTTCCAAATGTATTCCATCAAATGCCGGGTGGTTTTTTATTCTCAATTCTGTTCTTTGTGCTTTTAACTGTTGCCGCACTCACATCTTCTATTTCAATATTAGAAGTAGTTGTAGCATATTTCAAAGAAGAGTTTAATATAAGCCGGAAAGGAGCCACGGTTTTGGCAACCATATTAATATCGATGCTTGGAGTTTTATGTTCATTGTCGATGGGAGTTTTAGAACCGGTTAAAATATTCGGACTAAATTTCTTCGATTTAATGGATTGGATCTCTGCAAACTTGTTGCTGCCAATTGGCGGATTATTTATAGCACTGTTTATTGGTTGGTTCTTTGGAAGAAAAAAAGTGGAAGAAGAAGTTGCAAATGGCGGGAAATTATCTGGCGCACTTTTGTCAGTTTTTATGTTTCTTGTAAAATTTATCGCACCAATTGCAATTGCAATTGTTTTAATGAATAAAGTTGGACTCTTAAATTTTGGATAGCTACAAAAATGAGTAATCCCTTTAAACAGGTTGTAAATCAATTTAATAAATATTCCAGATCCGACAGGAATGCAATTTTAATATTAAGCGGTCTTATACTGATTGTGATTTCTGTAAATGTTGTTCTTAAAAATATTGAGTCGAAGCCAAAATTTGATTCTTCAGAATACGAAAAAATTGTAGCACAGATAGAAACTGCTTTAAATGAGAGTTGTAAAGAGCAAAATTTGTTCTGTTTCAATCCTAATACAATTTCCGAAAACCAGCTCGATTCGCTCTTGCTACCTATAAAAATTAAACAAAACCTGCTTGCATACCGTAAAGCAGGAGGCATATTTTATTCCGCAAATAGTTTTCGAAAACTATATGGGATCAATGATTCTGTATTTAATGCGATTGAACAGTATATTATAATTGAAGAAAAGAGACCGAAAAAGGAGCAATCAAAAGTTATTGTTAAAAGGAAAATATCCGGATACTTCGATCCAAATAACGCAGATTTTGCTGAGTTGAAAAAATTTGGATTTAACAATTATCAGGCAAATAACCTGATTAATTACCGGACTAAAGGAGGTGTTTTTTTTCGTGATGACGATTTACTGAAAATTTATGGTGTCGATACTGCATTGTATAAAACACTAAAAAGTCATATTCATATTGAACCGCTAATTGAGTTGCCGGCTAAAGCGAAAAATGTTGAAGTTTATAACATTGAGTTGAATGAGGTTGATTCTATCGGATTGGTTAACTTGCCTGGTATTGGTAAGGTTTATGCCGCACGAATAATTAAATACCGTAATCTTTTGGGAGGTTACTATTCAAAAAAACAGTTGTTAGAAGTATATAACTTTCCGGAGGAAACATATCGGAATATTGAAAAATATATTGTTATTGATACTGCGCTAATAAGTAAGGTTCGCATTAATTTTGCAGAATATAAAGATTTGTTAAGACACCCATATTTGAATAAAATGCAAGTTGAGTCTATTTTGAATTATAAAGAAAAAAATGGTGCTTTCGAGAGTATTGCCGCAATACGGATGGTTTCGGGAATCGACTCGGTTACCTATTCTAAAATTAAATACTATTTTACATGTCGTTAAAAATATTTAATTTGAAATTGTTGCGTAGGATTTGTGATTTTTTTCTTTTAAATTTGATATCAAACGAATATTTTCTAAATTTGCGCCTCAATTTTTAAAAGTAAAACCGATAGGAAATGATAATTATTCCGGTAAAAGAAGGCGAAAATATTGAAAGAGCCCTAAAGAGGTTCAAGAGAAAATTCGAAAAAACAGGTGTAATCAAAGAATTACGCGAACGTAAAAAGTACACAAAACCTTCTATTAGAAGAAGGGAAGAGTTGAAAAAAGCGATTTACGTACAAGGGTTACAGGAGCAGGAAGACTAATTTTTTCAGTTATTCCTGATTTTTTGAAATGAATAAATGAGTTATCAGGAATTGTTCGTCAACTATTTGAAGTATGAGAAGAGATTTTCTTCGCATACAGTGGTAGCATATAATAATGACCTCGGTCAGTTTGTGCAGTTTTGTACAAAAATGGTCGGGGAATTTAATGTTAATAGGGTAGATGCGAAACTGGTTCGACATTGGATTGTAAGTTTAATGGAACAGGAACTTTCGCCGCGCTCGGTTAATCGAAAAGTAACCACTGTAAAATCCTTTTACAAATTCTTGATGAAGGAGCAGATAGTTGAAAACAATCCGGCAATTAATTTGCCTCTTCCCAAAATTCGGAAGAAATTACCAAATTTTGTTGGAGAAAATAATTTGCACCATTTATTAGACGATGGTTTTTTTGCTGATGATTTTTGTGGTGTTCGCGATAAGTTAATTATTGACTTACTTTATGGAACGGGAATTCGGCTGTCAGAATTATTAATGTTAAAAGACAGTGATTTTAATACCAACGAGTTTCTGATTAAGGTTCTGGGCAAACGTAATAAAGAACGGATAATTCCATATCCAAAAAATATAAATAATTTGCTTGAGCATTACGTTAAACTTAGAAACTAACAAGTAGAAACAGAAACATCGCAATTGTTGGTAACAGAAAAAGGAAAACCTGTTTATGCAAAGTTAATTTACAGGGTAGTAAAAAATAACCTTTCTAAAGTTACATCGTTAGAAAAAAGAGGACCACATGTGTTGCGACATAGTTATGCAACTCATTTGTTAAATAATGGGGCAGACTTAAATGTAGTAAAAGAATTATTGGGACATTCAAATTTAGCAGCTACTCAGGTTTATACTCATACAACCTTCGAGAAGTTGCAAGGTATATATAAACAAGCCCACCCAAGGGGTTAAAACAGTTTTATTATGGAAGTAAAAATAAATACAGTGCATTTTAATGCAGATCAAAAATTGATGGATTTTGTAAATAAAAAAGTAGCAAAACTTGATACTTTTTTTGATGGTATCATCAATTCTGATGTAACATTAAAGGTGCTAAAGCCAGAGGCAACTAAAAATAAAGTTGCTGAATTAAAAGTTTCAATCCCTTCTGCAGGGTATTTGTTTGCAAAAAAAGAAGCCGACTCTTTCGAAGAAGCAACTGATTTAGCAGTAGATGCAATACGCAAACAACTAGGTAAATATAAAGAGAAACTTAAAAGTAAATAAATTATTAAGATTGCCCCTTTTATTCTTAGTTTTTTAAATAAATATTTTTACATTTGCAAACCCATTTTAGGGACGTTCAGGAAACAGTAGTATTTAGAGTAGTTTGACACGAAATAAAGGCGTTTTGAGAGTTTTTATAAATCGCCGGATTTAAGAGAAAGAGCATAAAAAAATACTTTAAATGAATGTGAAATGTATTTTTTACGTGTTGTTTCCAGAAGTATTGTAGTTTGTGCAGCATTTTTGCAGAGTGAAATATAAGCGGGAATAGCTCAGTTGATAGAGCATTAGCCTTCCAAGCTAAGGGTCGCGGGTTTGAGTCCCGTTTCCCGCTCACTTGAGATTGGAGTTGAAGTTTCTTTAACTCCCATCTCTTTATGTATTAATGCCGGAGTAGCTCAGGGGTAGAGCGCATCCTTGGTAAGGATGAGGTCACGAGTTCAATTCTCGTCTTTGGCTCAAATGATTTAAAAAAAAATAATAAATTAAAATTTAGAGTTATGGCTAAAGAACATTTTAACAGGAACAAAGACCATGTCAATATCGGCACTATCGGCCACGTTGATCATGGAAAAACTACTTTGACCGCCGCCATTACTATGGTATTGGCAAAAAAAGGTTTTTGTGAAATCAAATCTTTTGATTCAATTGACAATGCTCCTGAAGAAAAAGAGAGGGGTATTACTATTAACACTGCTCACGTTGAGTACGAAACTGCAACAAGACACTATGCTCACGTAGATTGTCCGGGACACGCGGATTACGTTAAGAATATGGTAACTGGTGCTGCTCAAATGGACGGAGCTATTATTGTTGTTGCTGCAACTGATGGTCCTATGCCACAGACTCGCGAGCACATCCTTTTGGCACGTCAGGTAAACGTTCCGAGATTAGTTGTATTCATGAATAAAGTGGATATGGTTGACGACGATGAGCTTTTAGAACTTGTTGAAATGGAAATTCGTGAACTTTTGGATTTCTATGAATATGACGGTGATAATACTCCTGTTATTATGGGTTCTGCTCTTGGTGCAATGAACGGTGAAGAAAAATGGGAAGATAAAATTATAGAGCTAATGGATGCGGTTGATTCATGGATTCCGCTTCCTGAACGTGATGTTGATAAATCATTCTTGATGCCTGTTGAAGATGTATTCTCGATTACAGGTCGTGGTACAGTTGCAACCGGTCGTATCGAAACTGGTGTAGTACATACTGGCGACGAACTTCAGTTAATTGGTTTAGGTGCCGAAGGACGTAAAACTGTTTGTACAGGTGTTGAAATGTTCCGTAAGATTTTAGATGATGGACAAGCTGGTGATAACGTAGGTTTATTACTTCGCGGTGTTGATAAAAACGAAATCAAACGTGGACAAATTTTAGCTGCTCCAGGTTCAATTACACCACATACCAAATTTAAAGCTGAGGTTTACGTATTGAAAAAAGAAGAAGGTGGACGTCACACTCCATTTCATAACAAATACCGTCCTCAATTTTATATTCGTACACTTGACGTAACTGGCGAAATTACTTTAGAAGAAGGTCGCGAAATGGTTATGCCAGGCGATAATGTTACAGTTAATGTTGAATTAATTTATCCTGTTGCAATAAATATTGGTCTTCGTTTCGCAATTCGCGAAGGAGGACGTACAGTTGGTGCAGGTCAGATTACTGAAATTCTCGATTAATTTCGAAAAGATATAAATGTATATATGTCCCGGGCTTTTATAGTCCGGGGCTATTTACGGATGAAACTTAAATTAGGAAGTGGTTTTAAACAGTAAGTTCGAATCTTACCTTCCGTACAAAATAAGGAATATTCTATAATGAAATTATTAAATTACTTACAAGAGGCTTATGATGAACTTGTACATAAAGTTACATGGCCTACTTGGAAAGAGCTACAAAGTAGCGCATTGGTTGTAATGGTTGCTTCCTTTATTATATCACTTGTAATTTTCGCTATGGATCTAACATTTAGAAACATAATGGATTTTACTTACGGATTATTTTATTAATTAGAATCCTTTAGATCAAAATGAGCGAAAATAGTAAGAAATGGTATGTTCTTCGTGCAATAGGAGGCAAGGAGAAGAAGGTAAAAGAATATATCGATAACGAAATTGCAATTGGTGATTTAAAAGGGTTCGTAGATCAGGTTCTCATTCCAACAGAAAAAGTGTATCAAATCCGAAATGGTAAAAAAATTAGTAAGGAACGAAATTTTTTCCCAGGATATATTTTAATCGAGGCTGCATTAGTGGGTGAAGTTACACACACACTACGAAATTTTCCAAATGTAATCGGGTTCTTAGGCGACACCAAAGGTGGAGATCCGGTTGCAATAAGGCAGGCAGAAGTAAATAGAATCTTGGGACGAGTTGATGAACTTGCTGAGACTGAAGAGGAAATGAACATTCCATATGTTGTGGGAGAAACTGTAAAAGTAATTGATGGACCATTTAACGGCTTCAACGGAACTATCGAAGATATTAACGAAGAGAAGAAGAAGTTGCAGGTAATGGTGAAGATTTTTGGACGTAAAACTCCTTTGGAACTTAGCTTTATGCAAGTCGAAAAGGAATAGTAACGCATAAGTATTTATTATGGCAAAAGAAATTGCTGGATTAATTAAATTACAGATTAAAGGTGGTGCAGCTAATCCTTCACCACCGGTGGGACCAGCATTAGGTGCCAAGGGTGTTAATATTATGCAGTTCTGCAAACAGTTTAACGGGCGAACACAAGACCAAATTGGTAAGGTGCTCCCAGTTATTATTACTGTTTATGCAGACAAATCGTTTGATTTCATAATTAAACAACCTCCGGTAGCAGTGCAATTGCTCGATGCAGCAAAGTTAAAAAAAGGATCGCCAGAACCACATGTTACTAAAGTGGCGTCGGTATCCTGGGATCAAGTTAAAGAAATTGCCGAAGGCAAAATGGTTGACTTGAATTGTTTTACTGTTGAATCAGCAATGAAAATGGTGGCTGGAACTGCCAGAAGTATGGGAATTACCGTTAAAGGTAGTTCACCATTCAATAACTAATAAATCTTTTACGATGGGCAGAATTACGAAAAATAGAAAAGCTTCTTTGGAAAAACTCGAAAAAGACAAAGCATATTCTATCGAGGAAGCAGCAGAATTGGTTAAGGAAATTACTCATGCCAAATTTGATGCTTCTGTTGACATTGATGTTAGACTTGGAGTTGACCCGAGAAAAGCTAACCAGATGGTTAGAGGCGTTGTTTCGTTACCCCATGGAACTGGAAAAGAGATACGCGTTTTGGCAATGGTAACTCCTGAAAAAGAACAGGAAGCCAAAGATGCCGGAGCAGATTTTGTAGGTTTAGATGAATACATCGAAAAAATAAAAGGTGGCTGGACGGATATTGACGTGATTATTACTATGCCTCCGGTTATGGGAAAAGTTGGGCAGTTGGGTCGTATTTTAGGTCCTCGCGGATTAATGCCGAACCCTAAAAGTGGTACCGTAACTATGGAAGTTGGTAAAGCCGTTAGCGAAGTCAAACAAGGTAAAATCGACTTTAAAGTCGATAAATTTGGTATTGTTCATACATCTATCGGTAAGGTATCTTTTACCGCCGATAAGATTAAGGAGAATGCCATTGAGTTTATGAATATGATTAATAAACTTAAACCTTCGTCTGCCAAAGGAACCTACATCAAAAGTGTCTATATCTCTAGTACCATGAGCCCTGGTATTGAAGTAGAATCGAAGTCGTTTATAGACTAAAAATGAGAAATTATGAAGAGTTCAGAAAAACAAGTTATTATAAATAATTTACAAGAACAAATTGATTCATACAATCATTTTTACTTGGCCGACATTAGCGGTTTAAATGCTGAAGATACCAGTGATTTAAGGAGACTATGTTTTAAACAAGATGTAAAACTGATTGTTGTTAAGAATACTCTACTACGTAAAGCTCTTGAAAGTTCTGAAAAGAACGCCGATGAACTTTACGATGCACTTAAGGGAAATATATCAGTAATGTTTACCGAAAACGGGAATGTTCCTGCTAAATTGATTAAAGACTTCACTAAAACACATAACAAGCCTGTATTAAAGGCAGCTTATGTCGAAGAATCAATTTATATAGGAGCAGATCAACTAGATGTTCTGGTTGCCGTTAAATCGAAAAACGAACTTATTGCTGATGTTATTGCTCTATTACAATCACCAATGAATACTCTGCTTTCGCAGTTAAAATCGGGTGGTGATATAATACATGGTGTTCTTGATACACTGAAAGAGAAAGAATAATTTTTTTTGAAATAATTTAAAAAGTAATAAAATGGCAGATTTAAAACAGCTTGCAGAAGAGTTGGTAAATTTAACTGTTAAAGAGGTTAACGAATTAGCTGGTATTCTTAAAGACGAATATGGTATTGAACCAGCTGCCGCTGCAGTAGCAGTAGTAGGACCAGCCGCAGGCGATGGCGAAGAAGCTGCTGCTGAGCAAACAGAATTTGACGTGATTATTAAGGCAGCAGGTCAATCAAAACTTGCAGTTGTAAAACTCGTTAAAGAATTAACCGGTCTTGGTTTAAAAGAAGCTAAAGCAGTTGTAGATTCAGCTCCTAAAGCAATTAAAGAAAAAGTTTCTAAGGACGAAGCTGAAGCTCTTAAAAATCAGTTGGAAGAAGCTGGAGCCGAGGTTGAAGTTAAATAACGCATCAGACCTTTTCTTAAAAGGGTTATATGGTTTAGAATCTTATCCCGGACAACCGGAGATGGGGTTCTAAACCTTTTTGTGTCTTAGTATTTTACATAATTAACTTGTATAAATACATGTCTGTACAAACAAAAAAAGAGAGGATAAATTTTTCCTCCACGCAAACCAGGTTTGATTACCCTGACTTCCTAGAAGTACAAGTTAAATCATTTAAAGATTTTTTTCAGTTAAAAACAACACCCGATAATAGAGTTTCTGAAGGTCTGTTCAGGGTGTTTGAAGAGAATTTCCCAATTACGGATACTAGAAATAATTTCGTATTGGAGTTTATCGACTATCAAGTTGACCCACCTAGATACTCCATTCAGGAGTGTATAGACCGTGGTCTGACTTTTAGTGTGCCGTTAAAAGCAAAGCTAAAGTTGTACTGTACCGATGCTGATCACGAAGATTTTGATACCGTGGTTCAGGATGTGTACCTTGGAACTGTACCTTATATGACAGCCAAAGGAACCTTCATTATTAATGGAGCCGAAAGGGTTATCGTATCGCAGTTACACAGGTCGCCGGGAGTATTCTTTGGGCAAAGCTTACACGCCAACGGTACTAAACTTTATTCAGCGCGAGTGATTCCGTTTAAGGGATCGTGGATTGAGTTTGCAACCGACATTAACAGTGTTATGTTTGCATACATCGACAGGAAAAAGAAATTACCTGTTACCACACTTTTACGTGCCATTGGATACGAAAGCGATAAAGACATTTTAGAGATATTCGATCTTGCCGACGAAATAAAAGTATCTAAAGCCAAACTGAAAAAAGTTATTGGAAGAAGATTAGCAGCCCGTGTTTTAAAATCGTGGGTTGAGGATTTTGTTGATGAAGATACCGGAGAAGTTGTTTCCATCGAACGTAACGAAGTTATTATAGATCGTGAAACTGATATCGAAGAATCTCATATCGAGGAAATTCTTGAGTCTGGAGTGAAGACGATTCTCTTACACAAAGAGGATCAGAATCAACAAGATTTTGCTATTATTTATAATACACTTCAAAAAGATCCTTGTAACTCTGAAAAAGAAGCTGTCCTTCATATTTATCGTCAGCTACGAAATGCTGAACCGCCAGATGAAGCAACAGCAAGAGATGTAATCGACAAACTTTTCTTTTCTGATAAGAGATACGATCTCGGAGAGGTTGGTCGTTACAGAATAAATAAGAAACTAGGCTTAGATGTTGATGTCGAAAACCGGGTGCTTACCAAAGAAGATATAATTGAAATTATCAAGCACCTTATTCAATTGGTAAATGCAAAAACCGATGTTGATGATATCGACCACTTAAGTAACAGAAGAGTACGTACAGTTGGAGAGCAAATGTTTAACCAATTTGGTGTTGGACTTGCCCGAATGGCTCGTACTATTCGCGAAAGAATGAACGTTAGAGATAATGAAGTTTTTACCCCAATTGATTTGATCAATTCAAAAACTTTATCATCTGTAATTAACTCATTTTTCGGTACAAATGCATTATCTCAGTTTATGGATCAAACAAATCCATTGGCTGAAATGACACATAAACGTCGTATGTCGGCACTGGGACCTGGAGGTTTATCCAGAGAAAGAGCAGGTTTCGAGGTACGTGATGTTCACTTTACTCACTACGGACGACTTTGTCCGATTGAAACACCGGAGGGGCCAAATATTGGTCTGATCTCTTCATTATGTGTTTTTGCTAAAATCAACGAGCTTGGTTTTATCTCGACACCTTACAGAAAAGTTACTGAAGGAAAAGTTGACCTTTCAGAAACTGGTGCAGTTTATTTAACTGCCGAAGAAGAGGAAGGACATGTTATTGCACAGGCAAATGCGCCAATCGATGAAGAAGGTAATTTTGTTAACGAAAAGGTTAAATCCAGACTTGATGGTGATTATCCTGTAGTTGAGAAAAACGAAGTCGAATTAATGGATGTTGCTCCTAACCAGATTGCTTCAGTAGCTGCATCGCTAATTTCATTCCTCGAGCACGATGATGCAAACCGCGCTTTGATGGGCTCTAACATGATGCGACAGGCAGTTCCTCTGTTAAGACCAAAAGCTCCAATTGTTGGAACAGGTTTGGAAGCCAGAGCTGCTGCTGATTCAGAAATTTTGATTAAAGCAGACTTTGATGGCGTAATAGAATTTGTTGATGCAAAACAAATTATTATACGTTACGATGTTGCAGAGAATGATCGGTTTGTAAGTTTTGAACCTGATGTTGTAACATACCCGTTGCGGAAATATGCAAAAACAAATCAGGGAACAACTGTTGATCTGAAACCTATTGTTGAAAAAGGGCAACGTATTAAAAAAGGTCAGATTCTTTCTGAAGGTTATGCTACCGATGGTGGTGAACTGGCTTTAGGTCGAAATCTTATGGTTGCATTCATGCCTTGGCAGGGATATAACTACGAGGATGCTATCGTTATTTCCGAGAGAATTGTTCGTGAAGATGTATTTACATCTATTCATGTTGATGAATATACGCTGGAAGTACGCGACACAAAACGTGGCGTTGAGGAGTTTACTTCTGACATACCAAACGTGAGTGAAGAGGCAACTCGCAATTTAGATGAAAACGGTTTAATTCGCATTGGTGCGACTGTTAAAGCCGGAGATATTTTAATTGGTAAGATTACTCCAAAAGGAGAATCAGATCCTTCGCCGGAAGAAAAATTACTACGTGCAATCTTTGGAGATAAAGCTGGCGATGTTAAAGACGCATCGTTAAAGGCATCTCCTTCGTTAGCAGGTGTTGTTATCGAGAAAAAATTATTTTCGCGCGTAGCAAAAGATAAAAAAGGTAAAGCAACAAAAGCACTTCTCGATCAGATTGATGAAAAACTGGAACGCGAAGTTACTGCCGTTAAAACTAAACTCGAGGAGAAACTTTTTGGTCTTGTTAGTGGTAAAACTTCGCAAGGAGTTAAGGACTACTACGGAACTGAGATTATTCCAAAAGGAGTTAAGTTTACCTTAAAACAATTACAAGAGCTTGATTACTTGAGTATTAACCCAGTAAAATGGACTACCGATAAAGCGAAGAACGAACTGATCTTCAGAGTAATCAATAACTATATAATGAAACACAAAGAAGCAGAAGCTGTTTCACGTCGTGAAAGATACAATGTAACTATTGGAGATGAACTTCCTGCGGGAATTATTCAGCTTGCAAAAATTTACATTGCTAAAAAGCGGAAACTTCAGATCGGTGATAAAATGGCAGGCCGACATGGAAACAAAGGTATTGTTTCGCGTGTTGTTCGCCAGGAAGATATGCCATTTCTTGCAGATGGAACACCAGTTGATATTGTACTTAACCCACTTGGAGTACCATCGAGAATGAACCTCGGGCAGATATACGAAACTGTACTTGGTTGGGCAGGATTGAAATTAGGGTTGAAATTTGCAACACCAATTTTCGACGGTGCAACTCTCGATGAAATATGTGAATATACAGACAAAGCAGGTGTTCCACGATTTGGAGAAACCCACCTTGTTAATGGTGAAACTGGAGAACCGTTTGATCAACCGGCAACAGTTGGTATTATTTATATGATGAAACTCGGGCACATGGTTGAAGACAAAATGCATGCTCGTTCAATCGGACCATACTCATTAATTACGCAACAGCCATTGGGTGGTAAAGCACAATTTGGTGGTCAGCGTTTTGGTGAAATGGAAGTTTGGGCACTCGAGGCATTTGGAGCTGCTCACATATTACAGGAAATACTTACAGTTAAATCTGATGATGTAATGGGTAGAGCAAAAGCTTACGAAGCAATTGTGAAAGGTGAGCCAATGCCACAGCCGGGTATTCCTGAATCACTCAATGTATTATTACACGAGCTCAGAGGTTTAGGTCTTAGTGTAAGAATGGAGTAAATTCAATACTCTTGATGAGAGTTGGTTCTGTTTTAATGATTTTTAAATAGTATTATGGCATTCAGAAAAGATAATAAAGCGAAAACTAGTTTTTCAAAAGTTTCAATAGGTCTTTCATCACCCGAAGAGATTCTGGAAAGATCGTTTGGTGAAGTATTAAAACCTGAAACAATAAACTACAGAACATATAAACCCGAGCGTGACGGTTTATTTTGCGAACGTATTTTCGGTCCTGTAAAAGATTACGAATGCCATTGTGGTAAATACAAACGAATCCGATATAAAGGAATTGTTTGCGACCGCTGTGGTGTTGAGGTTACAGAGAAAAAAGTACGACGCGAAAGAATGGGGCACATATCGTTAGTTGTTCCCGTGGCTCATATTTGGTATTTCAAATCGCTACCAAATAAAATTGGATATTTAATTGGTCTTCCAACCAAAAAACTCGATATGATTATTTATTACGAACGTTATGTTGTAATAAATGCAGGAGTTAAAGAGGTGGATGGTGTAAAACAATTAGATTTTTTAACTGAAGAAGAATATCTTGATATTCTGGATGCTCTTCCAAAGGAAAATCATCTTTTAGACGATGACGATCCAAATAAATTTATTGCAAAAATGGGTGCCGAAGCTCTGTTTTCAATTTTGAACAGAATCGACCTCGATAACTTATCGTACACTCTGCGACATAAAGCAAATACTGAAACTTCTCAGCAACGTAAAAACGAGGCATTAAAAAGGCTGCAAGTTGTTGAAGCATTCAGAGCAAGTAGAAATATTAATCGTCCGGAATGGATGATTGTGAGAGTTGTGCCGGTAATTCCTCCAGATTTACGTCCGTTGGTTCCACTTGATGGTGGTCGTTTTGCAACTTCCGATTTGAACGATTTATACCGAAGAGTAATTATTCGAAACAACCGACTAAAAAGGTTAATCGAAATAAAAGCTCCCGAAGTAATTCTTCGAAATGAGAAACGAATGTTACAGGAAGCTGTAGATTCGTTATTCGATAATTCAAGAAAAGCAAACGCAGTAAAAACGGAAAATAACCGTGCTTTAAAATCTCTTTCAGATAGTTTGAAAGGAAAGCAAGGGCGTTTCCGTCAGAACCTTTTAGGAAAACGTGTCGACTATTCTGCACGTTCAGTAATTGTGGTTGGTCCAAAATTACGAATCCACGAGTGTGGTATTCCAAAAGATATGGCAGCCGAGCTTTACAAACCTTTTGTAATTCGTAAATTAATTGAAAGAGGAATTGTAAAAACAGTTAAATCGGCTAAGAAAATAGTTGATAGAAAAGACCCTGTTGTTTGGGAAATATTGGAGAATATATTAAAAGGGCATCCGGTTATGTTGAACCGGGCACCCACGCTTCACCGTCTGTCAATACAGGCATTTCAGCCAGTGTTAATAGAAGGAAAAGCAATTCAGCTTCACCCGTTGGTTTGTACCGGTTTTAATGCCGACTTCGACGGAGACCAAATGGCGGTTCACCTTCCGTTAGGAAATGCTGCTATTTTGGAAGCACAACTGTTAATGCTCGCTTCACACAATTTATTGAATCCTGCTAACGGAGCACCTATTCAGGTTCCTTCGCAAGATATGGTTTTGGGTCTGTATTATATGACCAAACCACGCAAAGGTTCTAAAGGAGAGGGAATGACTTTCTATTCTGCTGAAGAAGTGATGATCGCATTTGCTGAAAAAGCCATCGATATACATGCAATTATAAAAGTAAAAGTTCAGGATATTGATGAAAATGGTGAGTTCTTTAATCACATTATTGAGACCACAGTTGGTCGGGTAATGTTTAACGAAAACGTACCACCAGAAGCTGGTTATATAAATCAATTGCTTACTAAAAAATCGTTGAGAACTATTATTTCTGATGTTTTCAATATCAGTGGTAATAAAACTACAGTCGCTTTCTTAGATGATATTAAGAATTTAGGTTATATAATGGCATACCGTGGAGGATTATCGTTTAACCTCGACGATGTAATTATTCCTGAGAATAAAGCTGAGATTGTTGGCGAGGGCTACAAAGAAGTTGAAGAGGTAATCAATAACTATAACATGGGATTCATTACCAATAACGAACGATACAATCAGGTTATTGATATCTGGACACATGTTAACTCTAAACTGACTCAAACAGTTATGAATACTTTGAGTACCGACAAACAAGGTTTCAACTCAATTTATATGATGCTTGATTCAGGTGCTCGTGGTTCGAAAGAGCAGATTAGGCAGTTATGTGGAATGAGGGGATTGATGGCGAAGCCACAAAAATCTGGTTCAACTGGTTCTCAAATTATTGAAAACCCAATTCTTGCAAACTTTAAAGAAGGACTTTCGGTGCTTGAGTATTTTATTTCAACTCACGGTGCTCGTAAAGGTTTGGCAGATACAGCGTTAAAAACGGCTGATGCAGGTTATCTTACTCGTCGTTTGGTTGATGTTGCACAAGATGTTATTATATCTGAAGACGATTGTGGAACATTGCGTGGATTGAATGCTACTTCAATAAAAAATAATGAAGAAGAAGTTGCTTCTCTTTACGAAAGAATTATTGGTCGTACAACTGTTCACGATATTTTTCACCCGGTAACCGGCGACTTAATTATTAAGTCGGGCGAAGAGCTTACAGAAGAAATTGGTGCTATAATTGAAAATTCTCCCATCGAAAATGTTGAAATTCGTTCGGTACTTACCTGCGAATCGAAAGCCGGAGTTTGTGCCAAGTGTTACGGAAGAAATCTTGCAACCGGCAAGAAAGTTCAAAAAGGTGAAGCTACCGGAGTTATTGCTGCACAGTCGATTGGAGAACCCGGAACGCAGCTTACTCTTCGTACATTCCACGTTGGTGGTATTGCAGGTAATATCTCGGCTCAATCAATGGTTGAGGCAAAATATGATGGCTATGCTGATATTGAGGAATTACGTTCAGTAAAATATAAAAACGATGAAGGCGAGAATATTGAAATTGTTGTTAGTCGTTTGGCAGAACTTAAAATTGTAGATAAAAATACTAACATACCACTATCTACTCATCCAATTCCTTACGGCTCAAAACTGTATGTGAAAAATGGTGCAGAGATTAGAAAAGGAAAACTCATTTGCGAATGGGATCCGTTCAACGGAGTTATTATCACAGAATTTGATGGTAAAATTGAATTCGAAAATCTTATTGATGGTGTAACTTATCGCGAAGAGTCGGATGAACAAACCGGTTACAGCGAAAAAGTTATTATTGAAACCAGAGATAAAACTAAGAATGCTACTCTGAAAGTTCTTGATGGAGATGGGAATATGATTCGTTCGTACAACCTTCCGGTGGGAGGACATATTTCTGTTGATGATGGAGAGAAAGTTGAAGCAGGAACTATTCTTGTTAAAATTCCATGTGCTGCCGGTAAAGCCGGCGATATTACAGGTGGTTTGCCACGGGTAACTGAATTGTTCGAAGCAAGAAATCCATCGAACCCGGCAGTTGTGTCAGAGGTTGACGGCGAAGTTTCTTTAGGCAAAATTAAACGTGGTAACCGCGAGATAATTGTAACTACAAAGTTGGGTGACACCAAAAAATACATGGTTCCGCTTTCTAAACAAATTCTTGTTCAGGAGAACGATTATATTAGAGCCGGAACACCACTTTCTGATGGAGCAACAACTCCTTCCGATATATTGGCAATTAAAGGACCAACAGCAGTTCAAGAGTATATTTTGAATGAGGTTCAGGACGTTTATCGTATGCAGGGCGTAAAAATTAACGACAAGCATTACGAGATTATTATTCGCCAAATGATGCGGAAAGTTGAAATTGTTGACCCGGGTGATACTCGTTTCCTCGAAAAACAAATTGTAGATAAACAATCATTTGCTTCTGAAAATGATTGGATTTATAATAAGAAAATTGTAGAGGACTCGGGCGATGCAGAAGGATTGAAATCTGGTCAGATTATTTCGGCCAGAAGATTAAGGGATGAAAATTCTCAACTTAGAAGAAAAGATAAAAAGCTTATTGAGTCGAGAGATGCAATTCCTGCTACTTCAAGTCAGATTCTTCAGGGAATTACGAGAGCTGCACTTCAAACCCGTAGTTGGTTGTCAGCAGCATCGTTTCAGGAAACAACGAAAGTTCTGAACGAAGCCGCAATTAATGGTAAAACAGATTACCTCGACGGACTAAAAGAGAACGTAATTTGTGGACACTTAATTCCTGCCGGAACTGGTCTGAAAGAGTATAAAAGTCTTGTTGTAGGTTCTAAATCAGAGTACGACAGACTGGTGGATTCGAAGAAATACGATAACGATTAAATTTAAAATCATGGAAAATAGTAAACCAAAATCACAACAATTAAATATTGAATTAAGTGAAGAAGTGGCTCAGGGTATTTATTCAAACCTTGCAGTTATTACACATTCGAGTTCAGAGTTTGTGGTAGATTTTGTTCGTATTATGCCGGGTATTCCAAAGGCAAATGTAAAATCACGTATTATTTTAACTCCGGAACATGCCAAGCGACTTTTGATGGCATTGCAGGATAACGTGAAAAAATACGAAGCAATACACGGGCCGATAAAAAATATAAAGCCAGGTTCGGAGTCAATGATGCCACCAATGAATTTTGGTGGTCCGGCAGCACAAGCATAGATTTTATAACTATGATATATTTAAGAGGAATCAGTTTTGATTCCTCTTTTTTGTTGAATAAATAAATCTCTTAATTCTAATATTCTCTGCTATACGGAGTTTGAGCTTTGTTTTATTGCTATTTGACATTTCTGGGTTATCCAATTTTGACCTCACAAATAGTGCAATTTTGAATAAAATTGTTGTAATCCGGTCAATTTTAGGTACTCTTACTTAAAACAAGTATAAATTAGGTCGGGTGTATTTTGGACAGAAAATATTTGAAGTATTTGTTTGATTGTTTTAAAGCTGTGTTGACATTGCTTTTGATGCGATAAAAGATGCCCAAACACATGATATACATTCTATTTTACCAAAAAATAAATTCTATTAATTAGTATATTTTTTGGTTAGTTTTAACTCAGTTTTTATATTTGTCAACTTGTTAAAAAAGAGCAGGATTATTGAGCTAGATATTCGTGTAATTTTGTTCTTAATAATTCAATAATAAGATTAATTTAAATACACATAAATGAAGGTTTTAGTTTGTTTGGGAAATGTGCCGGATACAACAACCAAAGTTAAATTTGGTGATGGTACTGCTTTGGATAAAACCGGAGTACAATGGATTATTAATCCATGGGATGAGTTGGCGTTAACACGTGCAATGGAGTTGAAAGAGGATAGCGGAAATTCGGTAAGTTCTGTTACTATTGTTACTGTTGGCGAAAAAAATGCTGAACCAACAATGCGAAAAGCTTTGGCAATTGGTGCCGACGATGCAATTCGTGTTGATACGGTTGCAACCGATGCTTTTGGTGTTGCTTCTCAAATTGCCGAGGCGGTTAAAGATAAAGGTTTCGATATAATTCTTTCGGGAATTGAATCGAGTGATTATAATGGTTCGATGGTAGGTGGAATGTTAGCAGAAATGTTAGATGTTCCTTCTGTTTCATCAGTTTCGGGGATAAGTATTTCGGGAGATAATGTCGATATTACCCGCGATATCGATGGCGGTAGAGAGCAGGTTTCTGTTGCTACACCGTTTGTTGCTGTTGTTCAGAAAGGTATTGCGAAAGAGCCACGAATTGCTGCGATGCGTGGAATAATGATGGCACGTAAAAAACCGTTGGTTGTAGTTCCTGCTGCTGCGGTTGAAACTCTCACCGATTTTATAGCGTTCGAATTACCGGCATCAAAACCACCATGTAAATTGGTTGATGCTGATAACGTTGCCGAATTGGTTGATTTGTTACAAAACGAAGCGAAAGTTCTTTAAATCATTAACCTGAAAAAATTGAAAAAATGTCAGTATTAGTATATACCGAAAATTGGGATGGAGTTTTTAAGAAATTGTCTTTTGAACTGGTCTCGTACGCAGCTAAAGTTGCCGAAATGATGGGAACGTCTTTAACAGCCGTTTCTATTGGCGATGTTGCCGACGTTGAATTAAATAAACTTGGAGCTTACGGAGCTTCAAAAATTGTAAAGATAGAAGGAAACACAGCACTCGACAATCAGGTTTACACAAGCATTCTGGCACAGGTTGCCAATGCTGAAGGTGCTACTGTTGTTGTAATATCTCATAACAATACGGGAAAAGCAATTGCGCCGCGATTGTCAGTAAAGTTGAAAGCAGCAGTGGGAGCGGGGTTAATAAAACTTCCTGTTTCAACCGAACCTTTTACAGTTTCTAAAAAAGTATTTTCGGGAAAAGCTGCTGCAAATGTGGTTCTGAAAACCGATATGAAGATTTTAACGCTTTCTCAAAATTCATTCGAAGTTATCGAAACTGGTGGTTCTGCAACAATTGAAAGTTTCTCTGCCGAAGTTGGAGAAGCTAAAACTATTGTAAAAGATGTTCAGAAACAAACCGGTAAAATATTGTTAAGTGATGCTGAAATAGTTGTTTCCGGTGGTCGTGGATTAAAATCGGCTGATAACTGGGGAGTTATTGAAGACCTTGCCGATTTACTGGGGGCAGCAACTGCTTGTTCTCGTCCGGTTTCCGACGAAGGTTGGCGCCCGCACGAAGAACACACCGGACAAACCGGTAAAATTATCGCTCCAAATTTATATTTTGCGGTGGGTATTTCAGGAGCAATTCAGCACATGGCGGGTATTAGCTCGTCGAAATGTATTGTTGCAATAAATAACGATGCTGATGCTCCGGTTTTCGAAAATGCCGACTACGGTATTGTTGGCGATGCTCTAAAAGTTTTGCCCGCACTTTCTGAAGCTATTAAAGAAGCAAAAAATAAATAGGGGAGAAGGCTTTTGGAGATGTATGAAATGCATTTATTGCGTCACCCTGATTTTATTTCAGGGTCTTTTGTAGTTAGTAGGTTTAGATTCCGAATCAAGTTCTCCCAAAGGGATCGCTACGCGGAGAATGACGTTCTAATTGGCTTTTCAAACAGATTTTTCCCAAAACTAAATTCTAAAATTCTATCTGATGATAAAACAAATTTTATTTGCCATTTCACTTTTAGTTACCCTTGGTGTTTTTGCATACACAACGCGAAAATTAATTGCACTATTTAAACTCACCAAACCCGCTTTTGCAGTTAAAGATTTTGGACAACGAATTGCAATTACTTTAAAAGTAGCAGTTGGGCAAACCAAAATTATGCGTCGTCCGGTAATCGGATTTATGCACGCCCTTGTTTGGTGGGGATTTCTCTTAATTATTGTGGGAAGCATCGAAATGGTAATCGATGGATTGACAGGAACAGAACGTGTTCTTGGCTTTCTGGGAATTTTTTATGATATCATTTTCGCATCAGGCGATATTTTTGCATTTATCATTGCTGTTCTGATTGTTGCTTTTCTGTTCAGGAGAATAGCGATGAATGTTAAACGTTTCGGCGGTGTCGAGATGAAACACAAATCGCATGTTGATGCAAACATCGCGCTGTCGATTATTTTATTCCTGATGATTACTCTTTTGGGGATGAATACTTTTTATCTGGTTGATACGAAACTTGCCGGGCACGAAATTATTGGTGTCTATCCAGTTAGCCAAATAATTGCAGGTTGGTTTAGCGGCGTGTCTGGCGAAACTGCACATTTACTACACGAGATAAACTGGTGGGGTCATATTCTCGGTATCTTCTTTTTTGCCAATTACTTGCCCTATTCAAAACACTTTCATGTGTTTATGTCTGTTCCAAATGTGTTTCTGAGTAATCTGAATCCGTTGGGAAAAATGACCAATATGGAGAGTATCACCAAAGAGGTTAAGTTGATGATGGACCCGGAAGCTGCTTTTGCTGAGCCTCCTGAAGGCGAAGAAGAAGCCATTGAACGTTTTGGTGTAAAAGATGTGGAAGATGTTACCTGGAAAAATTATATGGACTCGCTGGCATGTACTCAATGTGGTCGTTGTACTTCAGTTTGCCCGGCTAATATTACCGGTAAGTTGCTCTCGCCTCGTAAAATTGTAATGAATGTTCGCGAGCGTATGAAAGAGAAGGGACCGGAGATGGTGAAAAACGGGAAAGAGTGGACAGATAATAAAGCACTGCTCGGCGATTATATTACTGCCGAAGAGTTGTGGGCATGTACAACTTGTAACGCTTGCGCACAGGAGTGTCCCATAAATATTAATCAACCTGCTATTATTCTCGATCTGCGCCGTTACATTGTAATGGAGGAGTCAGCGGCTCCCGCAGAACTCAATTCTATATTCTCAAATATTGAGAATAATGGTGCTCCCTGGCAATTTGCGCAAGACGACAGAATGCTTTGGGCTGAGAATTTAGAGATGAATAAGGTGTAGTCAAAAAAGAAGTACTTTTGCATACAAACAAATCAGGATGAATAATTCGGAGGCAATAAATATTATTAAGAAAACATGTAAACGAGTTTTCCCTAAAAGTCGTATTATGTTATTTGGTTCACGTGCAAGAAAAGATTATTCAGCAAATAGTGATTTCGATTTTATGATTATTACAAAGACAACTTTGGGTATTAGTGAAAAGAGAAGTTACAAAGCCCAGTTAAGAAAAAATCTTGCTTCTAGTAAAATCCCTGCCGATATTCTGATTCAAAGCGAAGAGGAGATTAAATTGAAAAAGGAAATTGTCGGTCATATTGTTAGAGAAGTGATGAAGGAGGGGGTGATAATATGAATCAGGAGACTATTGTTTATTTAAAACAGTGGATACAAAAAGCAAATGAAGATTTGTTGGTGGTGGATAAACTAACTGAATTTGAAATTATAGCTACCTCCGCTATTTGTTTTCATTGTCAACAAGCTGCTGAGAAATTTTTAAAAGCCTTCTTAATTAGTAAAGGAGTTGATATAAGGAAGACACATAATATTGAGTTTTTGCTTGCTGAATGCTCTGAGTTTGGGTCTGGTTTTTCTAAAATAGACCCAAAAAATCTTAGTGATTTTGGTGTTGATATTCGTTATCCTGGAGATATATACACCCCGTCAGAAAGGGAGACTTTGGATCATCAAAAAATTGCAATTGAAATAAAAAAGATAGTTGAAGAAAAACTGTCAGGAATAATTGAATGAATAAGTATTTATAAATAGTTGAATTGGAGAATCGTAGATTGGTCGGAGTTAAATAAACTTCCGTCTTCCGTTTTCCATCCAAATTCTTAAATATGACAACACAAATAAAAGTGGAAGTACCGGTAATGGCTGATTTGTTCGCCAAAGGAGAAAACCCGGAATACCTTTTTTGGGTAGGAAGTGCCGGTGCATTCGACGACAGATATAAAAAAGTAACACAGGCTTTTGTAAAAGTACTTACTCATTTGGGAGTTAGTTACGCGGTTCTCGGTATCGAGGAATCATCGAGTGGCGATGTTGCCCGCCGTGCCGGAAACGAGATGCTTTTTCAAATGCAGGCTTTAATGAATATAGAGATTTTTGATGGGTACGAAGTGAAAAAAATAATTACCTGCGACCCGCATGTTTTCAATACTTTCAAAAATGAATATCCCGATTATGGAGCAAAATTTGAGGTGATTCACCACTCTCAATTCCTTCAAAAGTTTATTGATGAAGGGAAATTGAATATTAATTCTGAAGAGTTAAAAGGTCAGAAAATTACATACCACGATCCATGTTATCTGGGGCGTGCCAATGGCGAATACAATGCTCCCCGAAAAGTGTTAGGCGCTATTTCTTCCAGTCTTGTGGAGATGAAACGCAACAAAAGTTTTGCTTTGTGTTGTGGTGCCGGTGGTGGGCAGATGTTTAAAGAGGCTGAAAAAGGAGATAAAGAGATTTTTATTGAACGCACTGAAGATGTGCTGGAAACTGGTGCCGACATTGTTGCAACTGCCTGCCCGTACTGTATGGTAATGATGACAGATGGTCTGAAATATGCCAATAAAAACGAAGAGGTAAAAAATTACGATATTGCCGAACTGGTTGCCATGTCGTTAAAATTGTAAGAAAAGAGAATCAAAATAGATACATATTTAGCACGAAACTTTTATGTATTCTATTGCGATAATATGGTTGAAGAAATAGTAATTAATAAAATAATAAAAAATGGAGAAGTTAGTAAAAGGTGGCGAATTCATGGTGCAAGACCTTGAAGCCAAGGATATCTTTATTCCTGAAGAGTTTGATGAGGAACAGAAGATGATAGCGGAAACATGTCGCGATTTTTTGGATACAGAAGTGATGCCAAATCTCGACAGAATTGATAAACAAGAAGAAGGTTTTGTACGTGGATTATTAGATAAAGCAGGTGAACTTGGAATTCTCGGAATTTCTACTCCCGAAGAACTTGAAGGTTTTGGTCAGTCGTTTGTAACATCGATGCTTGCCAGCGAAGTAATGGGTTCTGCATACTCTTTTGCCGTAACTTATTCGTGCCACACAGGTATTGGTTCAATGCCAATTCTCTATTTTGGTAACGAGGAGCAAAAACAAAAATATATCCCAAAATTGTCAACCGGCGAGTGGGCGGGTGCATATTGTTTAACCGAGCCGGGAGCTGGTTCTGATGCAAATTCAGGAAAAACAAAAGCTACCTTGAGTGAAGATGGGAAACATTATATTCTTAACGGTCAGAAAATGTGGATTACAAACACCGGTTTTGCTGATGTTTTTACCGTATTTGCAAAAATTGATAACGACCGTGTTCTGAGTGCTTTTATTGTTGAGCGCAATTTCCCTGGATTGAAATTTAATCCTGAAGAGAAAAAATTGGGTATCAAAGGTTCTTCAACACGTCAGATTTTCTTCGAAGATTGTAAAGTGCCGGTTGAAAATATGTTATGGGATCGTGGTAAGGGGTTTCGTATTGCACTCGATATTCTTCACATGGGACGTATTAAACTGGGTGGTAATGTAATTGGTGCTGCAAAAATGGCAATCGACCAGTCTGTGAATTACTCAAACGAACGTAAGCAGTTTGGTAAAGAAATTTCAACTTTTGGAGCCATTAAATATAAACTGGCCGAGCAGGCAATTCGTACGTATGCAAACGAGTCGGCAGTTTATCGTGCAAGTCGTAATGTGGATGAATTTGTTGAGGCAAATATCGATTCAATGAGCAAAGAAAAGGCCATTGTAAAAGCTTTTGAAGAGTACGCCGTTGAAGCTGCAATTCTGAAAGTTTATGGTTCTGAAATGCTCGATTATGTGGTTGACGAAGGAGTTCAGATTCACGGAGGAATGGGTTATTCTGCCGAAATGCCTATCGAACGCGGTTATCGTGATTCACGTATCAACCGTATTTTTGAGGGTACTAACGAAATAAATCGTTTGGTTACAATAGATACACTTAACAAACGTGGTGCTAAAAAAGATTACGATTTATATGGACAGGGTGAAGCAATTGTTGCCGGATTATCGAAACTTGAAGGTTGCAGTTGTTGTGTTGAAGGCTACTACGAAAATAAAAAGGAAACGGTTAGTAATTTTAAATCGGTAGCGAAAATGTTACTTACAGCTGTTTCAAAAACATTCGGTCGTAAAATGATGACCGAACAGGAAATTCTGAATAACATTTCGAATATTGTAATGCGTATTTATGTTACTGAATCGACATTGTTACGTGTTCAGAAAAAAGATGAAATTCTTGGATTAGATGCTTCGATTAATAAAAACATGCTCGACGTATTAGTTTACGACTCAGCAGAATATATTCGTAAAGAGGCAAAAGATGCAATTAATTCGTTTGTTGAAAACGATGACGAACGCAAACTGTTTATGAAAGGAATTAACCATTATACTTGTGCAAAAGATGTAAATGTAAAAGCTGCACGCCAAAGTATTGCCAACAAAATGATTGAAGAGAATAAATATTGTTTTTAAGAACAACACGGAGTAGTTCGGGCTCAATACTTTAACAATAAAGAAAGCCACTTCCAATTGCGGAGTGGCTTTTTTTATTGTTATATGCGAAATCTATTTCTTAAACTGAAACCAGTCTAACTCAAAAAGGTCCTCATCTTTTCCATGAAATGATAACCAAACAGCATGAATATTATCTGTTTTTTCAATTTTGCCCGAAACTATTTCCCAGATATTTTTTTCGCTTGCAGGAATATTTATCCATCCGATTTGTTTTCCCCATGGCTGATTTAAATGAATGGAGACAGCACCTCCGTTTTTTAATGATTTTACGTTGAGTTCAATCTTTTCGACACCATCTTTAAAATCGATATATTTATATGCTGCTTTATCTGAATTTTTAATTCCTCCCAACTCCTCATTTCCTGGCTCGAACAGTTGAATTCTGGTGTTCCCGAAAAGCAAGCAAGCGCGTTCTGCCTCAATTTTACCAAAAGCATTTAATGCCGGCCCAGCTCCCTGCGAAGTCATTTCTGCTTCGATAATTGTACCATCATCATTAAAAAATATGGGTTCAACACATGCCTTTCGCATCATTTGACTATTGTGTGTCGAGCGATGATAAAATACATACCACTGACCGTTAAACTCTGCAATCGACCCATGATTATTCCACGTATCTGGGTCGCAGTGTGCATTATCGACAATTACACCACCATATTTAAATGGGCCCAATGGCGAATCACTCATTGCATAACCAATAGAAGTTGGGCGATTTGCACGACTAATATCGGCATAAACAAAATAATAAATACCGTTTCGTTTGGTCATAAAACCACCTTCGTGGAAAAAATGTTCTTTTTCGGTAACTAAATTTGTAATGATGGTTGAGGTGTCAATTTCTGTCATGTTGGGTTTTAGTTTTGCAATTTTCGCTTCAAACTGCCCCCACATATAATATATTTCACCATCATCGTCAATAAAAACAGATGGGTCGATCTCCTCAATTCCGGTAAGTTGCATTTTTTTTCCGTTTACAAACGGGCCGGTTGGCGATTTGCTGGTTGCAACTCCCTCTGCAGCAGTATTGTCGGGTTGACAATAATACATGTAATATGTACCATCTTTAAACATACAATCGGGGGCAAAAAGTAATTTATCAGAATAAGAAATCTGGTCGTTTTCTCCTTTCGATGAAAATACATTTTCGGTGATTTCCCAATTTATCATGTCGGAGGTTGACATAATATGATGCCGGTACGAGCAGTAGTAATCTGCACTCTCATCAACCGAGACGTAAAGATAAAGTTTGCCATCGTTCCAAACGTGCGCCGACGGATCGGCAATATACATTCCGGCTGGTATTATTGGATTTTGTGAAAAACAAAAAGTTGAGAGAATTAAAAAGGGAATGAGTAAAAGTAATATTTTTTTCATCCTAAAAATTGATTAATAAATTTTACCCCGGTAACACTCGTTTTAAGGTTTTCGAAGTTTAGTTTTAGAAAATATGTGGGACATACTGGATTCGAACCAGTGACTTCTACCCTGTCAAGGTAACACTCTAAACCAACTGAGTTAATGTCCCAAAATGTCAAATATAAATAATTGTAAAAAAAACCTGCGACTTCAACCCTGTCATCCGTCGGTTGACGGACTAAACCAACTGAGTTAATGTCCCAAAATGTCAAATATAAATAATTGTAAAAAAACCAGCGACTTCCACCCTGTCATCCGTCGGCTGACGGACTAAACCAACTGAGTTAATGTCCCAAAATGTCAAATATAAATAATTGTAAAAAAA